>JAPLTU010000015.1 GCA_026397965.1 Verrucomicrobiota bacterium | reverse complement strand
GTAAGCCAGGCATTCCGAAGCACAGTCATACTTTGCTGCAAGTTCTTGAATTTAGCTCCTTCGGCAAACGACGTCTCCGGTTTCCATTTCATATACTTAGCGAGCTCAGGCCACACCGCCTGCGCAATAAAGAGGTGACCCTCATCACCGGGATGTAAATTATCTTTGGCGTAAATAAATTTTGGGTCAGCTTGCTTTGCCGCCGCAACGGCATCGCGCAGCTTTGGGCGGATATCGATCACCTGCCAACCCGCAGCTTTCTGCTCCACGAGCCAAGCGGCATAAGCATCCATGACACCATTGTAATTGATCGCATCTTTCGGACGATTATCAGGCGAGTAAAGGGGCGGCGTCAGCAGGACAATCTTGGCGCTGGCCTTGATGCACGCCAAACGCAGACGGATAATCCCGTCGCGATAAGCAGCGAAGCGTTGCGAATCAAGGGGCTGATAAATACCATCGTTGATGCCATAACACGCAACCACGAGCGTGGGCTTGAATTGCGTCAACGCCCGCTGCAAACGCTCGTGCAGATCAGGTCGCGGAAAACTGCCACCCGCATGACCAGACTCCGAAAGTCCGGAAGTGGTTTCGCTCGAAAGGGCCAGGTTGACGACGGTCGCACGCGCCAAACCCTTCTGCGCCCGGATGGCGGATTCGACAGACACCACCCAATTGCCGCCATACGTGATGCTATCTCCCAAAAAAAGGACGCGGGTTTCTTCTTTATCCGCCAAAACAGCGGCGGTACAGAACATGAAAAGGGCGGCCAAGGGACGGAACATCCCCGTAAATTAACAGGTTAAGGTTTCGGGTAAAAGTGAAATGATAAGGGACTTATTAACGGAAAGCACCCTCCCCTACTTCGCACTTCTCCCTTGGGCGTTCCAAGGTATGGTTCACCCCTCTGAGCACGCCCATCCACATCAAAGGCGCCCGCACCCACAATCTGAAGAACGTGGAGGTCATCCTGCCGCGCAACCGCCTCACGGTCATCACCGGCGTGAGCGGCTCGGGAAAGTCGTCCCTGGCCTTCGATACCCTTCATGCGGAGGGTTGCCGCCAATACCTCGAATCCCTTTCCGCCAAGGCTCGAGGGATGCTTGAGTCCGTAGCGCGTCCCGATGTCGATTTTATCCGCGGGCTCTCACCCGTCATCGCAATCGCGCAACGCACGGGCGGGAACACCAATCCGCGCTCGACGGTGGCGACGCTCACCGAAATCTCCGACCACGCCCGCCCGCTTTGGATCTTAGCGGGCGATCGGCGATGCCTCAAGGATGGCCACCCCGTTCGCCGACGCTCATTGGATGATAATCTTCGGGCCTTAGAAGCCATTCCCAACGGCACGCGATTGATGCTCATCGCCCCCATCACGAAAGATCGACCCTCGGTCTTGCTGGAAACGACCGCCGACCTCAGTCGCCGAGGCTTCACGCGGCTGCGTCTCAATGGCAAAGTCGTCACGCTCGAAGAAGCGGAAGGCTTGCTCGTCGGGCGCGACGCGCAGCAACTCGACATCGTCGTGGACCGCATCGTGATGGCGACCGACCAACGTAGCCGTCTTGCCGATTCCCTCGAACTCGCTTTTCGCGAAGGACGAAATCGCGCCCTCGTCCTCGCCGAGAGTGGCGGTGACTGGACCGAACACGTGCTCTCTCTTCACCTTGCCTGCGAACACTGCGGCGAGACTTACGAAGACATCAGCCCGCGCGCCCTCTCGCACAATCACCCGAGCGGTGCCTGCCCAGATTGCGGCGGCTTAGGCCGGCAATTGCGTTTCCAAGAAAGTCTCTCGGTCCGCGACGAAAGCCTTTCGCTCAATGATGGCGCGGTAAAACCATGGAAATGTGCGACCCGTAAGACGCTCATCCGACGCAATGCCACGTTACGCGCCTTGGCCGAGCAGACCCCCTTCGACCTCAAGACCCCCTGGCGATATTTAGCCCCAGGCATTCGCCAACTCATCCTGCACGGCGATTCGAAAAGAATCTTTCAACTGCCGCCAGTCAAAGGGCGTAAATTAGTCGAGACCCTTTGGGCGGGCATGTTCGCGGAGCTTGAACATGCTTACCGGACGACGACCGGTGAATCGCTCCGCCAACGCCTGCTCCAGTTCCAGTCCGGCTCGACCTGTGCGGGTTGCCACGGCCAACGCCTATCGCCTTCGGCACTTTCCCTCCGCCTGGCCGGTAAAAATATGGCTGAATTCCTGGCCTTAACGATTCCCGCAGCCCTCGCCTTCACCCGCGAACTTGCCACGCATCCGCGCGTCATCCCAGCCGAGGAGGCGCGACGCGGCCTCGAGCAGCGCCTGACTTTTTTGAACGATGCCGGCTTAAATT
>JAPLTU010000079.1:6508-40864 GCA_026397965.1 Verrucomicrobiota bacterium | reverse complement strand
GTCTTTCTCGGCCTTTGACTCGAGGGCCCACCAGGCGAGTAAAGGAATGTGTCCGCTGGAGTCATCGACCTGACTGACGCCTGCCCAGAGCAAGGGCAGCGAAGCGGGCATCTTTTTGGCCGAGGCCAAAATCTGCGCGCAAACTTCGATCTGCGTTTCGGTCTTCGCTAACTTCAGGAGGGTGGCATCGGGCGTGTCATTGCGTTCGCCCATGATCTTGACCGACCAGCGTCGCACATAGGGATCCGCGTGATTGAGCGGCACGTCTTTGGCCTGGCCGAGTGCGTCCAACGCCCAGAGGGCTTCGAGGGCGTTCGCGCCGGCGAGTTTCTCGCGGAGGGCCGGGGTCAGCTCCTGCAGGTTGCGCCAGCCGATCTCGAGGACGGCTTGCTTGCGGAACCAGACGTTGCGGTGTCCGAGATAGCTCAGCAGTTCGGCGGGTGGGCACGTATGCAGGTCGAAAGGCTTGAGCTTCGGCGCTTCGCCAGCGGGGCGTACTCGGTAGACACGGCCGCGTTCTTTGTCCCAGTCGTCCACCGGCTTCACGTGGCTGAGGCGGGTGTCGTACCAATCCGCGAGATAGATGGCACCATCCGGACCGACCCCGGTCCAGACGGGCCGGAACCAGCGATCCGAACTGGCGATCAGGTCGGCTTCATCGTGCGTCCGAAACGTCGAGCCATCCTCGACCCGGGTGCTGAGATAGATTTTATTGGCGAGCGAGTTGGCCGCGATGATCTGCCCGTCGTATTCTTTACTCAATAATCCGCCTTCGTAGATAGCGAAGGCTTGCGAGAAGCGAAGCCGCTCACCTTCGCATTTCATATGCTCAAACCAACCGAAGGCATAAGGATTCGTCAGCGGTCCGTGCTTACCCCAGGCTTTGATCCCATAACTGCCTTGCTCGTAGTGCATGCCGCGCTCGTAACCATTGGTGCCGGAAAAGACGCGGCCTTTGCCGTCAATCTCGAGGCTGTAAGTGTTGCCGCCGCCTTCGGCGTAGATTTCGAAGACCTTGCGCGTCGGATGAAATCTCCAGATGCACTGGCCTTCCCATTTGATATTTTTGCTATGAAGGCTACTGACGTTGCCCGTGGTGGTGCTACCGTTCGCGCCATAGAGCCAGCCGTCCATACCCCACTTGAGGCTGGTGGCGGTGCTGTGCGTATCCTCGAGACCGAAGCCGCTGAGTTCGACTTCAGGGTCGCCGACCGGTAGGCCGTCTCGGGTGGCGTAGCTGAGTAGGTAAGGCGGATTAAGGACCCAGACGCGTCCCATGCCCGGCAAAGCGGCCGTGGTAATGTTAAGGCCTTTCAGGACGTCGGTATGCTTGTCGAAGTTTCCGGTGCCTTGCGTGTCTTCGAAGACGCTGATGATGTCGGCGCCTTTCTCGCCGCGGGGAGGAGGCAGCGGGACTTTGTCGAACTTGGCGCGGATGTGCTCGTCGTAACTGACGACCTTGAGCCCAGCCGGGAAGGGGTATTGGAGGTATTGGGTCACCCAGAAGCGCCCTTGCGAATCCCAGCTGCCGTAGATGGGCTGCGCGAGCGAAGGCTCGGCCGCCATGAGGTCGATCGCAAGATCTGCGCGGGCGGTAAACTTCTTCAACGCCTCCGCTGGTTTCGAGGCCGGAGTATCATCTGCCATCACACCGCGGCCCTTGAAGGACTTCATGACCTGCTCGACCTGCTCGTTGCCCGCTTGTGGGGCGTCCGCGGCTATGAGGCCGGCGGAGAGCAATAGGAGTAAGGCCGAGGATTGCATCTTCACTTGAGAGTCATGGTCACGCGCCGAAGTTCCATCACACTTTTTCCAGGGATATCGGTTGCCCGCAGCTTGAGCTCGCCTTTGCCTGGCTCGAGCCGGACTTCGCCGAGGATCATGGTATGAAAAGGCTTCATCAGCGACTCGCCGGTGCCGCGCGGCACGACGTCTTGATCGGTGATCAAGGCCGGATCCCAAGCCTCGGCGACGATGCCCTTGAGGATCGTACCTTCGAAAGAGAGTTCGATTTTGGAGCCGACGTCGGCCTTGGGGCAGGTGTAATCCAGCGTCACGACATAGGTTCCGGCGGTCACGACTTCGATATTCCAAACGGCGGAGTCGGTCGTCTTCGTCCAGTTTACGAAGTACGAAGAGTTGGGTGCCTTACCGCTGCGAAGCATCTCGCCGCGCGGTTCTCCGTCGCGGGCAGGTAGCATCGTAATGGGGAATTCACGGTAGCCGATCGCGAGGGGGCGAGGATCGACCGCATTGCCGGGGCCGTTGGCGGTCTTGCCCTTACCTTTGCCGGTTGCGGGGGTCGCGATACCGAGTTCCTTGCGCCAAGCGGCGACGGCCGTGGTCAGTTCCTTAGCAAGCTCGGGCTGTTTAGTCTGGATTGGCGTGGTCTGGCCGGGGTCGGCGATCATGTCGAAGAGGTTACCGGCGTTGTCGAGGCGGTGCGTCTGCGTGCGCACGCTGACGTTGTTGGCCCAGGAGTTGAAAATGGTACGCGGCGCCCAATCGGCGTCCGAGCCTTTGTTGAGTAGCGGCGTGAGGTCGCGGCCGTCGAGCGGCTTGTCGCCAACGCGCTTCACGCCAGCTAGGGCGTGGAGCGTCGGGCTAAGGTCGATGGCGCCGGCGATAGGCTTGACCTGCGAGCCGGCGGCGATCTTGCCGGGCCAACGGATGAAGAGGGGCGAGCGGACGCCGCCTTCGTCGGTCATGGCCTTCTTGCCTTTCATGCCGCCAGTCCAGCGCGAGGTATTCGGGCCGTTGTCTGAGAAATAAACAACGATGGTGTCGTTCTCGAGGTTCAGTTCCTTGAGTTTGGCAAGGATGCGGCCGACGTTGCGATCCTGGTTCTCAAGCATGGCCCAGACGCAGCGGGTGGCGTCAGCCTCTTCGTCTTTCGGGTTGGTCGCGGTCTGGGTGATGGGTTTATCCTTGAAGCGATTCCAGTCCTCGGGCGGGACGGAGAACGGCGAGTGCGGCGTGGTGAAGGGTACGTAGCACAGGAATGGTTTATCTTTGTTATGATCGATGAACTGCAGGGCTTTGTCGGTCAGGACGTCGACGATATAGCCCTTGGAGGGCTTCATGACGCCGTTGTTTTCTAGCGGGGCGTCGAAGTATTCGCCCCAGTGGCCGGAGGTGTAGCCCCAGAAGGTGTCGAAGCCGCGGGCCAGCGGGTGATAAGGCCACTGGCTGCCATTGTGCCACTTACCAAAGATGCCGGTGACGTAGCCCGCCGCTTTGAAAGAGTCGGCGAAGGTCTTCTCGTCGAGGTTCATGCGCTCTTGGCCGGTGGAGACGCCATACACGCCGAGGCGACGGTGGTAGCGTCCAGTCAGAAACTCGGAACGGGTGGGCGAGCATACCGGCTGCACGAAGAAGCGGTCGAAGTGCGCTCCAGTCTTAGCGAGCGAGTCGATATTCGGCGTCGCGAGCTGGTGATTACCGTTAAACGAATAGTCCCCCCAACCCGCATCGTCGGCGAGCAGGATGACGACGTTCGGCCGGGTGGCAGCCAGGAGCGTCGAAGCCCCCAAGGCAAAGAAGCAGAGCAGGGCTTTCATATTATTTCTTGGCCGGAAGGTAGCCGAGGGAAACGAGGAAGGCGTCGGCGGCTTCGAGGGTTTCCTGCTTTTTACTCGTGTTAAAGAAGCCGTGTTTTTCGCCTTCATAGCCGACGAGTTCACAGCGGTTGCCGTTCTTCTTCATGATTTCGGCGAATTTCTCCACGGTGGTGTAGGGGACGGTGGTATCGGCTTTGCCGTGGAAGATGATGGTCGGGGGTGTGCCTTTCTTGACGTGGTGCAAAGGAGAAATCGCTTCGGGCTCACAACCGAATTTGGCCTTATCAAGTCCGGCGCCGAAACCTTTGAGGTCGAGGTCGGGAAAAGGTGCCATGACGGTGCCAGGGTTGAAAAGTATCAGGGCGTTCGGCACCGAGGAAATCTTGAGGTCCTGATCGCTGCCTTCGAGTCCGGGTAAGGTTCCGGTCGCAGCGGCGAGGTGGCCACCTGCCGAGCCTCCAGCGGCGGCGATGCGGTCGGGGTCGATGCCTAGGCGCACGGCATTAGTCCGTATCCAGCGGACGCAGGCTTTGGCATCCGATACGCAGTCGGCCGGCTTGGCCTGTTGGCGCGAGGCGACACGGTAATCAGCGACGAGCGCGACCATCCCGCGCGCCGCAAGTTCCCGGCTCTGCGCTTCAAATTGCACCGGAGAACCGCCGGTCCAGCCGCCGCCGAAGAAAAAGACGATCGCGGCGCGTGGGCTGGTCGCTTTTTCGGTGGGATTAAAGATCCAGACTTTCATCTCGCTGTCCCCGATTTTACGATAGGTCTCGACCTGAGTGCCTTCGATGACCGGAGGGTAGCCGCCGGTTTTTCCGCCCGATGCTTTCTTGGGTGGGGGTCGGTTAGCTTTGGGCTTTTCTTGACCGACGGCGGTGACGAAAAGGCATGCTAACAGAAGGGCAGTCAGTTTGTTCATGGGGGTAGGATTTTTTAAACACCTCACCAGCCGACTGCAACCCCTCGCCTTGCCGCCTGTTACTTCTTTTTGATTGGTAAGAACACGGTGGGTAAGCCTTCGGCCGAAAGTGAGCTGATCGCCTCTTGGCCGCTCAGTTGCAGTGAAATCCGGGCCCGGCCGTTATAAAGTTGGACGGACCTCGAGCCCGTCGAGGTGCCAAGGTTGTCGAGGAGTCTGCCATCGCCGAGCAGTCCGAAACGGACGAGGTTGGCGGCATCTAAACATTCGACGCCCTGCGCGTCAAAGAGGCGGGCTTCCAGGGTGACGAGACCATCTTTTTGTTCGATCTCGTTGAGGGTAAGTTTGGCCGGTTGGGTCCACGCTTTGCTTTGGTAGCCGATTTCCAAGGTGTCGGTGACTGCTTGGCCGTTGCGACGTCCGCTTGCTTTTAAGGTGTTCTTACCGTCGGCGAGTTTGACGTTCCAATGCAAGCCAGCCGCCGGGTAATCTGCGCTGACGCGTTTCTTCGTCCCGACCGACTTACCATTGACGAAAAGTTCCGCCTCGTCGCAGTTCGAATAAACTTTCACTTCTTTCTCTTCGTTCGGTTTGCCCCAACGCACGGGCCAGCCGTGACCAAAAATATGAATCATGGGTTTCTCTGCCCAATAACTTTGAAAGACGTAATAGGTTTCCTTGGGCGTTCCGTCGCGCTCGATGACGCCTTTTTGATTCACGCGTGGGACGGGGTTTTCAGGCCGCAGGGGCGTCGCGAAATCCTTGAAGATCCATTGGGCACTGCCCGTCAGCCAAGGCATCTCGTCTTGTTCCTTGAGGTGCCAGTCAAACAGGTTGCACATGTAACTTTCCGACCAATCGCCGTCTTTGGACATGCGTACTTTGCCCCCCGCCAGTTTGTAAGCTTTGCCTTTTTCGGCCGTGCCTTGGCCGGTGGCGACTTTGCCCATCATTTTTTCAGGTTCTTCGGCGAAGCGGTGCGCGTGGCTGTCGCCACCCCATTCGGCGTGGAAGAATCTCGGGGTGTCCTTTAAGGCCTTCTCCGCCGAAGCTTTGTATTCGGTGTAGCGGCCCGAATACCAACCTGCCCAGATGCTGGGCGAGTAGATATCGACGATGTCTTTGCAGAAGTCGCAACGGCGGATGCACGTCGGGCGCGAAGCATCCAACTGATGCGACAAGTCGTTAAGCTCCTTCATGAAGGTCCGGATTTTATCCTTATCGAAGACTTCGAAATCGCCGGGCCAGTCGTTCTCGTTACCCATGCCCCACATGATGATCGCCGGATGGTTGCGGTGCTGGTCGATCAGCGCCGTCAGCATGTCTTTGGCTTGCTGTTGGTATTCTTTGCCGCCCAGGCCGCCTCGGCACCAAGGGACTTCTTCCCAGACCAGCAGGCCGAGTTCATCGCAAAGCTCGAGGACCAGCGGCGCTTGTTGGTAATGACCCAGGCGCACGAAGTTCGCCCCCATGTCCTTGATCATTTTAAGGGTCTGGCGCACGACGTCGTCGGGCACGGCGGCCGCGGTGCCGGCATGGTCCTCGTGGTAATGCGTACCGCGAAGCAGCAGGCGTTCGCCATTGAGTTTGAACGGTCCGTGCTCGACCCATTCGCAACTCCGCACGCCGAAACGTTCGCCGAGGGTTTGTTCGCCGTGGCTGGATTTGAGGGTGAGGCTGACTTTATAAAGATTCGGGGCGCTTGGCGACCAGAGCGCTGGGTTATCGAGCGTGAAAGTGTCGAGGGCGGTTTCGCCGTTCCATGCTGGCGTTTTCTTTGAGCTCTGGTGGACGATCTGATCTTTCGCATCTCGCACGACGATGCTGATTTCCAGGTCGCTTTTGAGTTCCGTCGGGTTGCGGAGGCGGGCCTTGATTTCAACTTGGGCCTGCTTGCCGTTCAGGGTGGCGTTCACGTGCGCGCGTTCCAGCGCGACGGCCGGGGTGTAGATGACGCTGACATGTCGATACAGTCCGCCGTAACGGTTGAAGTCGCTCAGGTCCGAAGGGATGCTTTCGGCATTCCGCGAATTATCACAAAGGACGGCCAGCGGTACTTCGCCTTTGAATTCTGGATTCTTCGCCGCTTCGGTGATATCCACGGTCCATTCGTCGTAGCCTCCGGTATGCTCGCCGACTTTGCGGGTGTGGATGAAGACCTGCGATTTCTGGCCAGCCCCGTCGAAGTGCAGCAAGGTACGTCCGTTGGGATAGGGGTTCGCGACCTTGAGCTTGGTGCGATACCAGCCCGGGCCTTGGTAATAGCGGACATCCGGGTCGACGGCGTCCCGCCCGTTGAAGCAATGGGGCAGGGTGACGTTCGTCCAAGTGACGTTGTCGCTCGCCGCGTCACCGCGCCAGACTTCCCAGGCGCTGCCGAGCGAGCCTTGATAGTATTCCCAGCCTCCAGCCAGTCGCTGGGTCGTTTCCGCGGCCGGTAACCAGGTCGCGATGAGGGTCAAGAGGCAGAGGGCTAGCTTCTTCATATCTATCATATCTTTCGGCCCCCCTTTCAGATGTGTAAATCAGTAAATGGGGCTTCGCCCTTTAAATGCACAAAAAAGGGGTCTGGCGCTTGGCCAGACCCCTTCAGGTTAAGTTTTTGTCCCTGCGTCCCTTACTTCTTAAACATCGCGTTGGCTTTATCGCCACCGCTCAGGACGTAGGCCACGAGATCCAGAATCTCTTCCTGGGTCAGCATGCTGAGGAGCATCGGAGGCATCGGCGAAATTTTGCTCGGCTCGATGCTCTTCACTTCCTTGCGGTCGATGGCGACCTGCTGGATGGGGTCGGAGGCGTCGGTGTTGATGCTGACGCGGTCGCCGTTGAGATTGACGACGACGCCGGTGACGACTTCGCCGTTGTTCTTGGTGACGACGATTGGGATGAATTGCTCATTGAGCACCTTGCTCGGGTTGATGATTTGGTCGAGGAAGTCGTGCGGGCTGTAACGACCTCCGGCCTGGGTGAGGTCAGGACCGGTCATGCCTCCGGCATTACCGAAGCGGTGGCAGGTGAAGCAGGCGGCGGCGCTGAAGACCTTGCGGCCTTGAGCGTAGTCGCGGTTCTTCATGCCGTTGCTGGCGGCGGCGCTGAGTTCCTCGAGCGTCCAGTTCTTTGGCGTCCGGCCCGCGAACATGGCACCGACGTTCTCAATCGCTGACTTTGGCTCAGGTTTGCGGCTGATGAGCTCGGCGAGCGACGTCTTCTCGGCGTCGGTGAAAGTCGCGAGCGAGTCGTTGCGGATGAATTCGTTGAACTTGGCGAAGCTGGAGCCGCCACGGTAGTTGGCAGCTTTGAGGAACCATTCGAGTTGCTGCTTGCGCAACTCGGGCGTCCAGCCGGTATTCAGGTTGCGCAGGCTACGGGCGTATTCCATTTGCGGCTCCTGGCTCTCGGCATTGTTGAGCAACGCGATGCCCTTGGCGGCAGCGGAAGGAGCCTGCAGCGCGACGAGCGTCTCGCAGAGTTCCCAATTAAGCTCGAAGTTATCAGCGGGGAAGGCGGGATCGAATTTGGCGATGAGCGCCTGCACGGTCGCGTCGGCGGGCTTGCCGTAGCGGTTGAGGACAATCTCAGTGACGCGGACAAGCGCGAGGCGCTGGTCGTTACTCAGGCTTTTCCAATCGGCCTTGAGGATGCCTTCGAGAAGTTCTGCGCCAAGTTTGGCGTCGACGACGGTTTCACCCACGCGATGGAAAGGGCAAATGCCGCCGACTTGGGCGAGGGCGAGGAGCGCCTCGTTGCGGGCGTCGGGATTGGTTTCCATCAAGGCCTTGTCTTTCCACTCAGAGACGGGCTGGTGGGTGATGGCGATACGGGCGGCCCAGCGGATGAAACGGTCAGGGCTGCTGAGGTGCGGCCAAGCAAAGGCCACGGCCTTCGGGTCTTTATGGCCGTGGAAGGCTTCGAGCTGATGGCGTAGGTCGCGTTCGGGTGAGGCCTTGGCCTCGGCGACTACTGGTGCGGTGCTTTCCTTACCGACATAAGTTACGCGGTAGAGGCCGGATTGGACCTTCCGCCCGCCGATCGCGAAATACATCGCGCCATCTTTCGGATGGATGAGGACGTCGGTGACGGGAAGGGGGCCGCCGCTGATGAAGTCAGTCTTGGTACCGGCGTAGCTCGAGCCTTTGGCCTTGAGGTCAATCGCGTAGATTTTTCCCCAACTCCAATCGAGGATGAAAAGCGATTCCTGGAACTTGGCCGGGAATTTGGCACCGTAACCAAAGGTCACGCCGGTGGGCGAGCCGGGGCCGATGTTGACCGCGGCCGGCAGGTTGTCGGCGTAAAATTCAGGGCGTTTGCCGGCACCGTTGCGCCAGCCGAATTCGGCACCGCTGACGACGTGATTCACGCGGGTGGGGCGGTACCAAGGCGTATTGAAGTCATACTCCATGTCGGCGTCGTAGGTGAACAACTCGCCGTCACGGTTGAAAGCGCCGTCATAAATGTTACGGAAGCCAGTCGCGTAGAGGTTGAAATCTTTACCGTCCGGGGAGACGCGGTAGATGCAACCGCCTGGGCCCATGACGGTGCGCATGAACCCGCGGCCGTCAGGCATGCGCGGAAGTACATGATCTTCGCCCCAGACTTTCGGGACGACGGAGTTCTCGGCGATCGAGGTCATCTTGGCACCGTTGCCGGAGATCAGGAAGAGCGATTCACCATCAGGCGCAGGCACGATTGCATGGACGCCGTGATCGCCGCTCGAATCGATTTCGCGGAGTAGCTCTACCTTATCCAATTGGTCGTCGCCGTTAGTGTCGCTGATGCGATAAAGTCCGCAGGTGGACTTGTGCTCGTAGTCGTTGACGCCGCAATAGAGGGTGCCTTTGAACCAGGCCATGCCGTTGATTGCCCGGATCTCCACGGGTACTTTCTGCACGTCCTCGACCTTCAGGGTTTCACCCGGTGCGGGAGTATTGAATCGATAGAGGGAGCCATATTGGTCACTGGCGTAGATGCGGCCTATGCCGTCGGCGCAGAGGGCGACCCAAGAGCCGAGGCTATCTCCGGGGACGGAGTAAAGGAGCTCGACCTTGAAGCCTTCGGGAGCGCGGATGCGGTCAACGGGCGTGGCTTTGTTTTCGCCAATGGCCTTTCCGTTGTCGGGGTTGGTCGGCTGGGCGGCCTTGGCTTTGGCTTTAGCTTTGCCTTTGGGGGCTTGCTTAGGAGCGGGTTCGGCCGCGATTTGCAGAAAGGCTTTGGTGGCAGGTTTGATGACCGGCGCGGCCTTCTTGGCTGGAGCTTTCTTTCCTTTGGCGCCGGGCTTTTCTACTTTCTGCGCATCGCTGGGGATGGGATTCTTCTCCATGGAAAGCAAACCGCCTTCAGGGAGTTCTTTGAGCATCACGTCCTTGATCTGGACGATCATGGCGGGGCCGCGGTGAACTTGGAAAGCAAGGATGCCTTCGAGCGAACGAGCTTTCTCATCATGATCGATCAGGTCGATGGTCACTTTGCCGTCTACCTTATGTGTGAGATGGTTGCCGTTCGCGATGACGGTGTACTCATGCCATTCGGCTATATCGACTTTGACCTGTTCGTGTTCCGCGGCGAGCCACTTGCCGCCCTTGTCGTCGATGATGACGCTCTGTCCGTTCTGCACCAAGATGCCGCGACCACGTTCTTCGTAGACCATGGCGTTGTTGGCCGGGGAGGGATGGACGTCGCACTGGTAGCCGCCGATGGACCACTTGCCGTTCTCGGGCAGATCTTTGCTGCGATACTGGATGCCGGAGTTGCTAGCAGAACACTTGATCTTGGCATGCAGCTCGAAATTCTTCAGAACGCCGCCGCGCCAGACGAGGAACTGATTGTAGGTGAGATGGTCAGGCCCCTTGGTCTTGCCAGTGAGGCAGCCGTCCTCGACGGACCACAGCTCAGGGTTGCCATCCCAGCCGGCGAGGGTCTTGCCGTCGAAGATCGGCTTGAAGCCGTCCTGGGCGGAAAGAGGGGCGAGGGCGACCAGCAGGAAAGCCAGCAGCGCAGAGAGGGGGTTTCTCATGATGGAGTTGTAATCTATGGCCTTTGGACACCCGTCAATGGCACTTGTTCAAATGGCGGGAAATGGAGCCTGAAACGGTGGTGGCGGCTTGCGGTTAGCGGTTGGCGGTTAGTCAATACACTCTCAGGTCCCGGGTCTCGGCCTTCAGGTCCCAGGTTCAGGTGTTCAGCACCAGGGTCAGGTTCAGGCCCCGAACCCGTACCCGAACCTGATAACCCGTACCCGATACCCGACTGCCGAGACCTGAGACCCGAAACGTATCTCTGCCTTGGGTAGGGTTGAGCGCCCTCGCTCAATCGCGGCTGATCAAGGGTGATCAGCCCTACCTTCCGAAAGCTTCCCCGCCACCCGCCACCCGAAGTGTTGTTATCCCACTTTTGCACCTTTGCACGCGGCTTCGCCGCATTTGCACCTTTGCACTGCCTCTCTCTGGTCCTCTGAGCCTCCGAGCCTCTAGTGTGTCTCCCTTGCCCACTTGTCACCTTGCCCGCATGCCCCCTCGCGGCTTCGCCGCGCTCACCTTTGCACAGGAGCTGCGCTCCGAGTTGCACCTTTGCACTGCCTCTCTCTGGTCTTCCCCTCACTCCAACGTCACCACGGCCGCGCTGCCCGCCGGTAATCGTACGGTGAGGTCGCTCCCATTTCCGGCAACGGGCTCGGTCTTTATAGCCGACCATTTTCCATCGTTCGCCGTGGCCGCTCCGGCAAAGGTGACGACGGTCTTAGCGTCGATACTCGGTGCCAAGAGGCGGGCGATGGTGCCCTGGGTGCGTCCTGTTGAAACGTGTGCAACAATCTCGCGGGCAAGATCTTTATTCGTGAGTACCATGCGCAGTTTACCGTCCGTGCCGATCGTAGCGTGCGCGGTCATATTAGCTTCGCTCTTTACGGTGGCGGTTAAGATGCGTCCGCGCCCAGCTTCTCTGAATAGCAGCATTGCATAATAAAGGGGCTGGACCTGATAGCCGCCGCTTTTACGCGCGAAGAAAGGCGAGTAGCTGCCTTCTTTGAGGTTGCTGTGGAAATTAATCCCATCGGCGCCGTGTTCCGCGACGCTGAAGAGAAAGTCGGTCGCCCAAAGCGCGCCGACAAATGCGTCGCTGATGCCCGCACGTCCGCCGTTGGAAATCGAATTACATTCGGCCAGACGGTAACGCATGCCGGCGGCCTTCGCGGCGGCAAGGTGCTCGTCCACCATCGTGACATCTTTGGCCATGGTGGCCGGGAGCAGGAGGTTTTCGATACTCGGAAAATTCGCCGACTTGGGGTTGGTCGATCCTCCGGAAAGGGCGTAAAGGTGCGAGGTACCAATCTCGAGCTGGCCTTTAAGGCCAGCCACGGCGTCTTCGAACCAACGATCAGTACGTCGTGCCGTCGCGGGTCCGGCTAAGATGATGCCGGGATTACGGGCGCGGATGACTTTGATGGCCTTCGCGGCCTCCGGTAGATACTGGCCGCAATCGTAATCTTTTTTGCGCAGGTCGTGGTTGTTGTAGAGGTTGGGTTCGTTGCCGACTTCAAAGGCCAGTACGGACGCCGCGCCGATCTTGAGCGCATAAGCAGCCTCGTCCGCGGAAGTCTCCGGCTGGTTGCCCGCCAGGTTGATGCCATGCACGCATTTCCAGTCCGTCGCCTTGAGGAAGTCGTAGAGGTCGTCGAGCGTGGCGCGCCCAATGACGGCGAGTCCGGTCTTTTTATCCAAGGTAGCTGGTTTGATTTCTGCCTGCCAGCGCGTGAGTTCGACTTTATTGCCACCCAAACGTAAGGTGCCTGGTCCGAGGTTGCGATGGAGGTGGATGAGCTCTGAGTTCGCTGCCCGGAAGTGCGGCTCAACTAAGGCGTTTTTTTCATAACTGATACCCAGGAAATCTTTGGGAATCGTCAGGCCGGGCTTGGTGGCGTCGACGACGACGGTGGCCGGCACGCTTTCCGCAGCGGTCAGGGTGAGGCCGCAGCAGAAGGCGATGCATCGGAAGAAGATGGACATGATTCAATTGAAACTGAGGCGAAGGAGCGGGAGATATAAAAAAGGCGGACCTTGCGGACCGCCTTTCGTGAGGAAGGGTGACGTCGATTTTATTTGCCCGACTTGACAAACTCTTCCTTGGTGAGGGAGCCGTCTTTGTCTTTGTCGAACTTGATGAAGTTCTCGGCGGCGTGGACCGGGTCTTTCTGTTTGTCCATGAATTCTTCCCTAGAGAGCTTGCCGTCCTTATTCACGTCGCGTCGATCGAACATCGGGCCGCGCTCCTTGGTTTCTTCAGTCTTAGGAGCGGTGATGCTAGGGGCGGTGGCGTCCTCGTCTTTGTTCTTCGCGGCGATATCGATGATGTTCTTTTTACCCTTGGCGATCTTCTTGGCGTTCGGATCGGCGACGGGAATGGGTGGCGGGAGGAAATTGGAGAGGCGGGCGATGACTTCTTGGTTCTCCGGTTTCTTGGCAAGATTCTCGGGTTCGGTCGGCGCATTGACTTCGTCGTAGAGTTCGGTGTCCACAATCTTGTTGTCCGCCAGGCTGCGCCAGAGGGTCAGGCGCCAGCGGTCATCGCGGATGCTGTAACCCATGACGTCACGTTTGGCAGTTCCCTTGGCGCCTTTTTTGTCGGACACGCCGGCGCTCTTCGGGTATTGGCTGATGGCCACTTGCTTTACGGTGACGGACGGATTTTCCATGATGGGCTTGAGGCTGACTCCATCGGTGTCGGGCTTAGGCAGACCACAAAGGTCGGCAAGCGTCGGGTAGACGTCCACGAATTCGACCAGCGAGTTGCTCTTCTGTCCGGCGGTCTTCATGCTTGGCGTGCTGAAGATGAGAGGCACTCGCGTATCGACTTCAAAGTTGGTGTGCTTGCCCCACTCTTGGTGATCGCCGAGTTTCCAGCCGTGGTCGCCCCAGAGGACGATGACGGTGCTGTCCGTGAGGCCTTCTTTGTCCAGCGCATCCAGCAGGATGCCAAGGTTGGCGTCGGTATAGCTGACGGCGGCGTAATAGCCGTGGCGTACTTGCGCTGCGAATTCCGGAGGCAGCGGCGTGAACGCGAGGTTCTTATCTTTGCCCGGCACGTTGGTGTAAGCCCGGAACTCGCCGCTATCGCTGTCTCCGACGTAGGCGGGAGCACCGACGGGGAAGGGGCTGGCGTTGTCCGGAATTGTCTTGGGGTCGTAGCGATCCCAATACTTCTTAGGGGAAACGAAAGGCAGGTGGGGCTTGGAAATGCCGACCGCCAAGAAGAAGGGTTGGTTCTTCTTTTTGAGTTGTCCGAGAGTTTCAGCCGCCAGACGCACGGTCTTGCCGTCAGTATAAAAATCATCGGCAACATCCCCGGCTTCGAAGGCCACGCCCTTGCCCTTGTTCTTGGGGTCTTCCTTCACGACGTCGGCCTTGGTCGGGGCCTTGGCGTAGGTCTCGGCTTTAGGAGTCATCCAAGGGGTCGACCAGGTCGCTTCGTCGTCAAAACCTCCGTGGTAAATCTTACCCATGCCTTGGGAAAAGTATCCGTGCTCTTTGAAGTATTGGCCGACGGTCTTGACGTTCGGCAGTGCGACGCGGAAGTGCGTCTCGAGATCCCAGACGCGCGTGGCGTCGGGCCGTTTGCCAGTCATGATCGAAGAGCGCGAGGGGGCGCACACGGCTTGTTGGCAATAAGCGCGGTTGAACACCATACCGCGTTTGGCGAGGCGGTCGAAGTTCGGCGTCTTGATGACGGGGTTGCCGTAACAGCTGAGTTCGGGGCGCAGGTCATCGACGGCGATGAACAGGACGTTCATCTTTTTTTCTTGGGCTTGGGCCAGGGCGGCCAAGCAAGCCAAGAAGGCGGTGGTGAGGCGTGTAATCGATGTCATAAAGTGCAGGGTGTCCGATCTATAACCCCATAAAGCCTTTGCGGTTTCAACCATCGATTGAGGATTGGGCACTCTTATCGCGATAAATGCTACTTATCCGACATCTTCTCGGTTGCCTGCGGCTTTCATATCTTCGTATTTCCCTAATCTCGCCCGAATTCTTTCGCGATGCCTTCCGATTTTCGTCCATTTTTCCTGCTCTTGCTCGTCGCATCTGCTTACGGGCAGACGCCACCCGTCGTCGAAAGTGACTACGATCGGCTCTGGTCGAAGGCTCTGTTTTATAAGGACTCGAAAGATACTTGGCTACAGGAGCTGCGGTTTACCGGCCGTGAACAGTTCGACTGGTATAGTTTCGGCAACGGCGACGCTCATGCATCCGGATGGGCCAACCGCCGTTCCCGTGTCGGCTTGAAGGGCCAATTCTTGCAAGATTGGTATTTCTCCTTGGAGCTCGATTTCAACCTCGGTGCTCCTCATCCGCTCTTCAATAAGGTGACCGATGCCTATGTGCGTTGGGCGCCTGACGCGGAACGGAATTGGACGCTCGGCCGCCAAGGCGTCCGCTTCACGCTCGATGGGTCGACTTCTTCCCTCGTGCTTCCGACCATCGATCGCAGCGCGATTTCCAATAATATCGGGATGATCGAAGAATCCGTGCCAGGCCTCAGTTTCGAAGGCGATCGCGGCAAATGGTTCTATCGCGCCGGGCTTTTTACTGCCGGCACCGCCAATGAATATTTCGGTAAATTCAACGCCGGACGCATCGGCTTCGTTTCCACTGGTTGGCATTTCGATGAGCAGTGGGGCCTGCAGAAAGCCTTTGTTCGTTTCGATTACCTGAATCTTAGCGATGACTCTCAGAACGCGACGGGCTTCCCGCAGGCCTTCTGCCGGAATAATCATCAGGCTTTCTCCCTCAGCGGACAGTTCACCCAAGGCCCTTGGACGCTGCATCTCGACGCTTGCGCTTCCGAAGGGCAGGGCACCCAGTCCGACCTTCACGGCTTTGAATTCGAGCCTATTTATAATCTCAACTCGGATTGGCAGTTGGTCTTTCGTTACACCTACCTGGCCAGCAAGCTGAATAACGGCATCTACTCGATTCGTTATGACAGTTGGGTGACCGCCGGTCGCGGCGATCGTTATCAGGAATATTATTTCGGACTCAACCGCTACTTCTATGGCCACAAGTTGAAATGGATGCTCGCCGTCGAACATGCGGCCATGCACGACCGACTCGCCGATGGCGGCGCTTATGACGGCTGGGGCTTCACCAGCGGTTTCCGCGTCTCTTGGTAAGGTCGGCGACATAACCGCTCCCCCCTTTGTCTTTCTGCCTCGAGGTAGGGTCAGCACTGCGTGCTGACCTAGCTGTCTCTGCCTTAGGATGAGGCGCGACTGCGTCGCATCCGCTGTAAGGGATGAATGCTGCGGTCTTTGGCAGGGATGACCGGCCCGGTCATCCGTGGGCGCGCGGGCCGCACGCCCCTACCTCTGATACTGCCCAGCTAACTATCCGGTCTCCCTATGCTGCCCCCTCTCGCGTTTCACGCGAGTTCACTCTCCGACCGCGACTTTTAAACGATATTGCGCTTTGTTCAGTTCGGCGATGGCTTGCAGGTAATCCAATTGGGCTTGGATGAGATCTTGCTGGGATTGCAACGCTTCAAGGACGACGCCGACCGCGAATTCTTTTCGGGCCAAGGCCAGCTTGAGTCCGGCTTCGCTGGCCTGGACGCCTTGCTTCAGGAGTTCGAGCTGCGAGCTGAGGTAGCCGACGTTCGCGTAGGCGTCCACGACTTGTCGCGTGATGCTCTCCCGCGTCCGGCTCGCTTTGAGTTCGACTTGGTTATGTAAGGCTTCGGCGGCATTTTTACGCGATGAATCAAAGAGTCCGCCGGCGCCGATTTTCCATGAAAGGGTGACGACGGTATCCGAGCTGCTGGCATAATCACTCCGGCTCGAACTGGTGCTGCCGCCAAGGCCGCCCGCATAATATTGCGCGCCAAGCGTCGGAAAAAGCGGACCATAGGTGACGCCTTTTAATTGTGCCTCAGCTGCTTCGACTAAGGCTTCGTTTTCCGCAATCTCGGGGCGCTTCTGAATCGAGCGTTGGACAAGCGCATCCAGCGCCTCTTTCTTTTCATCAAATGCCAACGGTAATGGCTGGAGGTCGGCCGGGGTGAGCGCGTCGGTGATCTTCAGTCGAAGGATCTGCGCCAGGTTCGTAGCGGCCGCCTGCGCGGTATCACGTGCTTGTTGTAGTTTGACTTCCGCCCGGTTGAGCTGCGCGAAGGCGCGATATTCGTCGCCCTTGAAGGCCAGGCCGGCTTTGACGCCGTTCAGGATCTGCGCATGGAAATCGCGCGCAGTTTTGGCTGAAGCTTCGAGCAACGCGATCGATTGATGGGCCCGGCTGAGGTCGAAGTACGCTTGGGCCGCTTGCAAGAGGGTCTGCTGGCGCTGCGCCTCCAACTGATGCCCCGCCGCCACGGCGACCTGCTTTGCGACAAGCCGACGGTAAATGGCTTCTCCAAGTTCAAGTTGGAGTTGAACAGTTCCGCCTGCGGCTACGGATTGCTTTTCGACATCGGAAACGCTGCCATCAAAAGCTTGGGCCCTCCCGCTGTGGTTACGGTAGCTGACTCCCGGCGATAGGGTGGGAAAGAGCTGCCAGACGCTGCCGTTATCCAAGGCTTGAGCTTCTTTGAGTTTGGCTTCCGCAATCTGGACTTCGATGTTCTGCGCTCCCGCCAGTTTTAACACGGTCGGCAGGTCGATGTTTTCACCACGGCTGCTTAACGGCAAAATCGTCGCAACCAGGACGATGAATAGGAATGGGCTGTGACGCATTATTTTGTAGGCGCGAGAGTCACCAGCTGTCCGTCGGTCAAGGTGGCGCTGCCGACGACGAGGACGTCGTCCGTGGGCTTGAGGCCATCGAGCACTTCGAGATTTGTACCATCATTGAAGCCAGCTTTCAGGACGCGACGACGGGCCTTGCCGTTATCGTTCACGTACGCCGTCGCCACCGCTTTTTCCATGATGATCGCCGTGAGCGGTAGCAGGGGGGTAGCTTTATGCGTGTCGATACCGAGTTTGACGCTGGCGAACATGCCCGGTTTCAGGCTGCCGCTTGGGTTCGCGACGTCGGCTTCGATTTGCATGGTTTTGCTCGAAGCATCCAACACTCCCGCAATGCGGACGACTTTGGCTTCAAAGGTCTTGCTCCCGGTTGACTCGGTGCTGACGACAATCGATTGCCCGATTGCAACAAGGCCCGCTTCAAATTCCGGCAAGGCAGCCTGAATACGAACCGTCGCCGCATCGGTCAGGATGAATAACGCTGCTTGCCCGGCTCCGCCACCGGTCGCCGCTGGCACAAAGGCTCCTTTGTCCACCGAACGGCGGCTGATGGTGCCCGCAAAGGGTGCTTTGATCTTGGCAAATGCCAACAAGGTGGCGTTCCGTTCTTGCGCAGCTTTGGCCACAGCCAGGCGAGCCTCCGCGGCGTCTACGGTCTGGCGCATGACCAGGTCGGGCGCTTGTTTGAAGGCTTGTTGAGTGCGCTTTTCTTCGGACTCCGCGAGCTTAAGCTCCGCCCGTGTGCGCGCTTCGTCGGCGACGATCTCGGGTACTTCGATTTCGGCGAGGATGTCGCCGGCTTTGACGACATCGCCTAAGTCGACGTTGATGGCGCGCACGTAGCCTCCGACTTTGGCGTAGAGCGCGACTTGTTGGTTCGGTCGGACTTCGCCCAGCAGTTGCACGCTGCGGGTGATGTCACCGTTCTTCAGATGCGTGACGGTGAAGTCGGCCGCATGCGCTGAAATGGCACCCAGGAAGAGTGCGATGGCTTTAGGAGAGAGCATTGGTTTTGTCGTAATGGGTACTTTGAGGGTCTTCAGGGTCGATGGAAATGGTGCGGCTGTTCGCGGCGTTCATGCTCCAGGCATACAGCGCTGGAATCAGGGTAAGGGTGGCAAGGGTGCCGAAAATGAGTCCACCCATGACGGCTCGTGCCAAGGGTGCGGTCTGGCTTCCGGCTTCCGACCAGCCGCAAGCCATCGGGATCATGCCCGCCAACATGGCGAAGCTTGTCATCAAGATGGCTCGCAAGCGCGATTTGCCGGCACCGAGCGCCGCCGCTTCCGCCGTCGCTCCGTCACGTCGCAGTCGTTCCGCCGCGGTGATCAGTAAGATGGCATTCGCGATCGCGACCCCGACGGCCATGATGGCGCCGATATAACTTTCGATATTCAAGGTCGAAAAGGTGACGATTAATCCGGCGATGACGCCCAGTAACACGACGGGGAGGGTGGCCAAGATGATCCCCGCCAATCGCAGGCTTTGAAAGTTCGCCGCCAATAATAAGGCGATGATCACAAGGGCGATGCCGAGGCCGCGTGCCAGGCTCGCGAGAAGTTCCCGCAAGGGGGTGACTTGGCCGCGTTGGTCGATTTTGACTTTCGCCGGCGGCTTGCCCGCGGCGGCGATGGCGGCATCGATGCGCTCGGCGAGATGTCCGAGGTCGATCCCCGCGTAATTCGCCGTCAGGGTGATCAGGCGTTGCATGTTATATCGATCATATTGCGCCACGGCGGTGCTTTCTTTGAGCGTGGCGATCGAACGCAGCAAAACCGGCCGCTGTCCCGCTGGTCCGACGGGCAAGTTCGCCAGGTCTTCGACGCTCTTGGTCTGTGCGGTTGGGATCTGCACCTGGACCTGGAAGGCGACGCCAGTCTTAGGGTCGGCCCAATAATTCGAAAGGATGAAGCGGCTCGAGCTTGTCGCGCTGACGACGGAACGGGCGGCATCGTTGAGCTTGATGCCGAGCAGGCCGGCTTTTTCGCGGTTGATGCTTACCTCCAACGAGGGCGCATCAAGCGTCTGCGAAAATTGGATATCTCGCAGTTCGGTTATTTTCTCAAGTTCTTTGCGGATCGCCTCTGCGTGCGAACGGTTGTCCGCCAAGGTCGGTCCGCTCACGGCGATTTCGATCGGGGTGGGTGCACCAAAGCTCATGACGCGGCTGACGATATCCGCTGGCTCAAACGAAAGGCGGACATCAGTCATCGCGCCGGCCAGCTTGCGGCGTAGGTTTTCTTTGGCGGCTTCGAGGTTCACTTTGGCGCCAGGTTTCAATTGTATCTGCAAGGTGGCTTCATCCGTTCCGCTGTTCCAGGCATGGATCAGGTTCACCGGATAATTAGGCGCATGCACGCCCACGAGTCCGAGGGTCGTGCCGACGTTTTCCGCCCCGAGTTCAGTTTTGATGATGCCGAGGGCTTGTAAGGCGATTTGTTCGGTGCGGTCGAGTTTCGTGCCCGCCGGCGCACGTAGGCGCACTTGGAGCTGACCGTTGTTAGCCGAGGGGAATATTTCCCGTCCGAGGTTAGGGTAGAGCAGGGCGATGGCTGCCGTGGCGAGAGCCAACGTGCCAAGCGCAAAGATTTTTCGACGAGCTAAGACGGCCTGCAGCCAACCGATATAACGCTCTTGCAGGGCTTGGAAAAATCCACCGCGTTCAGCCGTATGGGGCGCTAAGAACCAAATCGCTAGCACCGGGAGCAAGGTCGATGAAAGGACGTATGACGCAATCATGCTGAAGCCGACCGCCAACGAAAGTGGAAGGAATAACGCTCGGGCCGCGCCTTCCATGAAAAGCGAAGGGAGGAAGACAGCGATGACGCATGCCATGGCCAAGAAGCGCGGCAAGGCGGTCGCCCGGATGGCGTTACGCACCGCGGTGGCCACCGCCAGGCCGCGTTCGCGTTCTTGTTCGATCGCTTCGATGGCCACGGTCGCTTCGTCCACGAGGATGCCGACGGCGAGCGCCAGGCCGCCCAAGGTCATGAGGTTGATGGTCTGTCCGCATAACCACAGTCCCAAAACGGCGATCAGTAAAGCCAGCGGAATATTGACGACGACAATCAGGGTGCTGCGTCGGTCGCGTAAGAAGACGTACACCATTAAGCCGGTGAAGATCGCGCCGAGTACGGATTCGAGGAAAAGATCGCCAATCGCCCGACTGACGATGGGGCTCTGGTCCATCTCATAAGAGACTTTGATGTCCGCCGGTACCGCCGCCTGAAACACGCCCAGGTTTTCTTTGACCAAGCCAACGACGGAAAGGGTGGAGGCGTCGGAACGCTTGGTGACGGGGATGTAGACCGTGCGTTTGCCATCGACGAGGGCGTAGCTGGTGACTTGGTCGGCGCCATCAATGATCTGCGCAACATCGCGAATCAGGATCGCCGGATTCTGTCCGGGGCGGATGGCGACGTTCTCCAGTTCCTTGATGTTCTTGATCGTCGAATTGACCGGTACGAGGAGGTTGATGTCGCCGAAGGTAACGTTGCCCGCCGGGGTGATGGTGTTGGCTCCGGCCAAGGCCGTGACGACTTCCTCGGGGGTGACGCCGGTGCTGCGCAAACGATCGGGGTTAAGATTGATAAGAATCGAGCGGGCGCTGCCCCCGAACGGCGGTGGCGCCGAAACACCCGGCAAGGTGGCGAAGAGCGGCCGGACGGTATTCAGCGCGGCATCTTGGAGTTGGGCGACGCTGCGCGTCTCGCTGGCGAAGACGAGCTGCCCGATGGGGACGCTGCCCGCATCAAAACGCATCACGAACGGCGGCACGGTGCCAGGCGGCATCATGGCGCGGGCCCGGTTGACGTAGCCGATGGTCTCGCTCATGGCCTGCGACATGTCCGTCCCCGGGTGGAACTGGAGCTTCATGATCGCCGCGCCTTGGATGTTCTTGGACTCTACGTGCTCGATGCCCGTGATATAAAGGAAGTGATATTCGTAATAATAAGTTAGGAAGCCTTCCATCTGGCCGGCATCCATACCCCCATAGGGTTGCGCGACGTAAATCGTGGGGACGTTCAGGGGCGGGAAGACGTCCTTCGGCATGCGCTGGAGGCCGAAAATGGCGCTTAAGATGAGCGCCAAGGTGGCGACGACCACGGTGACGGGTCGGCGGAGCGCAAGTTGCAGAAAATTCATAGCGGGGTCTTTAAGGTAAACCTTTCAAAGTCCCAAAGTTTTAAGCCCAATTGTATCAATGTCACCTTCTAACTGCCTCGAGGTAGGGTCAGCACTGCGTGCTGACCTAGCTGTCTCTGTCTTAGGGTGAGGCGCGACTGCGTCGCATCCGCTGAACGACATTTATTCCGGGTGCCAGGTGGCAGCCCCGGGTGGCAGGTTGCAGGAAGGTAAGCA
This sequence comes from Verrucomicrobiota bacterium, assembly GCA_026397965.1. Taxonomy (GTDB): domain Bacteria; phylum Verrucomicrobiota; class Verrucomicrobiia; order Opitutales; family UBA953; genus UBA953. The sequence goes on along the minus strand of JAPLTU010000079.1, from coordinate 19,299 downwards.
CTCAAAGGGAAACCGGAAACCGGAATGAATGCTGCGGTCTTTGGCAGGGATGACCGGCCCGGTCATCCGTGGGCGCGCGGGCCGCACGCCCCTACCTTTCCCGCCACCCGCCACCTGAGGCTGCCACCCGCCACTCGAAACGATTCACCCACTCAAGGGGAAACCGGAAACCGGGATGAATGCTTCTGTTATATACTCCCCAGCCTCTCCCCGTGTCCCCATGTCCCCGTGCGCAAGCGCATGTCCCCTCGCGCAAGCGCATGTCCCCTCGCGGCTCCGCCGCGCCCACCTTTGCACGGTATCTTTGTCTCCCTTGCCAACTGGCCCACTGGTCAACCGGTCAACTAATGTATGCTGGCGCTTACCCCGCGCCTACTTCCCCCCATACGTCTCAACCGCTGTCTTCTGAAATTCCCGGCGGATTTCGCTCCCATCCGAATTAGGCAGATCTGTTCGTTGGATGAGTAAGACGTAAGCCCGCTTCTTGACCGGATCAATCCACGCTTGGGTGCCAAACGCTCCGCCATGTCCGAATGAGCCGGTACTCAGGCTTTCCGTGACGCCGATAGGGTTGTGCACGAGGTGAAAACCCAGCCCCATCTGCATGCCTTCCGTGAAACTTACTTTAGTCATGTCGCCCAGTTGATTGGTGGTCATCTGTTTCAAGGTCGCGGTCTTAAGATAACGGTGACCGTCTTTCTCGCCGCCGCTCAGGATCATCTGGTAAAGTTTCGCGAGGTCCGCCGCACATGAGAATAATCCGCCCGCCGGGTACGCCGTCCGCTTGGGGTTATCCAAGGGTAGGCTGAAGCGGGTGTTCTTGGCTTCGATGAGTTCGCCGGTTTCTTTGTTCTTAGAGTAGGGCTTGGCCATGCGATCGAGGTCGTCGATGTCCGGCCAAAAAGTGCTATTGTCCATGCCCAGCGGGGTGAAGAACCGCTCTTGGATAAAGTCCGCATAGGGTCTGCCGCCAGCGACTTCGATGATGCGCCCCAGGACGTTGATGGCATTGTTGTTGTAAGCCCATTTCTCGCCAGGCTCGCTGGTGAGCGGGTTACGCGCATACGCATCACACATTTCGGCGAGTGGGATGAGGTCAATCGGCTGGCCGGCCGGAGTGACGGCGGCGGTGCTGATGCCACTGGTATGCGTCAGGAGATCGCGCACGGTGATCAAGCGTTTCGGCGCCGCCAAGCCCTGCGCGGTCTTGACTTGGATGCCTTTGAATGACGGCACGAACTTTTCGACGGGATCATCGATTTTCACTTTGCCTTCTTCGACGAGCATCATGACGCCCATCGCGGTGATGGGCTTGGTCATCGAGGCGATCCAGAACATGGAATCTTGGCGCATGGGGCGTTTCGCTCCGATGTCCGCCAAACCAAACGCTTCGAATCCGAGGATGCCGTTCGGGCTGACGACCAAGGTCACCGCACCGGCGATATCATTATTATCCTGAAAATGCTGCAGGGCGAAACTCATCACGGCGTTCTGCTCCTTTAATTCGCTCTCGCTCGGCGCCTGGCCCGATGGCTTACACGCAGAACAAAGTCCGGCCAATATGAGGAGGGCTACGAAGCGCATGGCATTGGCATAGCTCCCCGCTGACCCCAGTCAATCCGGTCCCGCCCGGACCGTCCTCCTCTCTCGCCTGAAGGCTTAGATTTCCCAGCCTTTACGGTAGGTTTTCGTCAGGAGTTTTTCCGCCGCCGGTAAATTCGGAAATTTCATAGTTGCGGCATCCCATTCGAGTTTCTGGCCGCTGAAGCGCGACGCGACATTGCCGAGCTGGACGGCTTCCGTCAGCGGTCCCGCATACGCGAAGTTATCCGTGGTCTCATGGCCTTCGAGGATCGCATCCACCCACGCATGGTAGTGGCTGGAGCCTTCGACGAAATCGGGCAAGTCGACGGCGACTTTGTCCGTGGGTTTATCCTTGGCCCGCGCGCGACGTGCGAGTTCGCCGGGGTTGAGATTCTTGCCGAATTTCTCCTCCGGGAAGAGCAACGGCATGGCGACGTGCGGCAGCATCATGACGCCGTGTTCGCCGATGAAGATCGAACCGGCCTTGGTAAAGGTTTTACCAGGAGGCATCAACGCGAGGGCGAGATCAGGCAGGCGGCCACCATCATACCATGTGACTTTGAGGGTGTCGTTATGCGTATACTCGGTGCCAGGGAAGGTCCACTCGATGGTCTGTTGCTCGCACCAGGTCTGCTCATTGGCCCCGACGCTGTCAGCTTTGACGCTGATGGGCGCGCCGAGCTTGAGCGCGGTGAAGACGGGATCAAGCAAGTGGCACCCGAAGTCGCCCATGGTACCGCTGCCGAAATCCACCCAGTCGCGCCAATTGAAGGGATGGTAGACGGTCGGGGCGTAGTCGCGCGTCTGCGCCGTGCCAAGCCAGAGATCCCAACTCAATCCACTTGGCACCGGGCCAGGCGTGGGCAGTCCGGTGAGTTTGGTATAACCATTACCCGTATTTGGGTGCCAAGTATGCACGGCAAGGATTTTACCGATGCGGCCCGATTGGATGAGTTTCACGCCCGTCCGATATTCCTTCGCGGAATGGATCTGATTTCCCATCTGCGTGCGCACACCTGACTTAGCGGCTTCGAGTCGCAGTTGACGCGCCTCCCAGACGGTATGCGTTAGGGGCTTCTGGCAATACACATGCCTCTTGAGTCTTAGCGCGCTGATTGCCGGCAAGGCATGCATGTGATCCGGGGTCGAGACGGTGACGGCGTCAAAGTTATCTCCCAACTTGGCGAACATCTCGCGAAAATCGGCGTAGTGCGTCAGTCCAGGATACTTGATGTCGATGCCGCCGAAGCGCGCGCTATCGATATCACACAAGGCGACGAACTTGGCCTTGGCGTGCGATCCGACTTCCAAGATATCGGAATGGCCTTTGCCGCTGCAACCCACTGCGGCAATCTGGATTTGCGAGTTGAGGTTGCGGGCTCGGACCAAGGCCGGGAAGGCTAAGGTCGCAACGGCGGCAGTGGTCAGGAAACGACGACGGGATAAGGTCATGAGGGGGCAGGGTGGGGTTCGCTTACGATGGGTGACTCCTGACAGGGTGCAAAGTTCCAATTATGTCTTAAACAGGCGTTGTCGTTGATTAAAGCAAAGAAGACGAAGGTCGTAATGCATTGCTTGGCTTTCTATTTCGACCCAACCTGCCGCCATACCCCGCTATGCGTTACCTACGTCTGCTTTACGTACAGGTTTTGGTCGGCATCTTGCTCGGTGGCCTCATCGGTCATTTCTGGCCTGCCTTCGGCGCCGATCTGAAACCGCTCGGCGATGCGTTCGTGAATCTGATCAAGATGCTCATCGGGCCCATCATCTTCACGACGGTGGTGGTCGGTCTGGCCGGGATGGGCGACTTGAAAAAGGCCGGCTCGGTCGGCTTCCGTGCTTTCCTCTATTTTGAAATCATCACGACGGTCGCCCTGGTGATCGGTCTTATCGTGGCCAATGTCTTTACGCCCGGAGCCGGCTTCCATGCGACCCCGGCCTCATTGGACGCCAAGTCGGTCGCCAGCTACGCGACAGCTGCTCAAGGGATGTCCGTGGTCGATTACTTCCTTCATATCATTCCTAAGACTTTCGTTGGCGCCTTCGCCGACGGCGACGTGCTCCAGGTGCTTTTGCTCGCGGTGCTCTTCGGTCTGGCCCTCGGTCGCCTCGGCGACCACGCCCGCCCGGTCATCAATCTTCTCCACGAGGTGGCCCGCGTCTTCTTCGGCATCGTCGCCATCGTCACGCGGTTCGCTCCGATCGCCGCCGCCGGGGCCATGGCCTTCACAATCGGCAAGTTCGGTCTCTCCACCTTATTCCTGCTGGGTAAGCTGATGCTCTGCGTCTACCTGACTTGCGGGCTATTTATCTTCGTGGTACTCGGCGCGATCATGCACGTCTCCGGATTCAGTCTCTGGAAGGTCCTGGTGCTCCTGAAGGATGAGTTGCTGATCGTGGTCGGTACTTCGACCTCAGAATCAGCCCTGCCGGGCCTGATGGAGAAGATGGAGAAGGTCGGTTGCGCCCGGCCGACGGTGGGGATCGTGGTTCCGGCGGGCTATTCCTTCAATTTGGACGGCACTTGCATCTACCTCACGATGGCGGCCCTTTTCATCGCCCAAGCCACCGACACGCCGATGACATTGGCCCAACAGCTCGGTCTGATGGGTGTGTTGCTACTAACTTCCAAGGGCGCCGCTGGTGTCACGGGCAGCGGTTTCATCACCCTTGCGGCCACGCTCGCGACGACGGGTCATATCCCTGTCGCCGGCATCGCCCTCATCTTAGGCGTCGATCGTTTCATGTCCGAAGCTCGTGCCATTACTAATTTTATCGGTAACGCCGTCGCCACACTCGTGATTTCCAAATGGAGCGGCGATTACGACGCCACCAAAGGCTCCGAAGTCTTACGCCGCTAAACTGCCTCTGCCCTTGGTAGGGTCAGCACTGCGTGCTGACCTAGCTGCCTTGATTCACCCATTCAAAGAGGGAAACCAGAATGAATGCTGCGGTCTTTGGTAGGGATGACCGGCCCAGTCATCCGATCAAATCCCCTCGCGGCGCTTACGCCACATGCCCCCTCTCGCGTTTCACGCGAGTTCACTTTTGCACCTTTGCACGCGGCTTCGCCGCATTTGCACCTTTGCACTGCCTCTCCCATGCCCCCATGTCCCCGTGCCAGCATGTCCCCTCGCGCAAGCGCGTGTCCCCATGTCACCGTGCCCACTTGTCCCCTCGCGGCGGTTACGCCGCGCTCTATCTCCCAAACTGCGGATGTCCGATGATTCGTTTTTCAATTTCCGCCCGCTCCGCCTCGCTCAATCCATCGGGAAATTTCTTCGTCGAACGGCTCCAGCGATCTAACCAATCTTTCTCGATAAGCGGGTAGGGGCAGGGTTCCGGGAAGCCCGGACTCAGCGCGATGATGGTGTGCTTTTTTGAACCAGTACCTTCGCCGACCGCCACATAAAATCCAGCATTCAACATCGCGACGCGGGCGGTGGTGGAAGAGCAATACGTGAAGAGCTGCGCAGATTTCTTGGGATCGCAATGGGCGAAGAGTTTCTGGAATGACTCCAAGGCCCAGCAATCTCCGTTGGTTTTTTGCGAAAAGAAATCGTAATAAATGATATCTGGCTTCGCAGAAGCCTGCGCCGCTTTCTCCCAGAAATCTCCGACGTGCAGCTCCCAGCTCAATCCCGGGAATTGACGCGATTCCCACTGGCCACGCGCCAACACAGCGTCCGGCCCGGAATGGCGCAGATACTCGAAACGATTCTTATGCGTCAAGGCGAGGCGGATGGAGTCGAGGTCGTTTTCGAAGCTGATGACTTTTAATCCGCGCACGGGCCCTTTCGCCGCTTCGGTCTCATAGCATTGGATGGCGGCCATGGCGTTCGCCCCGGCGCCCAAGCCGAGATCCCAGATGACGAGGGGCTCAAGGTCTTCGGGTTTTTCGCCGGGCTTCAACTGCAACCTCGCCGTCAAGGCCGATTGGTCGATGTAAAGCGCTTTGGCTTCTTCCATCGGCGGGCGACGCAGATGCATGATCTCGCCCGAAGAAATCTGCCGGATGTTCGCGAAGCCTTGGGAATGCAGGTGGATTTCATAATCGCCCAAGCTCCGCGACCGCCGCTCTTTACCAGCTTTCGGTGGTTTGGCCGGATTATCCATGTCCTCGATTTGCAAGACTTGCCGACGGTCATGGTAATACGCCAGGAACGAATCTTCGAGGATGCTCTGCCGGATTTCCCGCATCATCTGGTGATAGAAGGCGATGTTGTGCTGCCCCAGGAGTGTCCAACCCAAGGGCTCTTGGGTCTTGGTCAGGTGGTGTAGATAACCACGCGAATACTTCGCGCATACGGGGCATTTGCACGTAGCATCCAATTTTTCTTCCGAGAACTTATAAACCGAGCGACGAAGTTGCAGAAGGCCGCGAGAGGTGAAGGCAGTGCCGAATTGGGCGACTTTGTTCGGGATGATGCAGTCGAACATGTCCACGCCGCGGTGGACGGCTTCGAGCAGATCCAACGGCGTTCCCACGCCCATGAGGTAACGCGGCCGATCTTCCGGGAGCATGGCCGCGGCGATTTCGCACATGTCTTCGCGTTGCTGTTTTTCTTCGCCGACGGCAAGTCCGCCGATCGCAAAGCCGTCAAAAGGCAATTGGGTGAGGCCGTCCGCGCTTTGTTTGCGCAGGTCGGGAAAGAGCGCACCTTGGACGATGCCGAACATGGATTGCGGTGATTCGCCCCGGGCCGCCAGACTTCGCTTGGCCCATCGGTAAGTGATCTCCAACGCGGCTTGAGCCGTGGCCTTGTCCGCCGTCGAGGGGATGCATTGGTCGAGCACCATCATGATATCGCTGCCGATCGCGATCTGGGTGCCGATGCTCGTTTCCGGACTGAGGAGATGGACCTTGCCGTCAACGTAGCTCCGGAACTCCGCGCCTTCTTCCTTCATATTCCGCGCATGGGGCAAAGAGAAAATCTGGAAGCCGCCCGAATCCGTCAGGAAGGATTTTTCCCAACCCGTGAACTTATGAATGCCGCCAAAGCTCTTGAACACTTCCGGTCCCGGACGGAGCAATAGGTGATAGGTGTTCGCCAGCAGAATCTGCGAACCCGAATCGAGTAGGGTGTCGAATGTCTGGGCTTTGACCGTCGCCTGCGTTCCTACCGGCATGAACAGCGGCGTCTTAACTTCATTATGAAGCGTCCGGAACGTTCCTGCCCGCGCCCGGGAGCCCGTGGCTACTGCCTCGAGTTTGAAATTGAGCCTGCCGGATGACATAGGGAGGGGAAGGGGTAGGGGTCGACCTAGTCCTAGGCGAGCCTAAGGTTCGGATAGGGGTGCGATGTCATCGCATCCGCTGTCTCTCGGTAGGGTCAGCACTGCGTGCTGACCTAGTCGCCTAGATTCACCCACTCAAAGAGAAACCGGAATGAATGCTGCGGTCTTTGGTAGGGATGACCGGCCCGGTCATCCGATCTGATCCCCTCGGGCGCGCGGGCCGCACGCCCCTACCTCTGATGCTGCCCAGCTAATCATCCGATCTCCCACTTTTGCACCTTTGCACGCGGCTTCGCCGCATTTGCACCTTTGCACTGCCTCTCCCCGTGCCCCCATGTCACCGTGCCAGCATTTTCCCTCGCGCAAGCGCGTGCCCCCATGCCCGCGTCCCCCCTCGCGGCGCTTACGCCGCGTGCCCCCTCTCGCGTTTCACGCGAGTTCACCTTTGCACTTTTGCACATTTGCACCTGTATCCACACCTCTCCCCATGCTCTCCCTCCTCCCCCTCCTCCTCGTCGCCACCGCTTTCGCGGCCGATGCTCCTAAGCTCCCGGCGATCCCTGCTGACTCCATCGCCAAGAAGGGCGAACTGCTCTTCGCCGATGATTTCTCTGGCACTCCCGACAAGCGCTGGGTCAAAGTTGTCGATACCTTTAAGGTCGCCGACGGCGCTCTCCTCGGCACCCAGACCCGCGTCAAGGACGTCCTCGCCAAGGATGGCAAGACCGTCGCCATCAAGGCCCACGCCGCCGTTTTCGGGCTCGAAGTTCCGAACAAGGATTCCGTCGTCGAATGCCGCATCATGCTCGACGGCGCCTCGATGGTGGACGTCGAACTCGACGACCGTAATTACACCGGTTGCCACTACGGCCACATTTGTCGCGCCCAGGTCCGTTATGACGCCAAGACCAAGAAGGGCTCCGTCCAGATCATCGACGAAAAAGACGGTGGCATGCGCAACGACATCTACACGATGAAGAACGACCCGGCCAAGAAGGCTGAAGTCGCCAAGCTCCTCGTCGGTCGCTCCGCCACGTTCCTGGCCGACGTCAAGCCGGGCGAATGGCAGACCCTCGTCGTCGAGATCGTCGACGACCAGATCCGCGTCGTCCTTGATGGCAAGCCCGTCGGTTACCTCAAGTCCTCCGGCATCGCTCATGCGACCAAGACCCGCTATGAATTCGGTGTCGCCGGCCAGAGCGGTCTCATCGACGACCTCAAGATCTACAGCGCCTCGGCCAAATAAGAGGTAGGGACGACCGGTCTGGTCGTCCGTCTTAGGAAGCCGCCCACCAGGGCGGCTTTTTTGTTGGTAGGAATGACCGGCCCTGGTCATCCGCCCCAATTCACTCGGGCGTGCGGGCCGCACGCCCCTACCTTTGATTGCTTTCCGCTTCGCTTTACCCTCCCATCGCCCCATGTATCTCGCCGTTTGGACTCCGCAGCATTCTCAGGCCGTTTTAGCCGGAGGTAACGTGCTGCTTTCTGGTGCGCCCGGGGCCGGGAAATCCTACCTGATTCGCGAAGTCATCCTTCCTGCGTTATTAGCCCAAGGCGCCCAGGTCCTGGTGGTCGATTACGCCGATGTCTACGGCGCCAAGATCAAATCCGCCACGGGTGCTCCGTTGCGTCGCCTCGTGCTCGGTGCGGAAACGTTCGGCCCCGCCGCCGCCAACGCGCCTTCGCCCGCACCCGGTCTTTTGGCGAGCTCCTGCCTCGTGACGTTGGACGGCCCGCGGGTCGCCCGCGATGGTATGTGCGATCTGCTGCTCCAATCCCTCTACGCCGAATTGCTCCAACGTCCTCGACCGCCTGGTACGCCCCAATATCTTATCATAGATATTTCCCACCTCACGCCCGCGATTCCGACCTTCAAGCTTATGTTGCGTAACGCCGCCAAGTTCGGCTTCACGCTCATCGTCACCTGCCAGTCGCCCAGCACGCTGGACGACGATCTCTTGGCGCTCTTCCGGACGCACCTCGCGTTTTACCATTTCTTCAAACGTTGCCTCCGTTGTATGGCGCAAGCCGTCTTGACCACGAGTACGCCTGCGTTGAGCGGATTGCAGACCCAGCCCTCGGACGGTTTGCAAGCGCAGCGCCCTGCGCCCCTGAATATGTTCGGCCAGCCCGTCGCGACGCCTACCAGTCAGCTTGCGGGCGTCATCGCCAAATTAAAAGTCGGCGAATGCCTCCTCGCGACTCCCGGGATTAAATTCGAAAAACTCAAAGCCAACCCTTGGGCCTGATCATCGCTTCAGGGTAGGGGCAGCACCACGTGCTCACCTACTTGCCCCTGCCTTGGGAGGGATGCGATGACATCTCATCCGCTGATTCCGCCCGATTCCCCTCCACTTTACTGATGCGTGGTGGCTTGCCAAATGGGCATGGGGAGACAGTTTTACGGTTATGAGTTCACCCCGCTTGTTGCTTCTTCTTTGTTGCGTCTGCGCTTGGTCGGCTTCCGTTCAGGTTCAAGCCCAACCCAAACCCACCGACCCTGCGTCGGTCGTGCTGAAACCCGGCAAGAACGATCTTCAGCTGGTCCAGGCCAATGGACACACGCGCAAGGTGCTCATCGAGTTGCCTGCCGACATCCGTCCAGGCGAAAGGCTGCCGGTGGTATTCGGTTTTCACGGCGATAGTGGGCCGGCCGAAGGCTATTCCGAACGGCTTGCACCCTACGTTAAAAGCCGACGGATCATCTCGGTGAGCCCGCAAGGCGAGAGCATGGTCGGCGGGAACGGACAAAGTAGCTCGTTCTATAATTTCATTCCCGGCAAGGATTGGAACCGTAAGCAGGCCGACGATCTGGGCTTGGTTCGCCAGCTCTTGGCATTACTCGAGACGAAGCGACTCTCCGATCCGCATCGCATCTACGCCACCGGGGCTTCGGCCGGCGGCCACATGTGTAACATGTTATTCAAGAATAACGATGTCTTTGCCGCCATCGCGCCGACCAAATGCGGGATGGTCCGAGGCAAGCATGAGCCGGGCGATGGCAATAGACGGACCTCAATCTTCTGGGTCATGGGCGATCAGGATAAGAGTTATAACGGCGGCGGCTCCGCGGAGTTCGAGAATATCCCCGTGCGGGAACGCCTCGAAATCTGGCGCAAGTTCGACCAATGCCTCGGCGAACCAAAAGTGATCGTGAAGCCGGACATGAAAATCGAAACCTATCTGGCGCGAGACGGCATCGAAGTCACCTTTTGCACCTTACCGGGCATCACCCATGCGATCCCACGCGACCTAGCCGAGAAGACCGATGCCCTGATCATCGACTTTTTTCTCCGCCATAAGAAATAGACCGGGAGGGTGGGGTAGGATTTTAATTCAGACTAATTGCCTCAGCGGCAGCGTTGGAGGAGGGCCAGCATCCCGAGTAATGCTAGGACGATGATTACGAGGCAGCTGCAACAGGGGCCGACCGCATCGATGCGGCGGCGTAATTTATCGAGAAACTCATCGCGCATGTTGGTTGTGTTTGGTGAATTGGGTTGGGTTAGTCTCCCTCGGTCGCTTTGATTTTAGCCAAGCATTGGTTCTGGAGTTCTTGGGCCCGGATGCTGGCCTTATCGATCTGTTCTTGGGTGAAGCTTTTTACCATTTTAGCGAAGGTTTCCTTGATTTCGGGCGCCAACCCTTCCGAGCTGGTGAACATCCAGGCCAACCCCTCGACTTTGTCCAAGGGAACCCCGCGGCCGCTCATGTAGCAAAGGCCGAGAAAGAATCCGCCCTTGGGGTGGAGTTGTTCGGCGGACTTGCGAAACCAACCCGCAGCGAGAGCGTCGTTAACAGGGTCAGCTTTATCGCCGAAGTATTTATTGCCGATGCCACACTGAGCGTAAGGTTCGCCATGTTCGGCAGCTTTATGTCGCCATTTCGCGGCTTCATCCTTGTCGGTATTCACGCGATCTCCCAACTCATAGAAGACGCTGAGCTGATATTCGGCGGCGGGGTAGCCCTGCAGGGCGGCTTTCATATACCAAGAGAAGGCTTCTTGGGGGTCGGTCTTCCCGGCTTGGCCGCTCCGGAGCGTCTGGGCCAGGGCGAATTGGGCGGTGGCGTAGCCCTGTTCCGCCGATTTGCGACACCACCGGGCGGCCTCTGCCTCATCTTTCTTGGTGCCACGCCCGAAGACGTAGAGTTTGGCCAGGTGATATTGGGCGATAGGGTCGCCTTTTTCCGCACGAACCTTCGTCTCATTGAAATCCATCATCTCGGTGAGGATCTTCTCCGACCGGGATTTCGCATAATCGTATTCTTTTTCCGACATGTCTCGAAGTAAGGTAGCGACGGTGGTTTTGTCATTATCCGTATAATCTTCCATGCAGATCAGCATCCAGGCGTAGCCTTCGATCTTGTCAGTTTCGACCCCGCGTCCGTACAGGTGGCAGATACCGACGCTAATGGCGGCTGGAGGGAAAAGTTGGTCCGCCGATTTCTGAAACCATTTGAGTGCGATGGGATCTTTGATCGGGTTAGGGTCTTGTTCCCAGAGTTGGCATCCTTCGTCCCACTGGGCGGCTGCGTGACCGTGTTCCGCCGCTATTTTGTTCCACTTCTTAGCCTGACTTGAATCGCTATCGACCCCGAGGCCTTTGGCATAGCACTGCGCAAGCGTATATTCGGCGGCATCGTCGCCTTGCAGAGCGGCCTTCATGCACCAAGCAAAGCCTTGTTTTTCATCGCCAGCCACGCCGTCGGAAAAGATCAACGCCGTGCCAAGTTTGCGTTGGGCTTGGCGAAGGCCTTGTTCGGCGGCCTTGCGATACCATTCGACAGCGGCGACATGGTCTTCTTTTGTGCCAAGACCTTGGTGATAAAATTCAGCCAAACGGTATTGGCTGGAGGCGTCGCCTTGGAGGGCCCTGATTTTAGTCGCTGCAAATTTTTTGTCATCTTCGGCGAGTTTCGCCGGATCGTGGCCGAACGGAGATTTGTAGGGGTGTTTGCCGGCCAGTTTTAGGGCGCGACTTTCAACTTGGTTTTTTTCCTCTGACGAAAGCTTCTCATAATCATTTTTAATCATGATATTATTATGGGAGGTATTTTCATCATAACTCAGTAGTGCCCACGCAATGGATTCGGTGAGGTCTTTTTCGACACCGATACCTAAGTAATAACAAACGGAAACGAGATGACAGGAGCGGCTGTGGCAGGCTTCGGCTCCGGGGTGCAGCAGCTTGAGCGCCTGTTTATGAAGCGAAGGTTTCTTTTGTCGCATGAATCGATCGGCCATTTCGGCGCAGGCATCGAACTGCCCGTGATCGGCGGCGAGGCGCAGCCATTTATCCGCTGTATCTTTATCGATTTTGACGCCGTCACCTTCGGCGTAGGCCGTAGCTAAGGAGTTTTCGGCATCGGCATCACCTTGGGCGGCGGCCTTGTGGAACCAAGGGATGGCGGCGGCCGGATCTTTGATCACGCAAAACCCATTCTGTAGGGCTGAGGCGTAGAAAAATTGCGCGGGCGCATACCCCAGGTCGGCAGCGCGTTTCATCGTGCGTACGCCTTCGGCTTCGTTTTGGGGCGTGCCAAGACCCAGCAGATGGAAGTTCGCAAAGGCGAAGATTTTTTCCGCATCGCCTTTGGCCGCGGCGGCTTCCGCATTTTTAAATGCCTGAACCTGCCGCGCGGTAAGTTCGGCTTCGGTCAGATTGTTGTTGGCGAGAGGCGAGGTTGAGGTTGGTTGTTTTACGGTTATTTCTTCGGTGAGCGTCAACGCGGCGAAGATGAAAACGAGGGAAAGGGCGAGGGTAGAGGCGATGACGACGAGGGACTGCGAACGGGGGGACATGTTATTATAGAAACTTTGAGTAATGTCAGCTGAGGGGCACGGGCGCAAGGGGGCGTCGGCCTGCTTTTGAGGCATTAGAGAATTATCGCGAGTGGTTGCAGGGGATTAGGCGGAGTAATTGGGGTGGGCGCGACGGAGTCGTGAGGGGGCACGCGGCGTAATCGCC
>JAPLTU010000079.1:0-6457 GCA_026397965.1 Verrucomicrobiota bacterium | reverse complement strand
TCGCCGCGGGGGGGCACGTGGGCACGGTGACATGGGGGCACGGGACATGGGACACAAACTAGAGGCCCGGAGGCTCAGAGGCTCGGTTGATCAGAGCGGGAGGCAGGGCGCAAAGGGAGCAACATAGGGAGACCGGATGATTAGCTGGGCAGCATCTGAGGTAGGGGCGTGCGGCCCGCGCGCCCACGGATGACCGGGCCGGTCATCCCTACCAAAGACCGCAGCATTCATTCCGGTTTCCCCTTGAGTGCTTACCCAACCTGGGAAAAGAGGGGGAAACTTTGGCGGGTGGGCGGGGTTGTATTTGTTAATCATCTTTTCCATATGAAATCGCTCCTCTCTATCATTTTCCTTCTCGGTACCGGGGTCTTGGCTCAAGCCGCCCCGGAAAAGGGCGCCCGGACGGCAGGGGCAGCCGGCGAGCGTCGCGAGGCGTTCATGAAAGAGCACCCCGAAATCGCCGAAAAGCTCAAGAACGCCACCCCCGAGGAGCGGCAAGAGTTCATGAAAGCCCATCCGGAATTGGCGGAAAAGCTGAAAGACAAGGCCGAAGCGACTTCGCCCGAAAAACGGGCTGAATTTCTAAAGGGTCACCCAGAGATTGCCGAGAAGCTCAAGAATTCTACCCCCGAAGAACGCCGTAAATTTCTGAAAGAACATCCGGAAATCGCCGGTGAAGCCAAAGAAGGACTGGAGAATGCGACCCCCGAGCAGAAAGAAAAATTCAAACAGAAAATCAAGGAACGTAAGGAAAGTGCTACCCCAGAACAGAAGGCCAAATTGAAGGAACGGCTGGAAGAGCGTCTTAAGGACGTCACCCCGGAGCAGCGGGAGAAGTTTCTGAGCGAGCACCCTGAAGCCAAAGAGCTGTTAGCTAAATAATCCCGCTTTGGCTGGTGGCGGGCCGACCTTCGGGGGTTATCCGAGGAACAAGAGCTTGATGACGAGCGCGAACACGACCCCGAGGAAGACCCGGCGGATCAGTACGGCGCCGTTAGTCAGGACCAAGCCCGCGCCGATATAGGTGCCGATCAGTTGTCCGGCGACCATCACGCCCACCACGGGTAGAAGCACGCTGCCTTTGAGGGAGAAGATGATGAGTGAGCCGAGATTACTCGCCAGATTTACCGCCTTGGTGAAGGCAGTGGCTTGGGTAAGTTCGAGGCCCAGTAGGCCGACGGTCGCGATGGTCCAGAAGGCGCCGGTGCCGGGTCCGAAAAAGCCGTCGTAGAAGCCGAGGGTCGTCCCGAAGATGAGACTGAAAAGAACCAGCGGCAGGCGGGCGGCGCGGGCTTTTGCACCGAGCTTCGGTGAAAAGATGACGTAGATGACGATCGCCAGCAGCATCCAGGGTACGATGGCTTTCAGCGAAGCACTGCTGATCATCGTCACGCCCCAGGCGCCAGCCATCGAGGCGAAGAAACTAAGAATGACGGCCAGCCTGACCTGGGGCCAGCTGATGAATCCAGCCCGGCCGTAGCGCCAGACTGACATGAGGGTACCGCATGAACTCTGGGCTTTGTTGGTACCGAGTGCGAGTTGCGGAGGTAGTCCGAGGGCTAAGAGCGTGGGGACAGTGATTAGGCCGCCGCCACCAGCGATGGAGTCGATGAAGCCGCCGGCCAAACCAGCCAGGAAGAGAATGAACAAGTAAGTGGGCGACAAAGGAGGGGGTAGGTGGAGATGGAGGCTCAGAGGCTGGGTTGATTAGAGCGGACAAGAGGGCAAGGGGGCAAGCGCGGCGGAGCCGCGAGGGGCACGCGGGCTTGGAGGCTCGGTTGATCAGAGCGGGAGGCAGGGCGCAAAGGGAGCAACACAGGTAGACCGGATGATTAGCTGGGCAGCATCAGAGGTAGGGGCGTGCGGCCCGCGCGCCCACGGATGACCGGGCCGGTCATCCCTACCAAAGACCCCAACATTAATCCCGGTTTCCGGTTTCCCCTTGAGTGGGTGAATCGTTTCGAGTGGCAGGTGGCAGCCTCAGCTGGCGGGTGGCGGAATAGAGGTACACTAGTTGATCGGTTGATCAGTTGGCCGGTTGGCCAGTGAGGCACACACAAAGTGCAAAGGTGCAAAAGTGAACACGCGTGAAACGCGAGAGGGGGCACGTGGGCAAGGGGACATGGGGACATGGGAGAGGCAGAACTCAAGGGGGGCAGCATAGGGAGACTGGATGATTAGCTGGGCAGTATCAGAGGTAGGGGCGCGCGGCCCGCACGCCCACGGATGACCGGGCCGGTCATCCCTACCAAAGACCGCAGCATTCATTCCGGTTTCCCATTAAGTGGCTGAATCGTTTCGGGTCTCAGGTGGCGGGGAATAGTTTCGGGAGGTAGGGCTGACCACCTTGGTCAGCCGCGGTTGAGCGAGGGCGCTCAACCCTACCTTGAGACTTCATCTTTGATTAATATTTTAGGGCTTAATATAATTTAAAGGCACTTAGGGATTTTACCCTAATGCGAAACTTACCTTTGCGAGCAGGGTCTAATATTTAGAATATATCCCTATGAACTATTCATCACTGGTTCCCGTGTTGAAAATTGTTTTAATCACGACTTTGGCCTTGATCGAATGCGCGCATGCGTGGGGTCGGAAAGATGAACGCGAACCTCGCGCCGGAAGCCTGACGAGCTGGAGCAGTAGTCATGATCGTCACCGCGAGCTTTCAACGCACGAAGGGGTGCGGGTAATTATTTCGGGCCGCGTGTATGGCGCTTCCCTCATGGTGAGTAAGGGGTGAGGGTAGGCTCCTGGCATGGGATGCCGTAAGGTTGAGATTGAAGTGGCAGGTCAGTCGGCTATCAAAAAGGGATGAAATATAACCCCGGTAGTTGGTGTCTAGCGATTCTGATGTCAGGGGTCGCATTGATGGCGGAAGATCCTCGTCGCGTCTTATTCATCGGCAACAGCTACACCGGCGTTAACAAACTGCCGGATATTTTCAGCGAAATCGTCAAAAGCTCCGGACGTAAGGTCCCGGTCGTGAAGTCAGCGACCCCCGGAGGCCAGACGCTGAGGCAGCAGCTGACGCAAGAGCCCAGCTTGACGCTCATGGCGGAGGGTAATTGGGATATCGTCGTTTTACAGGGGCAGAGCGAAGAGCCCGCCTTGTCGGAAAAAGATATGAAATCCCGGGATCATTTCGTGAAAAGCGCGGCAGAACTTTGCAAGCTGGTCAGGGAAAAAAGTCCGAAGGCGAAGATCTACTTTTATGAGACCTGGGCACGGCATGCGGATTTTTGGACGAACGAAAAGACCGCCAAGGATGCGGGCGCGGTCGGCGCTAATCCGAAGGACATGCAGGCGCGGCTGCGTAAATGGTATGGCCAGGTCGCAAAGGATAATAAAGCCACGGTCGTGCCCGTGGGGGATGCTTGGGAGTTGAATTATAGCTCAGCTAAGCCGATCCGCTTGCACCGCTCCGACAATTCACATCCCGAATTCAACGGCAGCTATTTAGCCGGTTTGGTTTTTTACGGCACCCTTTACGGCGTCAAAGAACCCAAGGTCGAATGGCACGAAAAACTGCCTGACGAAGAAGTTAAGCAGTTAAGAGCGTACGCGGCCAAGGTCCTGAAGTGACCGGCTGGGCTTGCTCCGCCTTCAGCGGATGGATGTCAGAAGGGTTTCGAGTTCCCGACCATAGCGGACGTACGAATCGAAGCGGACTTGCGGTGAAGCTTGGGCGGCATCGGCACCGAGGTGGACGATATTGGCGACGTGAGGCTCGATGGTGATGCCGGCGGTATAGCCCGTGCGGATGAGATCCGTCAGCACCTCGCGCAGCTTGGCTTCGCCTTGGCCGGGGTAGGTGAAGTCGTTCGATTTCTCGCCCTTCGGATGGTAGCGGCAGTCCTTCACGTGGACGTAGGCGATCCAAGGACGAATCGTGCGATAGAACTCGAGCGTATCTTGGCCGTAAGAGACCGTGTTGCCGATATCGAAGAGGTAGCGGACGTGAGGATGGTTCAGGCTTTCCATGCAAGCCTTGGCATTGGCGGCGCTATGTCCGCCCCAGCCTTCGCAATTTTCGTGCAACAGCGTGATGCCGCCGTCGGCCGCCATCTGGGCCATGATCCGGTAGCGACGAAGACCTTCCTCGCGCCATTGATCATCGGAAACGTCGCCCCGGACCCAGCTCATCGTCCGGACAAATTTCGTCCGGGCACGTTGCATGCGTGGAATGAGCACGCGGAGGTCGGCGAGATCGATATCGAAGTCGCCGGTGATCGGACGTGCCCAATTGCCGATGGCTGAGCCGAAAGATGAGACGGTAAGACCAGCGGCCTCGATCTTATCCATCGCTCGGGAGAAATCTTCATCAGAAGTGGCGGGGCCGCAGACCTGTTTGCCCTTCAGCAGGCGCAATTCGATGGCCGGCCAGCCCAGGGTCTTTTGGGCGAGAATCTGGCCGTCGATATCATCGGCCGCTTCGTCGGCTAAGCCAGAGAGCGCGAAAGGAAACTGTGACATAGGGGAGGAAAGTAAGGGAATAGAGGTCGGGTAAAGTTCGTCCATCTATCATTTTAGTAACCAAAGCGTGGCGGCGGCCTTGGAGTCGTCGGCGCTCGTATGAAGCGTCGCGGAGGGGAAGAGGGCCTGGACGGTTTCGCCAGCGACCCAGAGAGGGTGGGTGGCGCTTACGCATAACAGCCCGGGCACATCGAGGTATTTGGAGCCACCAGGGAGGAACATCGGGTCGCGATAATCCAACAGCTTACTGAAGCGGAAGCCGCCGGTATCGATGGCGGCGCGGTGGATGGCGGAGCCGGCGACGGCGCGAGCGGCGGCGGCGATGGGGCCGAGGCGACCGAAGCCAGCCAGGGAGACGTGCTTCACGGCGGGCTGGGAGGAGTCGCGCGGTGAAAGCAGGTAGCTGGCAATCGAGAGAATATCATGCGACCGTTGCGCAAAGAGCGCATGATTATAACCGAACGTATAAGCGGGCACTTCGCGAGGGCCGGGCACGACGCGGGTTTGTTTCAGCGTCTTATCATCTTGCAGGAAAAGATCTGTCGTGATGATGCCGATGCCGCGCTCGATGAGCGATACGATCTCAGGCCGGAGCGAACCGTCGGCGAGGCGGGCGGCGCCTTTGCCGGAATCGTCGAGCCAGATGACGACTTCGCCCGTGGAGTTGGTAGGTTGGAGCCAATCGATGCTGATTTCTTCGCCATAGGATTGATTGATGAGCGTCCCTTGCGTCCGGAAGTGGGAATCGCGCCACTGCGTGCTGGCGTTAGGAAACTCGACCTTACCTGCTTGGGCGAATGAGCGTCCGATGAGGGCTTCGATAGCGGGGCGCAGGAGGTACTCACGGCCTTCGGCGGACTTCGCCGCCGCGAGGAGCTGGGCTTGGGCATCGGACTTCAGCCATTGGAGCAGGTGGCGTTCGAATTCTGGATTACCGGCTTTCGGGGCGGGGTGGGCGGAATCCCAGACCGTCAATTTTTCTTTGGGCAGCGGGGCGTAATCGCGCTCGATGACCGGTTCCGTTTGGCCAAGTTTGAAGTGTTTATTAAGCACGGCGTAGAAGCCCATGCGGGTGACCGCGTTATAGTTGTGGGGAAAATGTTCGCCGCGTTGGAGGGTGACGAAAGATTTTTTACCGTAGAGTTGGTAAAGCGCTTGCAGGTCGGGAAATCCTTTGGTCGCCATTTCTTTCGTCCAGTCATTGGCCGTATTCATGCCTTGGGGCTTGGGGGCGAAGAGCGCGGCGATCTCAACGTTACCGGAGTTAACACGGAGGAGCGTGGCGTTCTCGCAGGAGCAGCCGCCTTGCATGCCGGTACTGACCATCACCACCGGGTAGGAGAGGGCGAGGCGTGGGTCGGCGGCCGCGAGCAGCATCGTCTGCGTGCCGCCGCCGCTGGAACCCGTCACCGCGAGGCGGGCGGGATCGACTTCGGGGAGCGTTAGCAGGAAATCGACGCTTCGGACCAGGTTGAGCGTCTGCAGACCCATCACACTTTGTAGATTGGCTTCGGCTTGCGTGCTATAGAGACCCCATTGCTCGACCGTGTTCATCTCTGGGCGTTGCTTGGCGAACTTATGAATGATGGCCGGCGAGAATTGGAGGGAGTCGGAATCGCTAAGCGCATCAATCTGCCAGGCGATGCAGCCCATGCGGGCGAGCTGGACGCACATCGACTGGAAGCGCGAGTGACCGCCTTGTTCGAAGCGTTCCTGACCGGTCGCAATCTCTTCGCGGACAAACTTGTCGGACTGGTAGACGAAACGCGCGTCGGTCCAATGCCCGTGCGGAAAAATCACGGCGGGAATGCGGCCGTTGATGTTTTTCGGCCGATAGAGATTACCCGTCACGAAGAACCCCGGAGTACTTTCGAAATAGACTTTCTCGACCGTGTAGTCGCCTTGGTCGATCTTACCGTGAATCACTGCGTTCAGCGGCGTCTTGGTCGGCATCGGCCAAAGCCCTTGAGAGACGAGCAATTGC
>JAPLTU010000008.1 GCA_026397965.1 Verrucomicrobiota bacterium | reverse complement strand
GCCGACCGCGTCAAGACCCTCGGCGAATCCGTCTTGGGACTCACGCTCGGCTGCGCTCAATGTCACGACCACAAGTTCGACCACATCAGCCAGAAGGATTACTACCAGATGTTCGCGTTCTTCCATACTCTGGAAGATCGCGGCATGGACGGTAACGGTGGCGTCAACTCGCTGCCTTCAGCCATGCGGAAGACGGTGTTGAAGACAGACGAAATTAAAACCCTCGAGGCTCGCCTGGCGTCCTTGCGAGATCAATTACGTACGCCGAACCAGCCGGTACTCCGCACTTGGGAAATTATTCAACACGAACGACTCCAAGGGCGCCGACTAGGCCTCGAGCTGATTCCGATTAAATTGAATAAGATTTCCACACCCAATAGCGGCGGCGGCTTCACCATCGAAGGGAATAAATTCATGGGCCTAGGCAAGGCCGTCTACGACCTTTTAGGCGAAACCCCGAAGACCAAGGCGCCAATCACCGGCCTGCGCTTGGTGTTTCCGAACGTCGATGAACCAGGCAAGACCGCCAAAGGAAAGACTATCGCCAAACCAAAAAGTAAAATGGCGGGAGAATTCCCCGCAAACTTCATTTTGACTGCCGTGGATGCGACCGCGGACAAGATCCCCAGCGACCAAGTTAACATCCATAAACTGCTAAAGTTCAGCCGCATCACCGCCAGCTCATGGGTAGATGGCTATCCCGCTGAAGACGTCAGAGCCTTTGATGTCCTGAGCAAGGGCTGGGGTCCTGACCCGAAGCTCGAAGGCCCGGCGCACATTACGCTCACCTTTGCCACGCCGATCACGGCCGAGACGCATCCCTACCTGACGACACAGATTTATTTCGGAAACCGTATGGGCGGTAATCCGAGCACCGGCGAACTTTTCGCAATCACCGGCCACGATGATGGCACGGATTTACCCGAGCACGTCATTCGCACGCTGGAAACCAAATCCGACCAACGTTCCGCCGCCCAAAGGGAAGCTCTGTGGGCTTACTGTTCAGCTCATTCCGACGAAATGAAGCCGATTCGTATCGACCTCGCCAACGCCGCAGAACGTCTCAAGTCCCTTACCGAACCGCAATCGACCATGGTCATGAATATCGCCGCCAAAGCCCGCGAGACGTTCATCCTGAATCGTGGAGACTACTCACAACCAACCGTCAAAGTCGAAGCCGGCACCCCTTCGAAACTTCCGGCCATGCCAGTCGGATCTCCTGCCAATCGCTTGGGCTTGGCCAAATGGTTGGTGATGAAAGAAAATCCGCTCACCGCACGCGTCGCTGTTAATCGCACCTGGAAACTCCTTTTCGGCACGGGCATCGTGTCTTCGGTTTCCGATTTCGGCTTCCAAGGCCAATGGCCTAGTCATCCCGAATTACTGGACCAATTGACCGTCGATTTCGTCGAGTCTGGCTGGGACGTCAAAGGCCTCATTCGCCAGATTGTCAGCAGCGCCACCTATCGTCAGACCTCACGGACGTCCCCCGAGCTTCTGGAGAAGGATCCATCGAACAAGTTGCTCGCCCGAGGGCCGCGCTTCCGGTTGCCAGCGGAATTCATTCGCGATAATGCCCTTAAGACCAGTGGCCTGCTCGTCTCACAGCTTGGCGGCCCCAGCGTCAATCCGTACTCACCTTTCGATCTTTGGCGTGAAGTCAGCCACTACGGCAGTTCGCCTGCGACTTCGCAGGTCTTTGTCCAAGACCACGGCGAAAAGCTTTATCGCCGTTCGATGTATACCTACTGGAAGCGCACCGCCCCGCCGGCCAACATGGTAACGTTTGACGCGCCTAACCGAGAAGTCTGTACGGTAAACCGAGGCAATACCACGACACCGTTGCAAGCCCTCGTCACGTTGAACGATGTACAGTTTGTTGAAGCCTCAAGAGCCTTTGCCCAACGTATTCTGAAGCATGAAGGCGACGACGAGGCACGGCTCCGCTGGGCCTTCCTCGAAACCTTATCCCGTCCAGCCTCAGGTCCGGAACTTGAGGTCGTACGCCACGCCTTGGCTCGCGAACGTGTCCGCTACGCTAAGGATACCGACCGAGCCGCTAAGGTCTTACAGCATGGCGAATCGCCTCGCGACCCGACCCTTGATATTTCGGAGCACGCCGCCTGGATGCAGGTAGCCACTCTTCTCCTTAACCTGAGCGAAACCGTCACCTGCAACTAATTCCATGAACCCTTTCGCTGAATATCAAAACCATCTCGCCCGCCGTACTTTCATCGGCCAGACCGCCCGCGGCGTCGGCGGGTTGGCCTTGGGATCCATGCTCTTCCCCGAACTGCTAGGCCGGACGGACGTCAGTACGTCCCAAAAGGTCCGGGAAGGCGGTCTGGCTGGCCTTCCGCACTTCGCGCCCAAGGCCAAGCGGGTCTTGTGCTTGTTCCAGTCTGGAGGCCTATCCCACGTGGATCTCTTCGACGACAAGCCGGCTTTACACGAGATGGCTGGCAAGGACCTTCCCCCGTCCATCAAAGGCACCCAGCGACTCACCGGCATGACCTCCGGGCAAAAGGGCTACCCGGTTCGCCCTCCCCTCGAGAACGGCAAACGCTGCGGTATGCACGGTACCTGGATCAGCGATCTGCTCCCGCACATCCAGACCATCGCGGATGATATCTGTATTATTAAAACGTTGAACACCGAGGCCATCAACCATGACCCGGCGATCACTTTCCTAAACACCGGTAATCAACAGCCGGGGTACGCCAGCATGGGTGCTTGGGCCAGTTATGGCTTGGGAACTGAGAATGCGAATCTTCCGGCCTTTATCGCGATGGTCTCCCAGGGGACAGGTAAGAATCCTGGTCAACCGGTCTTCTCCCGTCTGTGGGGTAGCGGCTTCCTTCCTTCCAACCATCAAGGCGTCGGTCTACGCCCCGGGGCTAATCCGGTTCTCTACCTTCAAAATCCGCCGACCGTCGATAGCGCCCAGCGACGCGAAATGTTGGATGACCTCTCATCCTTAAACGAAGCCCGCG
>JAPLTU010000020.1 GCA_026397965.1 Verrucomicrobiota bacterium | reverse complement strand
CCGTAGCTGCCGCTTCCACGACGACGTCTACCTGTCGAACTACCTTGCGCTGCGCGGCGTCCGCCGGATGCGCATCGCCACCGAGGACGTCAGCCTAGACCGCATGGAAGAACTCGGCTGCCTGCTGGAGCAAGGTGGCAACGAGACCTCGCTGGCCATGGGGCACGGCACCGGCCAGAGCACCGAAGACCGGGCACACAAGGCGATGGCCTTCCTCCGTTCCGTCGGCCTGGCCGGCTTCGGGCCGAAGGAATAACCTGGCTGAGCCGCAAGTCGCTCAGCGACGCAGGTGACGCCAGGTCGATTCGAAGAAGAAACCCAAGCGGTACTGCGCCTTCCTGAATCGCGAGGCGAGGTCGCTGGGATTCCTGGCACCGATCGTCGAGCCAACGCCGGTCGCATCACCATCCTTGATCGGCGCCGGCGAAACATAGCGCACCTCTACTCCCGTCTCCCACCAGTGCTTGATCTCCACATCGACTGGTCGTCGAAGGAGGGAAGTGTTGGCCAGGAAAGTCCTCGCCCCCGCCAACGACCAAAGCTGGGCGATGGTACGCGAAGGCGCGCGACGATTGATCATGATTCGCATGCCGGAGGGGAGAATCCGCTCCACCTTGCCTCCGTGACAAGCGCCCTCGAATTTGACCAAGGGAGGGACCGCGCCAGGCTGCTCAAGCATCTCGCGTAACCGCGCAGGGAATTCCGGCGTCAGGATGAAGTCATCCTCGAGTACCAAGGCGCGCGGCCATCCTTCCTTGACGATCCGTTCCAGGGCAGCGAGGTGACTCAGGTAACACCCGATTTCGCCGGGCGAAAGCGGCTTGAAGAACGCCTTCCGATCCCAGGGCGCGATCCGGCTTCGCTCCGACTCGGGAAGCAGACGTCCGTCGACCGCTGGAAGGCGCTCGAAACTTATGCCCGCCGCCGCCAGCTGCGAAGAAGCCTTCTTCAACCTCTCGGCAGACCCGTCCAGGTTGATCAGCAGCACCGGCAGGGCCCGTACAAGATCCAGTCCGCCGGGATTCGCAACGTCGTCAGCCATGGGAGGCTAGCGTGGAAACGGATGCGGCGGACACAAGCCCGGACCCGATTGTTTCGTTGCCTCTCACACGCGTCGGGGCAACCTGAGGATTCCTTCAGATGCGCCCCTTCCGAATCGCTTTTGCCGACGGGCTGTCCGCTGAAAAACCCTTCGAGTCCCGCATTCTGAGGCTGATGTCACATCACATACCAGCGGTAACCGCGGACTTCGACGAGGCCGACCTGCTGGTCTATTCGGACTTCGGACGGCGCCATCAGGGATTCAAAGGCCTGAAGGTATACGTGACCGGGGAGAACATGGTCCCTGATTTCGCCGAATGCGACCTGGCCTACGCCCCCATGGCCCTTGCCGGCAACCCTCGCAGCATCCGGCTCCCCTATTACGCGCAGGTCCTGCCGCATCTCGGCTCGCTCGTCCGTGCTGACGGATACGACCCCTCGGAATCCGCGGCCCGTACAGGGTTCTGCAGCTTCGTCGCCAGCAATCCTCGCGGGGCCGACCGTAACCGTTTCTTCAAGATGCTGCACAAGAGGAAGCCGCTGGTCTCCGCCGGGCGCCACTTCAACACGACCGGCGCCCCCTTGGCGGACAAGCTGACGTTCCTGCGGGACTTTCGCTTCAATCTCGCCTTCGAGAACAGCAGCTCGCCGGGATACGTCACCGAAAAGCTCGTCGAGCCCCTGCTCATGGGCGTGATCCCGATTTACTGGGGGGCCGAAGACGTGGGCGACGACTTCAATCCGGCGTGCATGATCGACGTCCGCAAGTTTCCCTGCTTCGAAGACGCCATCGACCATATCCTGGCCGTAGACGAAGATCCCGCGCGAAGGATCGCGCACCTCCGGGCGACGCCCTTTCACGGCAACCGGGAGCCGGCCTGCCTCGGTGACGACTACCTCGTCCGCCCGATCCTTGATCTGATCGCCTCCGACGCGCGTCCGGGTGAACGACATTATTCGCCCCGTCGCCTGCGCGCGCATACCTACGAATCGAAGCTGCATCAGACGATGTCCAGCCTCGGATGCCGCCTCGAGGGCATGCTCTGGAAACTAGGCTGGCGGTGACCTCAGACGCGTCGCGTCAAGGCGACCAGGAAGGCCCAGCGCTTCAGCACGGAAGTCTTCAGCTTGAAGGCGTTCCGGTGGAACTCCGCCCAGAACGGCAGACGGCGATGCTTCGGCCGGTGGCCGATGAGGGAAACCTTGCCGTCGTCATGGACGCAAGGGAACGGCCTGCAATGCAGCTCGCGGGTGCCGTGCGTCCATGACTGGCCCATGAAATCGTCGCTCGGACAGTGGAGGGTTTCGGATCGGTCATACAGCCTGCGGGCGACCTCCGGGCCGATCATATAGGCGACGCAGCAATTGCCCGGCGAGACCGGCACGCCGAGCCGAACGGAATCGGTCAGCCTGACCTCACGATAACAACGCCTGGCCCAGTCGGAGTAGAAGCGAATCCAGTCCCGTCGGCTATCGTACCGGGCCGCCGCAGCGAGGAATACCTCGCGGGCACCGGGAAGGAAGCCGACGTCGTCTTCCACCACTAATACCGGGGCATTTTCGGTCTCGGCGATACGCCTCCAAGCCGAACGATGGGCAAGGAAGCAACCGACTTCGCCCAAGGTCAAAGGAGAGCCCCAATGCCGTTCCCGGAGGCTTCCTTCGCATTCCTTGCCAATAGCCGTCGGCCGAACGGCAGGGCTGAGCACTGGCTCCAGTCCAGCCGCCTTGATCCGCTCGAGGCAACGCAGATACCGAGGAGAGCCGAGCTCGCTGATGAAATAGGCACGCAGTGAGCTAGGCGGCATAGGTTAGTCGATTTCCTTAAGGCGCAGGTGCTCTTCTGGCGATAGTTTTTGGTCGAGCAACGGCTCCGCATCCCATGGATCGAAAGGAACAAGGCCGCCTCGTAGCGCGTCCGGCCTGACGAAAGCGCCGGCTCGTGCGTTGATCATCGCGGCGAAGAACGAGAAGGAGCTGTTGGCGACGGCCAGCGCATCGGCTTGGGTCATCGCCAGGAAGTCGAAATAGGGAGCTAATTCGCGTGGCGCGCCGAGGTCATCGGCCGTGATCACCGTGAAGCCAGCAAAGCGCGCGCGGTAGCGGCCTGGGTCTTCCGAACAGATATAGAGCACGTGGGTGGCCGGCGTGAAGCCCTGTCGCGACATCCATTCCTGATACCAGGCACAGGGGGCCCGGAAGAACTGGCCATAGCCGTAATCGCCGCGGCGCAGATGGATCACGATGAGTTTCTTCCCGCCGGCCAGAAGCGGCCCCATGATGGCGTCGAAACGAGCGGTCAGTCGCGAATCGAAGACATGATCAGCCCGGATCTGCTCCTTGCTCGATTCGAACAGGCTCGTGTGCGACATGCCGTAACCGCGATAGTCCATGCCGGCGAAGCCCGCGTCCGGCTGGACAGAGAGGAGCCGACGCGTCGCCATATCCAGGGTCTCCTCCTTCACTACCGGAAGCACTTGTCCGGAAGGAGGCGGATCCTCGGCATCGAAGAGCGCCGTGCCGGCCCATAAGGGTAGCTGAAGGATGGCGCCCTGCCGGCGCGCTACCAGACGCAGGTAAGCACGCTGGAAGAGTTGGTTACCGAACCTTCCGTTACGGCCGAAGTCGGACATCGTTACGACCGGCCTGCGAAGATAGAGGGCGTCGGCATGCCCGTCGGCGGAGGCGTTGCCGACGAACGCCCAGCTGAAGCCTTGCTCGCCCAGCCTGGTATCCGACCCAAGTTCTCCACCTCGGATCAAGGCCCGACGGCGAACAGCCATGAAACCCGCGCCCAGCGGTGGCAATTTCGTCGCATGAGGCGAGCTGAAGAAGACGAAATCCGTCGGCTGCTCGGAAAGTCCCGTAAAGAGCGCATCCCAAGCATGAGGCGACGACGCGTCACTGCCATCCCGGAGAAAGGCGTCATCCGCCGTCAACAGCACGAGCCCCGAGGGGACGGACGGACGTGGCATCGAAGAGGAGGCGACCAGCAGGACCTTCCCGAAACCGGCGGAGACATACCAGACGAGATCCTCATCGGCGCAGGCGCCCCAATGAACGGCCCCGCTTGGGCTGATGCCGTGCTCCCGCAGCAGACGCGGGAGGGCCGTGCGCCAGTCCGATCGCGCTCCGCGACCTGCCGATGGCCCGAGCAGGCCGTCAAGATCGAGCGTCTTACCAGGCTCAGCCATGAATAGATATCTCCTGATTCCCAAGAATCGGCCGACCAAATGCCTGAGCTGCTTGAAGGACATTCGCGTTCAAGATGTTTTGTAAAACCGAAGCCGGCCAGTCGAGGGCAAACGATGCGGGCGGCGTTGTTTCGCATCAGCAGGCACGGCATCATGACGACGGCTCGCCGAGTCCGAATGGGCCGCCGCTTCGCACGATGTTCGCACGCCTTCCGGGCGGCCCCTGCGATGATGTGACGGAAATACCGTTTGCCTTGATCGGCTGGCGACATAGCCTGAACGGACCCTATGAGGTGACCTCGTCACAGGCTCGGCCGGCTTCCTCGGCGCCAACCTGGCGATGCGACTCCTCGCCGACGGCCATGAGGTCGTGGGGCTCGACAACTATCATTCGGGGTCGCGCGCCAATACGGCGATGTTGCTGAAGGTTCCCCGCTTCACCTTCGTCGAACATGACGTGGTCAAGCCCTTCGACGTCCCTTGCGATATCGTGTGCAACCTGGCGTGCCCGGCCTCGCCGCCTCATTATCAGCGTGACCCTATCTACACGCTACGAATCTCGGTGCTCGGCACCCTGCACGCCCTTGAGAACGCCGAACGGCACGGGGCCAAGGTGCTGCATGCGTCGACCTCAGAAATCTACGGCGACCCCCTCGTCCATCCTCAACCGGAAACCTACCTCGGCAACGTTAACTCGATTGGCCCACGTGCCTGCTATGACGAAGGCAAGCGCGCGGCGGAAACTCTTTGCGCGGACTTCACCCGCCTTGGCCGCGTCGACGCGCGTCTCGTTCGCATCTTCAACACCTACGGCCCGCACATACGCGAAGACGACGGACGCGTCGTCACCAACTTCCTCCTCCAGGCGATGTCAGGCAAGTCGCTCACGGTCTACGGAGCGGGCCGACAGACACGCTCCTTCTGTTATGTGGACGACCTGATCGAAGGTTTCGTCCGCGTCCTCGCCCTGCCGGAAAACCAGGGGCCCATCAACCTGGGCAACCCCAACGAGTTCACGATGCTCCAGCTCGCCGAGGAAGTGCAGAAGCTCGTCGGGTCGTCCCAGCCCTTCCGCTTCGAGCCGCTGCCGGCGGACGATCCGAAACAGCGGTGCCCGGACATAGCCAAGGCACGCCGCCTGCTGGGCGGATGGGAGCCCAAGATCCAACTGGCCGAAGGCCTTGGCAAGACATTGGCCTACTTTCGTCAGCGTCAGTCTCTGTCTTGAATTTGATGAAAGGACGCATCCGCGATATCGTCTGTATCGGGGCCGGCTACGTCGGCGGGCCCACGATGGCCGTGATCGCCGACCGCTGTCCAGACATCTCCGTGACCGTCATCGATATGAATGAAGCCCGGATCGCGGCGTGGAACTCGGACGCTTTGCCCGTTTACGAGCTAGGGCTGGCGGAGATCGTCCGACGCACCCGAGGCCGCAACCTGCGCTTCATCCCTCAGGCCGAAGGCGCGGCCTCCATCGCTCAGGCCGACGCCATCTTCATCTCGGTCAATACGCCGACGAAGACGCAAGGCGAAGGAGCCGGCAAGGCTTCCGACCTCAGCTACGTGGAATCGTGCGCACGCTACATCGCCGAACACGCGACAGGACCCACGATCGTCATCGAGAAATCGACCATGCCGGTGCGGGCGGCTGACACGATCAAACGTATTCTGTCGTCCGGTAAGAACGGGGGTAGCTTCCACGTGCTGTCCAATCCCGAGTTCCTCGCGGAAGGCACGGCCATCCGCGACCTCGAAAAGCCCGACCGAGTCCTCATCGGTGGAGAAAACGTTACTGCCATTGAGGCACTCGCCGCAGTCTATCGCCACTGGGTGCCCGATGCGGCCATTCTTCGCACCGGACTTTGGTCCGCGGAACTCTCCAAGCTGGCGGCGAACGCCTTCTTGGCCCAACGGGTATCTTCGATCAACGCGATCTCGGCGCTCTGCGAGGCAACGGAAGCCGATGTCGACGAAGTCGCCGGCGTATGCGGGGCTGATACGCGCATCGGCCTAAAATTCCTCAAGGCTTCGATCGGGTTCGGCGGCTCCTGCTTCAAGAAGGACCTGCTCTCTCTGATCTACCTTTGCGAGTTCTACCAGCTGTCCGGTCCGGCGGCTTACTGGCAAGGCGTGCTGGACATCAATGAATGGCAGAAACGCCGCATCGCCGCCATGGCGGCGGAATATGCCAAGCTTGGCGGCGGGGTCGTCGCCATCCTCGGCTTGGCCTTCAAGAAGAACACGAATGATTTCCGTGAATCGCCGGCGATTGACATCTGCAATCAGCTCTTGGCCGCAGGCATACGGCTACGCCTACAGGATGAGCGCGTCGATGCCGGGGATTTCGCAAAGACCCTGGTCGACGAACGCAAAGCGGGGTTCGCATTCTTTCCAGATATCGGCCAAGCGGTGAGCGGGGCTGGCGCTATCCTCATCCTTACGGAGTGGGACGCTTACGCCGCGCTCGACTGGACCGCCCTGGCCCGGCTAACGGCCAAGGATGCCGCCATCTTTGATGGGAGGGGCATCGTAAGGCGTGCCGCCGCCCAGGCTGCGGGGTTCAAGGTTTTCACAGTAGGCAAAGGCCAGGCGCCGAACTAAATAGCGCGCTCGGACGTCTTAATTACGTCCGGGGCTGGTCCGGACATAGTCCGCCTGCGTGAGCGTGTAGAAATCGAGGTACGCGGCGAGGTCGGCCGCAATCGAGCAGGGATACTCGACCCTGCCCGAGGGAAGGTGCAAAGGCGGATGGCAGGATGCAGGGCTCAAAGGGAAACCGGAGACCGGAACGATATAACGTTAGTTGACCAAGTGACCAGTGGGCCAGTTGACAAGGAAGAGATGAATTTCAGGTGACGGGTGACGGCCGCAGGCATCGGGGATTCGGGCACCGGCTTTTCGGCCGTCAGCCGCGGGAACCCGGAGCCGGCTGCCGAAGGCTGAACGGCTGACACCCGAAAGGCTGATGCCCCGGTGGCCGGCACCCGTCACCCTTTGTGTTTGCTGCTGGGTAGGGGGGCGATTGCCATCGCCTCCGTTTAAGCCCGAGGCTGGGGAGTCGTCGGGTCTTAGATAAATCAATCAGACTTCAACGTCACTGGGCGAACAGGCGGTCGCGACGCAGTCGCGCCCCTACCTTAATACAGCTATGTCCTGACGCGGTCCCGACCCTACCCAAGGCAAGCACAGTGCAAAGGTGCAAATCGGAGCGATGCTCCTGTGCAAAAGTGCAAAGGTGAAACTTAATTAGGCGTTAGGGTGGGCTGATAACACTTGATTAGCCGCGGGAATCCGGAGCGGGCCGCCTAAGGCCGAACGGCCGATGCCCCGGTGGCCGGCACCTGTCACCTATTAAATGTCTCCCACATTTGCACCTTCGCACAGGCCGCAGGCCGATTTGCACTTTTGCACGAGCGCGAGGCGGCGAGCATCATTTACTCTTCCGCCCCAGCCGAGCGCTCATAAGGTAAATGCATGTCCCAACGGCCGCTTGGTTTCGGTATCTGGGGAACCGGCATGATCGCCGAGTTCCATGCGAAGGCGCTCGCCGAGATTGCCGGCGTGAAGCTCGTCGCCGCTTATAACCGAACATCGGCCAAGGGACGTGAGTTTGCCATGAAGCATGGTATCGCATTCGCGGAAACTCCTGAAGAGCTCTTGGCCAATCCTAACGTCGACATCGTCTGCCTCTGCACGCCCAGCGGCGACCACCTCGGCCCGGCGCTCGCCTGCGCGAAGGCCGGCAAGCATGTCGTCGTCGAGAAGCCCCTCGAGGTCACGCTCGCCCGCTGCGACGCACTCACCGCCGCCTGCGCTCAGGCTGGCGTGACGGTCGCCGGTATCCTACCCCGGCGCTTCGGCTCCGGTGCGGTCGCCCTCAAGGCTGCGCTCGAAGCCGGTCGCTTCGGCAAACTCACCCTGGCCGGCGCGCTCATCCCTTGGTGGCGCACGCAGGCTTATTATGACTCCGCCGCTTGGCGCGGCACGTTCGCCCTCGACGGTGGCGGCGCGGTGATGAATCAAGGCATCCACACGATCGATCTGCTCCTCTGGTTCCTCGGCGCGCCCAAACGCGTCTCCGCCACCGCTGGCCTCGTCGCCCATCACGGCATCGAGGTCGAGGATATCGCCGCCGGCTGGATCGAATTTGCCAACGGCTGCCGCGCGACGATTGCCAGCTCGACGGCCTGTTGGTCCGCGACGGGTTTCCCCGCCGAGATCCGCATCCACGGCACGACCGGCGCTGCCGTCCTACGTGATGACAAACTGACCGCCTTCGAATTCGAAAAGTCCCTGCCCTCCGACGCTTCGGTCATTACTCCGGCCACCGAAGGCGGCGGCGCGGGCGCCAACGATCCGAAGGCCATCGGGCATGCCTGGCATCGCTCCAACCTCGAGGAAGCCATCGCGGCCATTCGCGCGGGCAAGCAACCGGCCGTCAACGGCGCCGAAGGCCGGAAGGCCGTGGAATTGATT
>JAPLTU010000012.1 GCA_026397965.1 Verrucomicrobiota bacterium | reverse complement strand
TTGGATGGCGTCGCAATGCTCCTTGAGCTTCACGCCGAAGTTAGCGGTGTGGGTCGGGTCCTTCTCGTCTTTGCCTAGGTTCGGCGGGTTGGTGTAGAAGAGCCCGACCGGCGGGTCGTCTCGGCTGACGAGCTCGTAAGGCGAGTATTCCTTGATCCAGGGCAGGATGCGCTCGCGCTCGGCATAGAACATATCGAAGGACGAAAGCTTTTGCTTAGCGTCCCAGACGATGCCAAAGGCATGCGCACCGTATTTGCTGTTCGGCGTCCATTCGCGCATCTGTTTGGGGTCGAGCGAAGTCTGGGCGCCGCCGACCGCGGCGCAGGTCACGCGCGTAGATTCGCGGGCGATGGGGTCGTCACTCTTCGGGTCGGCGAGGTCATCGTGGAAAGCGAGCCACAGGCTGGTGCAGGCGCCCGCCGAGCCGCCGGCCAGGGCGACCTTGGTCTTGTCGAGGTTCCATTCCTTGGCTTTGCTGCGCGTGAACTGGAGGGCGCGGGCGCAATCGAACATCGGTCCCTTCACCGGGGGGACGAGGCCGTCGGCGGTGGCGTCCCTAATCATGCGATATTCGACGGAGACGACGGAGATACCAGCGTCGAGGGCGGGCTTGAGCAGGCTGCGGACGACCGAACGGTCGCCGCCGGTCCAGCCCCCGCCATGAATGTAGAAGAGGAGCGGAGTGGGCTTGTCGGACTTCGCGCGCCAGAAGTAGATCCGCTGCATCCGGTGCGGGCCGTAGGAGACGTTTTCGTCGGGCTCGATCGGAATCTCGTACTTGCGCTTCTCTGGGTCCGTGGGAGCAGGCGCTGCTGCCACGGGCTTCGCGGCGGCTTTGGCAGGTGCGTCGGCGGCGAGCAGAGAGGTGATGCCCCAGGAGAAGGCGACGAAAAGGGCGAGAGGCCGGAGGTGGCTCATTTCAGTTCGGGACGCAGGTGGGCCTTGATGTAGTCGTTCGGAGTAGCGTGCACGACGTTCGGGGCGCCGGGGTAGACGAGTTCGCACGGGGCTTTGATCTCGTCGCAGTGCTCTTTGAGCTTCACGCCGAAGTTCGCTGTGTGGGTCGCATCTTTCTCGTCTTTACCGAGGTTGGGTGCCGTACCGAAGAAGAGGCCCACGGGCGGGTCGTCGCGGGTGACGAGCTCATACGGCGAGTATTCCTTGATCCAGGGCAGGATCTGCTCGCGGGCGTCGTAGAAGGCCTGGAAGGTCGAAATCTTCTTCTTGGCATCGCCGACGATGCCGAAGGCATGGGCGCCGTAGCCGCTGTTCGGCGTCCACTCGCGCATCTGCTTCGGGTCGAGCGAGGTCTGGGTCTTCTGGACGGCGGCACAGGTCAGACGGGTCGATTCGCGGGCGATCGGGTCGGTGCTCTGCGGGTCGGCGAGGTCGTCATGGAAGGCCAGCCAGAGGCTCGTGCAGGCGCCGGCGGAGCCACCGGCGGCACCGACCTTGGTTTTGTCGAGATTCCATTCCTTGGCCTTGCTGCGGCAGAATTGCAGGGCGCGAGCGCAGTCGAGCATCGGGCCTTTGACAGGAGGTACGACGCCATCAGCGGTCGAATCTTTGATGGTACGGTATTCGATGGATGCGACGGAGATGCCGGCGGCAAGGGCTTCTTTGAGCATGCCGTTGACGCTTGAGCGATCGCCATTGGCCCAGCCTCCGCCGTGGATATAGAAGAGGAGGGGCGTGGGTTTATCTGATTTGGCCCGCCAGAAATAGATCACCTGCATTTTGTGCGGACCGTAGGAGATGTTCTCATCGGCGGGTAAGGCCAGCGGAGTCTTCAAGTGCTCGGGGTTGCCGTCGTTGACGAAGCGCGCCGGAGCCTTGGATGCTTCGGCCTTGGGTTTGGCCTTGCTCGATGCGTCGACGGCGAGGAGGGAGGCGGCACCCAGGGAGAGGGCGACGACGGAAGAGAGCAGGGGGTTCATGCTGCCTTTGAGACAGTCAGAACCCCCTGCGGTTGCGAGACGAAATCGATTATTTTCCGAGCTCGGCGAGCTGGTATGCCTTCCACTCGGGCGTGCCCCAGCGAGCTTTCGCAGGCTTGATCGCGAGAGTGCATCCTGCGTCGATTAAAGTTTTTTGGACAAGAGTGGGTTCAAGCGCACGGGGTTGGATGCCATGCTCAATCGAAAGGGCGGCGATGGTGCCAACGGCTTGGCCTATGTTGAAGGTATGCGGCTGCAGGCGCGTCGCACCGTTAGCCATGCGGCTCTGGGAGAAGTTCTTCTCCGCCGGCAAGAAGCCGTCAACCTTTTCGGGGATGAAGGATTCGAATGGGATCGCGAAAGGACCAATACCGCGTTCGCCGATCTTATGCGGAATATCCTCGGCCCGATCCAGGCCCTTTTCCAGAAGTTCTGGTTTCATCGATCCATGGAGGTCGACGGGGTAGTCGCCGAGCGCGACGGTATTCGGAAACTGGATAGGCTGTCCGGGCTTTCTTTCGATCTCGTGGGCGGTGAGGGTGTGAAGGCCGATGATGCGGCGGCTCTCGCGGGCGTACGCCATGACCGGAAAGTGATAGAGTGAGGCCTTGAAGGGCGCGAACTCGGGGTGGCGTGCGATGAGCGCATCCATCTGGGCACGATTATAGGGCGTATCGTAGCCCTCGTCATCGGCGATGGCCCAATCCGATTTACCTAAAGATGTTTGCATGAAGTACAGCATGCAAAGCGTCTTACCGATAGCAGCGTCCAGCGTGACCTGTCGATGAGCCGGATCCTCCAGGTCGGCGACGCTGACGTGATAATCGTTATTATAATTCAAATGCGTTCGGGTGATGGTCCGGCCTTGGGGGGCGCGGGAGCTGTCGGGCATGCCGCGGTAGCCGATGAACCAGTTCCAGTGCCATGGATCGCCTTTGATGGGTGGGTTGAAGTCGTCCGCCTTGCCTGCCGTCACGGCTTTGGGAAACAGTTTGCCTAGGGTGGTGTATCCGGGCGGGGGTGAGGTGAGTCGTAAGGCCTGCGGCACGCCGGCCGGGTACTGTTTCACGACTGCCGTCCATGTCAGGTCCTGGATGGCCTTCGTGCCGTCGATCGAATCGCTCGTGGTCATGCCGGAGCGATAGCGTGCGCCGGTCAGCGGGATGACGTCTCCCCACTCGGTGGCGTCGATCAGGATTTTACAACGGACTGTCCGGATAGACGTCCCGTCGGCTATTTCGACACCATCGATAGTCTGGCCAGATTTGAGTGCCTTAGTGACTTTAGTTCGCAGGACTAAATCGAGTCGGCCGTTTGGGCCGCGGGCGTCGGACAGCATCTTGAGCAAGAGCTGCTGGCCTATACGAGGTTCGACGCAGGGGTGACGGTGCCAGTAAGCGGTCTCTGAATTGATGCCGAGTGGGTCATAGTGAGCCTTGATGAGTCCGCAGAGCTCCCGGTAGAGGCCGCGCTCGCGCACGATGGCGAGGCCTTCGTCCATCGAAGTCACCGCCGCGGCGTTCATCTGCCCGCCGATCCAGTCGGTCTCTTCGATGAGTAGCACGGATCTTCCCATGCGGGCGGCTTGCACGGCCGCGCCGCAACCACCGGTGCCGGCACCGGCGATGACGATATCGTAGCTGCCCTCGAGATCCGCAAAGGCGGTGGGCTTGAGAGGGATGGCCTTGGCCGAAGCTGGCGGGGGCGTGGGGAGGCGCGATGCGGCTCGCTCAATGAGGATCACGATCTTCGGTCCATCGCAGGTGCGTCCGGCGACGGCGTACTTCTTCCAATATTCGACCGAGCCGATGATACCGCGAACGGCGAGGGTGTGTAGGGCGTCGGAAGTATCTGTGCCGGGCTCCAGCATCCGAGCGAGTTTGCCTAGCGCGATCGCCGTGCGAGCTCCATCGACCTTGGCCTGATCGGCGAGGTCGGCATCGGTCAGGTCGGCGGACGTCAGTACGCCCTGTTCCACGAGCTGTCGCAGGTAGGTATTCTGCCCTGCCGACGGCTGTTCTGAGGCGGTCAAGTGCCCAAACGAAAGGCAGAGAAGGAGGAAAGAAAGGAGCAGGTGACGCATGGGTGCCGCTGTTACTTGCCAGGGGTCGCCGGCGGGATCTTGCAGGACTGCCAAGCGAGGAACTTCCATTCGCCTTTTTCAAGGCGCCAGACCCCGAGGAAACTGATGGTGCTGTCGGCTGCGTTGCCTTTCACGACGGCCTTTACGTCGAAGCTTCCGGCCATGAGGGCGATTCCAGGTGCGGGGAAGGTGAAGGTGCACTCGTGGAATTGGTACTTCATGTACTTGGCAGAACCATCGAGCAGCGAGTCGATCAGCGAAGTCTTCGAATCGATCTGTCCATTGGAGTGCGTATAACGCAGGTCGGGCGAGAGTACGGCATCGAGCTTTTCACGGGTGGGTGCCAGCATGGCGGCCACGCGGGCGTCATTGGCCGCGGACACTCGGGCGAGTTCGGGATGGTCAGCGGCAAAGCACGTGATGACGGCAATCAGGGCGAGGAATGTGGCGAGGTGTTTCATTGGAGTAGGTAGAGGGGTAGTTTTTTACTTCTTCTCAAGCATGCTGCGCACGCGGGCTTCCTCTTTGGCCAAGGCAGCAGGAGGAATCGGCATCGGTACGAAGGCTGGGTCGGCCTTGATGACCTCTCTGGACGAAATCGTCCGGAGGCGTAGATTTCTAAAAGCGACGTCTTCGCCGTGGTCTTGCAGAAGGAGTTTGCCGCCGCGGCCTTTGAGGTCGCCTCCGCGGATGGCCAGCAGGCGGATTTCCTCGGCCCACTTTGGGTCGGCGTAATCAAAAGACAGAACGTTCTGTTCGTTGAGCCAATGTTCGATCACGGTACCTTGGCAGCGTATGCGCGCGGTGTTCCATTCGCCTACAGGCTGCGTGGCTCGTTTGCTCGGGGCCATGCAAAAGAATAACGAAGCGGCGGACTGACGCGGGTTTTCTCCGTAGGGGCTATTGATATCGTCAAGCACCTGATACTCGACTTGTCCTGGGCGGTAATAGACGCCGCTGTTGCATCCTTTGCTGACTTTCCAGTCGAAGCGCAGCTCGAAGTCGTCGGGGATGGTGCGAGTTTCGTAGGTCAGCTGGCCGGTGCCACGGACGCGAGTGAAGGCGCCGTCTTTGACTTCCCAATTGCCGGGATGCTTCCAGCCGTCGAAGGTTTTGCCGTCCGAGAGGGCGACGAAGCCAAGGCGGTGCTCTTCTTGGTCCATCGGTGTGGCCGCGAGCGATATTGCACCGATTAAGAAAAATAACACAGATTGCCAAGAACGCATGAATTAGGCCTTGATAGCCGTCACGATGCTGCGATCGCAGGCGGTGTCCTGATGGCGTACGTCGATAAAGCCGGCTTCATTTAACAGCTCGCGCATCTCGCCGGTACCGTAGCAACGGCCTTCGGTTACGCTCATGAGTAAGGCGGAATAAGCGGCAACGGGAGCGGAGCCGGTCTTGTCTTCGTTCAGGTGCGCATCGTGTACGATCAGCAATCCGCCTTGGGAGAGAGCTTGGGCGGAGGCGGCGAGTAGCGGCCGTACTTTATCCGTATCCCAGTCATGCAGCACGTTGGAGAAAAGATGGACGTCGTAGCCGGCGGGCAGAGAATCCTTGAACATATCGCCGGCGGCGACATCGACCCGATCTTGGAAGCCACGCTTCGCAATCATCTTGCGGGCGATGCCGTCGACCGGCGGTCGCTCAAAGACTGTTGCGGTCAGTTTCGGGTGATTAGCGACGAGTGCGCAGGCGTAGACCCCGGAGCCACCGGCGATATCGAGTAAGCGGGTGCGGGTACCGATCGGTGCGGCCTTGGCCATGGCGGGTCCGAGGGTGAAGCCTCGGCAATCCATCGCGGCGGTGAAGCTGGTGGCGAATTCGTCGGTGAGCATCGCCTCCGTCCAAGGCTTTTCATCTTTGTAACTGCCCCAATTGGCAGGCTTGTCGGTGCGGAGGATGGTGATGAAATCCTTTACCACCGGGCGGTCTTTGAGGGACGCGTAGTAGGGGCCGAGAAAAGATGAAGAGGTGCTGACGAGGTGCTCGTTCCCCAGAGGAGTAATCGAATAGATGCCTTGTTTGACGGCGATGAAGTCGTTGGCGGCGAAAAGTGTCAGCATCACGTCAGTCGGCCGGCGATGCGTGCCGAGATCACGGCAGACGGTAGCGAGGTCGGAAGGCTTGGCGGCGAGTTTTGTAAAGAAATCAAACTCCGTGATCGCTGCGGCGATGAGGTCGACCGCGTAGAGCCCGTCACGAAAGCGATAAAGAGCGAGCGGGTCTGAGGCTGGAGAGCGCTTAAGGTCGAGGGGCATGGGGACTTATTTTTTTGCAGCCTT
The DNA here is from genome assembly GCA_026397965.1 of Verrucomicrobiota bacterium. GTDB lineage: Bacteria > Verrucomicrobiota > Verrucomicrobiia > Opitutales > UBA953 > UBA953. The sequence goes on along the minus strand of JAPLTU010000012.1, from coordinate 2,377 downwards.
CTTGCTCGGCATCAATTCATCGGAGGTCCAAGAGGCGGTGTGCTCGGCGAATTGCGTGCGGATAGCTTTGACGTCCTTGCTTTCAATCGGAGAGGCATTGTGCTCCCATTCGCGCCGGATGTAAGTTAGGACACCGGCGATGTCCTCATCGCTGAGCATGCCCATCGGAGGCATCGTGAGATCCCAGGTGCGATTACCGACTTTGACCGGACCGCCGAGGCCGTTCAGCACGATGCGAGCGGCGATATCGGGTTTGCCCAGGACCCAGTCGCTATCGACCAGGGGTGGTGCGAGCCCGTCAAGTCCGTAGCCATGGGCTTGATGACAGGCCGCACAGAGTCCGCCGAAGATGGTTTTCCCTTTTTCAAAGAGGGCGGTTTGGGATGCGCTCAGTGGAATGACTTTGGGTGGGGCGGGTGCACCTGGTTTGCCGGGCCAGGCTAAGCGGGCATCGACGCTGGCGATGAGTTTCGCGCCGGTGGCGTCGGTCATCGTCGCTTTCAATTGGGCGAGCGAGAGCGGCTCTTTGGTCAGCCAAAGCATCTTGGGCTTAGCGGCGGCTCCGCTTTTCGTTTTGATGGATTTGGTTTCACTTTCGGTCTGACTTAGGCCGCGGATGATGGCCGTACGGACGCTGGCGGCGACTTCGGGAGCGACAGCCACGCTGAGGACTTCTTCGTACGGGCCGGCTTTTCCTGATTGCGAAATAATGCGGCTGATGGCTTCGAGCACCGCATCGGCGTCGGAGGATTGTAGCTTTGAAGTGGCGATGGCGATTTGTCTGGCGATGGCGATTTCGCGGCCGCGTAAGCCGGTCAAAGCGCCTTCGCGGACTAAAGCGTTACGTCCGTGCTGCGAGAGGATCTTGGCCAGAGCCGCATCGGTTTCCGCGGAGTTGGTGGCCGAGAGCCGAATGGCCAGGTGCGCGAGCACGAGGATTTCCTTTTCATCTTTGAGCGCACAGAGGTCTGAGATCATCTCGGTCGGAGCGATGCGGATGGCGGCCGCACGGACTTGGGTGTCAGGATCCTTGAGGGCGAGTCGGACGAGTTCAGGGCGTGCGGCACCAAGGCCATCGAGTGTCCAGAGCGCGTGGAGTCGCGTGACCGCGGGAGCCTTCGGGTCGGTCAGCAGGGCTCCGAGTGATTCTGTGGCGGAAAGGTCGCCGGATTCGACGAGCAGGCGCTGGGCCGTATCGCGTACCCAGCCATTGGGATGTTGCAGCAGCTTCACGCGGTCCGTGGTGAGTGCCGGGATTTTCGTGGCGCGCGGAGCGGTCTTATTGTCCCGGACGATACGCCAGATGCGGCCGCCGGTGACTGGCAGTTCGAGATGACGATCCTTGATGTTAGCGATGAGGTAGTGCGTCAAGAAGGCTGGGTGTTGGAGCATGCCGCGGTAGAGGTCGACGACATACAGGCAGCCATCCGGTCCGTTGGCCATCATCACCGGGCGGAAGCGTTCGTCGGTCGAGGTCAGGAATTCTTTATCCTTATAGACGTTGGCGCCGGTGAGCACGCCGTCCTTCTCTGCGATGGTGATGCGCTTCACGAGGTTGGAAGAGGGTTCGGGGATGAAGGCGTTGCCGCGAAACTCGGCCGGGAAAGTATCGCCGCGGTAGATGACGGCGCCGCAAGTAGAGGTTGCGTTGGCGAGCGTACCGTCGGTGCGGAGCGTCTTGGCGTCGTACCCGCGGTTTACGCCCGGGGTAGGATGGGAGGGGTAGACCGACTGATCCTTGAGGACCTTAGAGTTGATGCCGATTGCGTCGCGAAGCAGCGGATTGCGGGCGTAGGCTGCGGCCGGCAGGAGGTCGGCTCGGAGTAGGTCGGAGTTGTAGTTGAAGAAAAGGCGGCCGGCGTCGTCCTGACTCAGACCCCATTGTCCGCGGCCAAGGCCGGGGCCCTTTTGCCACGCTCCGGTGGTGAGCTTTAAACTTGTACCGTAGTTGGCGGCGTAGATGCGGTTATCCATCGCCCAAGTCGGCGTGTTGGCCATATGCTCAGGTTGGCCGCCCAGGGTGCCGAAGTCGGACGCGATTAAGATTTTCTCGTCGGCTACGCCGGTGCCCTTCGTGTCGCGACAGAAGAATAGGTTCGGTGGTTCGGCGATGAAAGCGCCGCCTTTGACTGCCATGACGCCTCGCGGCATCACGAGATTATCGAGAAAGGGGGTCGCCTTGTCCATGCGACCGTCGCCGTCGACGTCTGTCAGTAATGAGACGCGGCTGGTCGGGTCTTTTTCCGTCGTACCTTCGAGGTCGCGCATGTAGCTGCGCATCTCAACGACGAACATCCGGCCCTGATCGTCGAAGCTGATGGCCACCGGCGATTCGATCATCGGTTCACTGGCGACGAGTTCGATTCGGAAGCCGGCC
>JAPLTU010000074.1 GCA_026397965.1 Verrucomicrobiota bacterium | reverse complement strand
TGGCCATATCGCGGATATCGAGTTTCGCCTTTCGCCGCAGCAAGTCGGTTGGAATGAGTCGCCTAAAAGTTTGTCTGAGAAACGTCTAGATCCTTATTTTGCGGAATTTTCCACCGATAAGTTTGCCCGTTATTTCGGACATTGGACGACCCAGCTGCGGGTACGGTTTCCGGAAAAACAGTGTGGCATGGTTCGCGCCCAAACTTTCTGGGCGCACTGCGCCTTTAAGATCCCGCATCAGGCCCCGCTGAGTGGCTATCAGAGCACGTTCGATTTCACGATCGACAGCCAAGCCAGCACGGTCGAAAGGTCTGGAAATATTGGGTATTTTATCCGTTCGAGGACGCAGGCGGAGCCGAGCGGTAAAATCATTTCGGCTTATTATACCAAAATCATGGGCCCGATTGAATTCTCCCATACCGGTCTGACGTTCACTTATTATGCTAACCCGACGGCCAATGATACGAATTTGGAGTATGATATTGAGCGGAATTTATTGAAAGCGCCGACGGGCAGTTCAGCGCTCGATGAGGAAAGTTATAAAATTAGGAATCCTTGAAGGTGGACCAGAGAGAGGCAGAGGCAAGTTGAACGGTTGATCGGTTGGCCAGTGGGCCAGATCGATACAACGTTAGTTGACCGGTTGACCCGTGGGCCAGTTGACAAGGGATGCAATAGGTAGGGCTGACCGGCCCCGGTCAGCCGCGGTTGAGCGAGGGCGCTCAACCCTACCCGATACATCGATGGGTAGGGGCGCGACTGCGTCGCGTCCGTTCGCAGAGAAATCATTAATGAGCCGGGCAAGCTATCTCGATCCTACAAAGACCATCCGCCCACGGACGCCACGCAGTGGCGCCCCTACCTTAAAGACAATTAGCCAACAGCCGACGGAGACCGGGGACCAGAGAGAGGCAGAGGCAAGTTGACCAGTTGATCGGTTGGCCAGTTGGCCAGAGAGAGAGGCAGACACTAGTTGACCGGTTGACCAGTGGGCATGTTGACAAGGGATGCAATGGGTAGGGGCGCGCCTGCGTCGCGTCCGTTCGCAACGTAAGGCATGATGAGACGGGCAAGGTTATCAGATCTCATTATGTCGGTCCGCCTACGGACGCCACGCAGTGCTGATCCTACCTTCAGAGCCAGGCGGATGCGATGTCATCGCATCCCTACCTAGAGACCCACCCTTAGCTAAATAAAAAGGGCGGCCGGAGCCGCCCTTTTCTTTTATTCAACCATCTCTAGTTCAGACTTTCTTTTCCTTCTGCTTGCGGCGACGGATTGCAGCGGCGGCCAAGGCCAGCGCGCCGATCGCGAAGCCGTAGGTCGAAGGCTCCGGTACCGCGGTGAGCGTGATGTCGCCGCTGATTGAATCATAAGACATCGACCAGAGGCTGCTACCAATCCCGGTGTTATCCGTGGTCGTGAAGGCCGAGGTGTCGAAGCTGAAATAATCGGCAATATTTTGCCCTCTACCGCTGTTCCAGGTAATGCCACCGACATGTCCGAAGAGGAAGGTGTGGATATCATCCTTGCTCCAGCCAACCGCATCGCCGGCGACCGTGTCGGTGAAATTATGCAGGGACATCACGTTGACGGAAACCCGCGTGCCGTCCGAACTGACTCCGCTGAGGTTGAGATTATTAGTGACCATGATCTTATCCCAACCGATACCGGCGACACCCGCGGCGTCATGGACTTGCCATTGGTAGTTCGAATTAGCGCCGAGGATTAAGCTGTCGGTGATCAAGATACCAGGTGAAGCTCCTGGGGCGAGCGTCCCACCCGTCAGGATATTGACCGCATGCAGCGTGCCCTCGCCCATGAGGATACCGCCATTATTCACATCGACGTTGGTGCTCGAATTATTGCCGTTGGCGGCCAAGGTACCGCCGCTGTTGACGATGGTCGTACCCGTACCCAGGGAACCGTTGGCGGTGGCGATAAGTTTACCCTGGTTGACCGTGAAGCCTCCCGTGAAACTCTGTGCACTTGTGAGGTACAGGTCGCTTGCGCCCGATTTGGTAACGCGGGCAGTAGCAGAACTAGCCGTGGCGCCCGTGCCCACGAAGATTATATCCATAGCGAACGTGACCGACCCGCCATTGACCTTGAGCACGACATTCGAGTTCGCGTCCGGATTGAGCTTACCCGAGATGTCATCGGTATTACCCGCTTCCCAGCGCAAGACGGCGCCGTCGGCCATACTGATACTC
>JAPLTU010000057.1 GCA_026397965.1 Verrucomicrobiota bacterium | reverse complement strand
CGGTAGCGCCGCCTCCGGCATCCTAGTCGACAGTACCAAGACCTTCGCCCTCAGCGGGAACATCGTCGACGGCGCTCAGGCGGGCTCCCTGACCAAGACCGGCAACGGCGTGCTCGAGCTTTCGGGCACGGGAAATACTTTCACGGGCGGCACCACGGTCACCGCCGGTACGCTCAAGGTCTCCAACGCTTCGGGGTCCGCGACGGGCACCGGCGCAGTCACTGTCAGCGGTTCCTCCACCACCCTCTCCGGTGCGGGCACGATCACCGGTACTGCTACGATTGCCAGCGGCTCGATCTTGAGCCCGGGTGGCACGGGTACGGCCGGAACGCTCACGCTTGGTGGCCTCACGCTCGCCTCCGGCTCTAGTCTTGCCTACCAACTGGGTGCCAATACGGCGGCTAGCGACAAGACCATCGTCACGGGTTCCAGCCTGTTCACGGCCAACGGTGGAGCAATCACCCTGACCGGTCTCTCGGGACTGATCAGCAACACTTACAACCTCATCACCTATAGCGGCACGCTCAGTGGCACCGGATTCGGCGCCCTCTCTTTAGCCAGCAACTACGTAAGCGGCGGCGGTAACACCTTCTACGCTGCCTTGGTGAACAATGCGGGTTCGGTGGATCTGACCACGACCAACACCCTGACGTGGAATGGCAATATCGCTGGCACCACCTGGGAGAGCGGGGCAACTGCGAACACGAACTTCAAGAGCGGGGCGGCGACCAACCTGAACTTCTTTGATACGATGATCGTCAATTTTGACGACACGGCGACTGGCACGACGGCAAATATCGTGGCCGCTGGGGTCGTACCGTCCGCGATCAACGTCAGTGCATCTGGCGGTATTACTTTTGCCGGCTCCGCTTCTACTGGCATCAACGGCAGCACCGGCATCACCAAGACCGGATCAGGCACGCTGACAATTTCTAACGTAAACACCTACAGCGGCACCACGGCCATCGGCGGCACCGGTGCCATCAAGATTCAAAATGCAGGTGCCTTGGGTTCGGGCTTTATCACGATTACTAACGGCGCGTCGCTGTTGCTGGACGTCGGGGGAACCAGCCTCAGCAGCCGACTCACTGCGGCCACTGGCACAGGCTTCGACGGCAACGGCTTCCTGCAGAACCTTTCCGGAACCAACACGGTGAGCACGAACTTCACCACCGTCATGCTCACCACGGCCTCGCGCATCGGTGTATCGGGCGGCACGCTGAATCTGGACGGGACATTCGCTTCCACCAACATTGCGCTGACCCTTGCGGCATCGGGCACCGGGAGTCTGAGCCTAGGCGGGGCCAGCATCGCGTTGGGAACCGCTACATTGACCATCACTAACACGAGTAGCAGCACCGTGACAGTGGCGAATACCGTAGGCGTAGGCAGCGGCACGGGTGGCGTAAGCATCACCGGAACTGGCGCAACCACGCTGAACGGAGCCCTCACTACCACCTCCACTGGCAATGGCCTAGCCATCTCCAGTTCAGGAACGAATATCATCAACGGCAACGTCACCGTCACCGGTGCTGCTGGCGGCATCAGCGTCGGGGGTAGCGCGACGACCACGTTCGGTTCGTCATCCGTGACGAGCTGGAATGCCACCGGCACGGCAGCCATTTCCAGCAGCGGTGACACCACCTTCAACGGCACCATCAGCGGATCCGGTGCCCTGACCAAGACCGGCGCGGGCACGCTGACCTTTGCGGCCGCGAACCCCAACTACAGCGGCGCCGTAACACTGAATGCGACCGGCTCAGCCGCCAATTCCGGCCTGATCATCGCGACGGCTAACAATGCTTTAGGCACGGGTGCGGCGACTTTAACCTTTGGCAGCACGGGTGGTACGCCGAGCAAGGTGCAGCTCCAGCTTTCGGGTGGAGTTTCTTTAGGAAACTCGAGTTTTACTACCACGGGCGCTGGTTCGGCACGGGTGGTACGCCGAGCAAGGTGCAGCTCCAGCTTTCGGGTGGAGTTTCTTTAGGAAACTCGAGTTTTACTACCACGGGCGCTGGTTCGGATGGAACTTCCACCGGCCTGATCCGGACCCTGTCGGGTGCGAATACCCTTACCGGTGGGCTGACCCTGACGGGTGGCGGTGGTTCGACGACCTTACGGGCAGATACGGGCTCATCCCTGGCCTTGAATGGCGCGGTCACGGCTAGCGCCACCTTACGTTATCTTATCTTGGTCGGTGGCGGTGATTTCACTTTCGGCGCCGCTGGATCGATTAATGATACTTCGACGACCGGAACGATGGGCTTCTCGTCGCAGAACTCTGGCTCCACGACGATCAGCAGCACGGCCAATACCTATACGCTTCGCACTGAAATCGGTAACGGAAATATCCTGACGGTCGCATCATTGGGCGATGCCGGCGCGAATAGCAGTATCGGTGCCGCTGCCGCGACCGCCACGAATTTGGTCCTGGATAACGGAACCCTGCGCTATGCTGGTAGCACGGCCCAGACGACCAATCGTCTATTCAGCCTGGGTGCAAACGGGGCGACGCTGGACGCCTCGGGCACCGGCTCGGGCACGATGAGTTTCACCGGTACGGGTTCGCTTGGTTTTATCGGTACCACGCCCGAAGGCGGTTCGGCCTCGACCAGCACGGCGGCCCGCACCCTCGTCTTGGCCGGTTCGAATACCGGAAGTAACACTTTCGCGCCGACAATCTCTGATAATACCGGTGCGACCTCGCTCACCAAGAACGGAACCGGAACCTGGGTTCTCTCCGGCTTAAGCAATACCTATTCCGGCCTGACCAGCGTCAATAACGGCACGCTCAAGCTGGGCGCCAATAACGCCTTGCCGGCGCGCGCGCCCGTCGTGGCCAACGGTAGCACCCAGGCGACACTCGATCTCAATGGTTTTAATCAGTCGCTCAATGGCCTGATCCTAGGCGGAGCCAGCGCCACCAGCACTTCGCGTGCGATGGTGTCCTTGGGCGCATCGGGTTCATTGGCGCTTAACGGTGGGATCACTTATGACGCCTCGGGCAATCCGCTGGGAGCCACTATTTCTGGCAGCGGCACCTCCCTGGTCGATTTGAATGGGGCGCTTCGTAACTTCGATGTCGCCCTTAGCACCAATGCCGCTGGGCAGGAACTCACCGTCTCGGCCAAACTCTCTGACACGCTGACCGGAGGGGGGATTACGAAATCCGGTTCCGGTAATTTGGTCTTGTCCGGCGCGAATGATTACGCCGGCACGACGACCGTCAACTTCGGTGCGCTCACGGTCTCCAATGCTTTGAGCCTCGGAACTTCCGGTGCCGGTACCGAGGTGAAAGATGGCGCCAGCTTGCAGCTCCAAGGTGGAGTCACGATTTCAAGCGAGCCGCTAACCTTGAGCGGTTCGGGAAAGACGGGTAACGTCGGTGCCCTTCGGAGCGTGAGCGGTGCCAATCAATTTAACGGTCCGATTACTTTGGCCGCGGATGCCCGAATCAATTCGGACGCCGGCACGTTAACACTGGGAAGCGTTTCGGCTCTGTCCGGTGCTTATGTCCTGACCTTAGGGGGAGCGAGCAACACTCGTATCACTTCGTCGATTGGGACCTCCAGCTTGGTCAAGGATGGTGCGGGCACCTTGACGCTGACTGCTGACAACACCTACGCGGGAGCCACGACGGTGAACGGTGGTGCGCTGAGCGTGACGCCGACTTCGCTCGCGAACAGCCTGACTTCCGTCATCAACGTCGGTGCCAACGGCGTCGGCGAACTTAATCTGTATGCCGATAATGCTATCGCCTCGGCCACGCTGCATCTTAACACCAGCCTAGTTATCGGGGGTGCGACGACTGCCGGCATCTTGGGCTTCCAGTTCAGCGGTACGACGAACGATAGCCTTATCTTGTCTGGGACGGGCACTTTGACGGTCGGCCCTGGCGGCGGCGTCATCAACGCCCGCACGTTGACGACCTTGGTGGCCGGCACGAGTTACCTGTTGCTGGATGCGACCAATACCACGCCGACCACCTTGACGGGCTTCACCATCGGCAGCGTTCCTTCCGGCTTCAGTTATAGCTTGGATAATTCAACTCCCGGTAAACTTTATCTTTCCTTGGGGACGGCGGCATCTGGGCCTTATTATTGGCACGGAGGCGTCAACGGGTCATGGGCAAGTTTCAATGCCGGCGCCTCGAATTGGAAACTGAATAATTCCGGCACGAACGAAGCTGGCGCGACACCGGGTTCGAGCATCTTGGTTGTTTTCGGCACCGATACGGCCGCTAACGTCTCCACGACGCTTGATCAGCCTTATGAAATCGATGGGCTACGTTTCGTTGCGAATACACCTTCTACCGGCAATGTCACCATCGCTCCTGGTAGTATCGATGGCACGCTGAAGCTGGGTGTCAGCGGTATCGATATTCAGACGAACGCCTCCTCGACGGTCACGACTATCTCCGCACCGCTCACGTTGGGGGCGAATCAGACCTGGAATGTCACGGACGCGGGCCAGTCTTTGAGCGTGAGCGGCGGCCTGGATGGTTCCGGTTTCTCGCTTACCAAGTCCGGGGCCGGAACGGTCACGGTTTCCACCGTGGCATCATATACTGGCGCCACCGTCGTCAATGCGGGCACGTTGTCGTTGGTGGGTGGTAACGCCAATACGAGCTCGGTGACCATCAATGGCGGCACGCTTTCGGTCGGAGTCAGCAACGGCCTGCCCATTGCGGCCATCAGTCTGGGCAATGCCGCTTTGTCAGCGACCTTGAATCTGAACGGCAACAGCCAGACGTTTAACGGTATCACCTTCGGCGGAGCCAGCGCAACCAGCAGCTCGCAAAGCCTCATCGCCCTGGGTTCCTCCGGGACGCTGACCTTAGGCGGAAATATTTCTTATGACGCCACGGGCAATCCCTTACCTGCCAGCATCACCGGCAGCGGTGCCAGCTTGGAGTTGAATGGCATAGCCCGGACGCTGACCGTGGGTCAGAGTTCGAATGGTGCCGGTGCTGAGCTGACCATTTCCGCCAACATTTTGGACGCCGCCGCAACCGGCTCATTAATCAAGGACGGCTCTGGAAACTTGGTTCTCAGTGGCGCAAATGCTTATGCTGGCGTCACCACGATCAGTTTGGGGGCGTTGAATGTGCGGAGTGCTACTGGCTTGGGTACGACGGCAGGGGGCACGACGGTCGCTAACTATGCGGCCTTGCAACTTCAGGGTGGTATCACATTCGGCGCGGAAGCCCTCACCTTAAACGGCTCCGGCTTGAATGGCGAAGGCGCACTCGAAAATATTACGAATAATAATGCCTTCGGCGGCCCGATCACCTTGGCGAGCGATGCGCGAATTAATTCCGACGCTGGTACGCTGACCTTGAATAGTGGTACGGCACTGGGTGGGGCGTTTAATCTCACCTTGGGCGGCGCGGGTAACATCACCTTGAGCAGCGTCTTCAACGCCACGAGCCTGACGAAGGATGGCGCTGGCACGCTCACCATCAACAGCCTGAACTCAAGCCCGCTGGTTCCTACTGGCGTACTCACGTTACGAGGCGGCATCACGCGCTTTGATGCGACCAGCTCCTGGAGGCAGGCGATTTACTTGGATACGGGTTCGACTTTGACGGAGGATAATTCCGCCAATGTTTCCAGTTCTGGCCGATTGGGCGGAGGGACGACAGCGACCTCGTTCGGCATCACTTTCCGCGGCGGTAATTTCAACCTGCTCGGTAACGTGACCTCGCTCACGTCCGAGCGTTTCGCCGCACCGACCTTCTCGCGTGGCTACTCGGTGATTACCGTCACTTCCGGCAACGTTTACGGCTCTGGGGCGCAGACGAACCTTTATTTCTCGGCGGCACCGAATAACGTGGCTCCCGCGCAGACGACGGCCGGGGCCGGGGCATCGGTGATATTCCGAGGCTCCTATCTCGGATATCCTGCGGGCCCAGGTGTTGCGACGATCAGCGCCGACGTCGCAGGTTTCACTTTCAATGGACAGGCCGGAGCGACGGGTACGACCAATAGGGCTATCCTGCCTTGGGCTTTGGTCGATACCACCATGACCGCCAGCGATGGTGGAGCCGCAGTCATTTCCTTCGCTACGGCAAGTTCTTCGACCTCTATTCTGCGTTTCTTGGGTTCGACAGAATATACCCATAACGCCGTTACGACCAACGACAATGTCGAGCTGACCAGCATCGCCGGTTCGGCTCTGGCGGTTAATGCCAACATCCTGATCAACTCGCTAACGATGCAGGAAAACGCCGGCTTGAGTTTGGCCGCCGGCGTTAATTTCAACCTCTCGAGCGGTGGTATCCTTGTTCGCTCCGGTAGCGACAGCGTCATCACCGGCGGCGTCATCAGCCAGCTGAACACCTACTCGCCGTTGAATATCTGGGCAATCGGCAACCTTACGATCAACTCGTCGATGAATGGCGGTAACGGTCAGTCAAATACCGCCATCAGTACGGTCAAAGCGGGTGCAGGTACTCTGACTTTGGCTCCGGTGACCTCCACGATCAACGGCTTGACCGGATTGAGCCCGAATTCGCTGAGCGGTCAGTTCGTGCTTAATCAAGGAACGCTGAAGATGGGCGACGGTGTGAAGAATGCCCTCCAACCCAATAATTTCTTTGCGGCGATAGGTGGAACGTGGGACCTGAACGGTAATTCGCAACAAGTCTACGGGTTCTTCAGTGACTCACCCGCGGTCGGTGCCGGCAGCATTGTGACGAGTTTGGGTGGATCCCGTGGCAACTTCATCATGAACTTGGATGCCGCCCGTGCCTTCTCGGGGACCTTCCAGGGTAACATTAACTTCGCCCGCTCCGGCTTAAGTACCTTCACCCTTTATAATTCGAGCAATTTCACCGGACTCACTTTGTTGAACGGTAATACGACGACTTTGACCGGTGCGGCGGCCTTCACCGGCACGACGGGTCTTGATCTGAGTTACGCCACGTTGAATCTGGATAATACCGGTACGCAAAATCTGAACAACCGGATTAATGACAGCGCACCGCTGACCTTGCGCGGAGCCACGCTGAACTTCCTCGCGCGGGCCAACACGAATTCTTCCGAAACTTTAGGTCAGGTGACCTTTGCGGCTGGGAATACGTTCATCACCCCGACGGCACCGGCAGCTGCTGGTATCTCGGCGACGTTAAACCTGGCCGGTATCAACCGTACGACTGGGCAGGGGACGGTCGTGTTCAAGGCGGTACCCGTTGGCTCGGTGACGCCTAAAATCTATACCTCTGAGATCAATGGCGTCTCCACCAGTGCGGTGGGAGCAGGTTTGATCAATGGCATCATCGGCGGCTGGGCGATTTTCGACTACACGGGTAACCCGAGCGAATTCGCCACTTATTCTCCCACCTTGGGCATGGGGTATCTCGGTCAGACCGGCTTCGCGGCCTACACGGGCACCACGTTATCCAACGCCACCGCTTCAACGGCCAATATCAAACTGGCAACCGGCACGCATGCGATCACGGCGAATACGACGGTGAATAGTTTAAATACTACAAGCGTGGCTGGCATCGCGGTGACCCTCGCGCCGAGTACGACTTTGACGATCAATTCGGGAGGCATCCTGAGCTTCAATAATAATAGTTGGACGATTGGCAGCGTGGTCAATCAAGGCTTCCTGACTTCGAATCAGTCCGAGCTTTTCGTCTATGCGCAAGGTTCTGCCGGCCCGACGGTCAATGCGGTCATCTCCGGTAATATCGGTCTGGTGAAGAGTGGTGCCGGTCCCATGACTCTTGCCGCCACGAATACGTATACCGGCGGTACGACGATTCAGCAGGGTACGCTGACGGTCGCAGCTACGGGTAACATCCCGCTGGCCTCGGACATTACCAAGGGCTTGGTCATCAATAATGCCATCTTTACTTCGGCTCGTGCGAGCGTTGTGGCCACCGGCAATATCGTCACGGTCAATGGCGGCGGCATCATCAATTTGCGTTCGTGGGCCAGCAATACTTCGACGGGAGTAGGGACGTCGATGCGCGGCGTGCTGACGGTTGGCGGTCATGGCGTGACGGCGACTTCCTCGAACGTTACGACGACGAGCGTCCTTGACGGCAGATTTGATTTCGGAATTTCCGGTAACACCATCACGGTAGATCCTATTAATGTAAACGGCGTGACGGATATCGAGCCGTTGCGCGCTGGGCTTTCGATTCAGGGTATCGTGGGCTCGACGGGTGGTATCATCAAGAACGGCAACGGCTTGCTGCAGTTGAGCGCTAAGACCGATTTCGAAGGAAACTTTACGGTCGCCTATGGCGGCATCAAGACCGGGGTGGCCAATGGCGGTTCCGCGTCGGCTCGCTTGATCTTGAATAGCGGTACGCGCTTCGACCTTAATAACTTGGCGACAACCTGGGGTTCGCTCGCCGGTAGTGGAGATATTTTCTCCAGCCCAGTCAGCAGCACGGCAAACACTCCCATCCTGCAGGTCGGCTTCCATAATGACAGCACGACGTTCTCCGGTCGGTTCATGCGCTTTAATGACGCCTCATCCTGGGCTTTGACCAAGGTGGGCACAGGGACGATGACTTTGGATCGTGCCCAAGACAGTAATGCCAATTACGGTCTGATTTCCGTCAGCGGCGGCGCCATCACCTATAGTGGAGTCGGCCAAGCTTTCGTGGCGACGGCTACGGCACGGGCAAGTTTTGCGGTCAATAATAACGGCATCCTTAATCTCGATAATTCGTCGGGTAACGTGAATGACCGTCTGGGCCTCGGTGGGTCCGGCGATGTCGGTAATCTTTACCTGCAGGGCGGCAAATTGGTTGTCACGGGCAATACGTCCGTCGCAACTTCGGAAACGGTGGCCAATCTGAATGTCCAGAGCGGCGGTGGTCGCATCGAATTGAATGCGAACGCCAATCGTCAGCTTAACTTTACCATCACGACCTTGGCTGCCGGTAACGGTATCAACACCGCCTCGCCTAGCCTTGTTGCGGGTGCGAATACCGGCTCACTGGTGATCGGTGGCCTGACGGGTGCCTCCGCAGCCAACGGGGTCGCGACCCTCACCATCACGAATGCTAATTATACCCAAGCGGCACTTCAAGGCGGAGGATTCAACGCATCCACGAACCTGTCCGTGCGCGGAGATATTTTGGCCGATGCGGCGGTCTCTGGCTATGGTACGGGCTTCCTCGTCCAAGATAGCAGCACCCTTAAATGGCGTGCCTTGGGCACGAATTCCGCCGGCCTCGCCGAAGCCGGCGAACTTAATTGGACGCCCACCACTTGGGCTGCCATGCAGAACGCCGGCGTGGCTTCGGCCCAGTCCCTCTTCGCTGACGTCGCGTTGAATACCCTGACGTTCACGGCCAATACTCAGCTCAACTCCGCCCTCAGTTCCGCAGTCTTCGGCTTATTCGGCCCGGGTGGGAATCTACAGTCCGTCAGCCTCACCGGTGCTTCGGCCCTCCTTGTTCAAGCCGGACGCACGGTTGATTTTAACCTCGGTACGTTGACGGCCGGAGGTATCGCCACGCCGGTGCTGCACGTCCTTTACGGCGCGACGCTCAACTTCAATGGCAACCTGGGGCTGGGCGGTAAGCTCGGCTTGATCAAGGCTGACGACGGCATCCTGAATCTGAATCAGGCCGCGCTCTACTCGTCGAACGTATCGTTCATCGTTCCGTCTTCGACGACCACTTTGGGTAGCGACGTCGTCACGGTCTCGTCCACGGCTGATTTGGTGGTCGGCTCGACCGTCACAGGCACGGGCATCCCGACCGACCGGACAGTCCAGGCAATCCTGAACGGCACGCAATTCCAGCTCAGCGGCACGGGTACCGGAGTCACGGCTCAGCCGGCGACTTCCTTGACGTTCGTTCCGCCGGTGACTTCTACCGTGATCAACGGTGGAACGCTGAATCTGAATTCTGGTTCGGCCAATACTCTGGCCGTGATTCCTACGGCGGTAGCACCGGCACTTGCCCCCGTTTACATCAACGGAACCAACGCCAAGATCGACCTCTTGGGTAATAATCAGGCCATCGGTATCTTGGCCTCAAGTAATCCGCTTCCCGGCGCCGGCGGAACAATCACCAACAGTAATCTCTCCTCTGTCGCTGAGCTGACGACTTCCACGGCCGTCGCTTCGGCCACCTTCGGCGGAGTTATCTCTGGAAATATTAACTTCACCCGTGTCGGCGCGAACACGACGACTTTGATCAATGCCAATACCTATACGGGCACGACCACGGTGCGCGGCGGCACGCTGCAGTTGAGGGATTCTGGTTCGATCTTAAACTCGAGCTCTCTCGGTCTTTATTACGGTCAGTTGACGATTGATCAGTCTGGCCTAAATCCATTGGGTTCGTCTGATCCCATCCGGGTCAGTAATTCGACCGGTATCACCTTGTTAGGCGGTACCATCGTCTTGACGGCAACTGGGTCGACCAGTTCGACGCAGACCTTGGGCACGGTTAGTGCTTCAAGCGGTGCCAATACTTTGACGCCGACCATCTTGTCGGGTCAGGGTAGCACGAACACTCTTAGAATTTCTAACTTACAGACGACGAATTTGGTAACGAACGGCGGCACGATCAATGTCGCGGCGGCGGTCGGACAATTAGGTTTCAATCAAAGTTATCTGTTGATCGACCAGCTTGACGGCGTCGCACCGGCGACCGCGACTTGGCTCGGACCTAATATCATCGCCAATAGCAGCGATTATGCGAGCTACGTCACTGGTCAAGGTCTCGGTGCGATGGGCTCGACAGGTTTCCTGGCCTACGGTGCTGCCTTGGTCAGTGGTGCGAACACCCCCACAGTAATCAACGCCAACACTTCGACGACGGTGGCGGTGACCTTGGTCCTTTCGGCTAACACCACGACCGGCGCGTTGAAGTTCGGCAGCTCCGCGATAACCGGAAATCTGATTTCCTTCTCGACGAGCTCGGTGGTGCTGAATCTGGCCCGTGGCGGTCTGCTTTCTTATAATGCCGCCTATGCGGTGAATGTCGGCACGAGTTCCATTCGCGGTTATCTCACGACCGGCGGGGCAGCTTCGTCTGGCACGTATGATCTGCTGACCTATCAGAATCAGAATACGACCACGATCGAAGCCATCATCATGGACAGCGGTAACGGTTCAGCGAATACCCGCCTCGTCAAATCAGGAGCTGGCACCTTGGCGCTCACGGCGCCCAATACTTTCACGGGTGGTACAATCGTCAACCAAGGGACCTTGAACTTGTCCGCCACGAATTCAGGCGATGTGGTCATTCCTGGCAACTTGCTCTTGAATAATGCGGCGCTGACGATGTCTACCACCTCGGTCCAGCAAATCGCTCCGAACTCAAATGTCACCCTGTCCGGTGGGGCGACTTTTACGCTCCCGAACTATACCACGGGCCCTACGCAGACCCTCGCCAGTTTGACCTTTATCAATGAAGGTGGCTCCGCCGTGCCGACCTTCAGTTTGGGGACACCCACGACCAATACGGCTACTTTGGTCCTGAGCTCGGCCACGCCGATCACGGTCACGAACAATAGTTTCGGCACGACGCCGGTTATTACCGGCGGGTCGGCGACCTTGGCTGTCCTGCAGTTCAGTAATGCTAATCCCAGTATCTTGGTGAACGCCGGGCTCGCTCCGACAGGTCTGCATATCAGCGCCACCATCGCGCAGCATGCCTCGATGACTTCGCTGACTAAGACGGGAGATGGTCTCTTGGCCTTGAGCGGTACTAATAACTTCTCTTCCAACTTCACCTTGGCCGGCGGCAGTCTCTTGCTCGGGGTCAACGCAACGCTGAGCGGTTCCACCATCACCGCTGGTCCCGTGGGCTTGGGCAACTTGATCATCGGCAACGGTACTTCGATCCTGAGTAATTCTCCGGTCCGCGTCTTGTCCAATCCCGTCACCGTCAATGGGGATTTCAGTTTCGGCGGCACGAACGAAGTCAATAACTTGAAGCTGGCCGGTACGGTGACCTTGGGTTCGTCGACCCGTACCATCAGCGTCGATAGCGCCGCCGTCACCGCGACGATTTCCGGTGCCGTAGTCAGTACGGCCAGTGCTTCTGGCAACGCTTTGGTCAAGGCAGGGAAGGGGACTTTGCTCCTTAACTCGGCCAGCAACTCTTTGAACGGCGCCGGTCTCCGTGTCTCGGGTGGTCTGCTTCGCCAAGGAGTCGGTAGCCTGCTTTCCGCTTCATCGCTCCTGACGGTGGATGCTGGCGCCGGTTACGATCTCAACGGCTTTGACCAGACAAGTTATAAGTTGGCCGGTAATGGTTTCGTGACCAATTCCGCGAACGCTTCGATCACCCTGACGCTCGGTAATGCCGCGGCGACCCAGCTGGATGATTCCTACACCTTTGGGGGCGCCTTTGCGGACAACGCTCAGAACCTTGCGACACCTCTGAGCCTCTTAGCCGTCACAAAAGTTGGCCCAGGTAAGCTCACTTTGACCGGAGACAGCATCCATTCCGGCCTTACCTCAATCCAAGCCGGCATCATCGAACTCGCCAGTAATGGCTCGTTCGGCTTAGGCATCGTCGATATCAGCTCCAGTGCTTCGGTCGATGTCGTCCGCACGAATGAACTCATCTTCGTGAACCCCTTGGCCGGCGGCGGTACTTTCAATCAGGATGGACTCGGCGGTAAGACCATCCTCACGGCTGATAGCCAGACTTCCGATTTCTTTGGTCCCATCAACGTCAAGCAAGGTACCTTGCAGGCGGGGGCTGGTGCAACCATCGGCGATATTGGTAACGCCCACTATGTTAATATCTCGCTCGGCGCCACGTTCAGCGTCAACCGCAGCGACTTGCTGGTCTCGCCTTTCAATCTCTTCAACGAGATTAAGGGTACCGGCGAGTTCAAGCAAATCGGTAGCGGGGTTACCGACCTGACCTACGCGAACGCCTTCTTTGCGGGCACGGTCGTAGTCGAGGCCGGCACTTTACGGGCGGCTCAGTATCAAGCCCTGATCAAACCTTCTCGCATCACCGTTCAGGCTGCCGGGCTCTTCACGCAGACGGCGAGTGCTGCGGTCGGCGCCACGGGTGCGGGTATCCCGATGACCATCAATGGCGGTATCGTCGATGCGAGTAATGATACGATGTACCTGGGTGCCCTGACTTTTAATGGCGGCCTGATGCGTAATGAGGCTACGTCCACGACTTGGTCGTTCGAGTTAGGCGGCAATGTCTCGGTCACGGATAATTCTGAAATCTCGGCTACTTTGGTGAATACCAACGGCGTAAGCCGCAACATTACCGTCGACACCGGCAAGACGCTTCTCGTCTCCGGTTATTTCGTCAACTCTGGTGCCGGTGAAATCGTAACCAAGTATGAGAAGCAGGGCCCTGGTACGATGACTCTCACTGGAGATAATCAGCACACCGGTGGCGTCATCATTACCCAAGGCGTCCTCCAGGTCGGCAATAATACCTCGACGGGTACGTTAGGTCCGGCGAATGACATCTCGTCCGGCCTGCCGGTTCCGATCGTCTACCTGAACAACGCGAGCCTGGTGATTAAGCGCAGCGATGCCTACGCCTTGGATAACAATATCTCCGGTACGGGTTCGTTGACTCAGGCCTCTACCAATGTCCTGACGCTGACGGGTAATAATAGTTACACGGGAGCCACGATCATGGCTTCGGGCACCTTACAGACCGATAATTTCCTTAAGGCCGGCGGCGTCGGTCGCATGGGTAATGTCTCCAGTGCCGCCAACACCGCTGTCGATAAGCTCATCTTCCAGGGCGGAAAAATCGAATACGTGGGCGCTGGTGAAACGTCGGAACGCGGTCTGACCATCGCGGATAACGGCGGCGAAATCAAGAATGGCGGTACCGGCGCCTTAATCTTCGATAATGCCGTGAAGATCGATTTCGCGAACACCACCGGCCTCAACCGTACTTTGACGTTCTCGGGCGACACCAATCCGACGACCATCGAGAACAGTTTCGCGCCTTCGCTCTTCGAGACCGAAAGCGCCTCTGATCATCTGCTCAGCAAGCTCGTCAAGAACGGCACCGGTCTTTGGGTCATGGCCGGCTCCGGGGCGATGCTCAAAGATGAAGCCGCGGTCGACGTGAATGCGGGCGTCTTGGGCTTTGCCGCCGGCTCCTTGGGTCGCCTGTTGGCGGTTTCCTCCAACGATATCACGTTGCAAAACACCACGACCTTGCGCTGGTTGGCGGGTAATACCGACGACCTTTCCGCGCGCTTGCATGTTGCTAACGGTAGTACGGTTTCGCTCGATTTCCAAGCGGCCACGACCACGACCTTCAACTCTTCCGTGATCTTCAACGGGGCGGGTTCCGCCACTATCAATAAAGTGGGCACCGGGGCGTTGACTTTGGCTGCACGCAACGATTTCAGCGGCATCTTCAACGTGAATGCGGGCTGGGTTACCGTTACACACAACACCGCCTTGGGCGATGGCACCCATGTCGCGGTGAACGTGAATAATACCGGCACCTTGGTCGTGAACTCCAACGTGGGTAATAACGTGAGCGTCGCTACGGGCGGCACCTTGGGTGGCGTCGGTTCCGTCGCTAACGTCACCCTTGATACGGGTGCGGTGCTTTCGCCTGGCAATTCGCCCGGGACTTTGACGATGACCAATCTGGTGGCAAGCAGTGGCTCCACCATGAACTGGCAGGTCCACGATGCCTCAAATATTGCCGTTGCTGGCACGGGCTGGGACAAAATCGTTGTTACCAACAATTTTGATCTCTCCGCAATCAGCAATAGCTCTGGCCGGATCTTGATTAATGTGACCTCGTTGCACTTGTTCGCCGATACCGTATCGGGGGATGCGATCAACTGGAGTAAGGACGATATCAAGACCTTCCTCTTCGGTAATGTCGGCAGCATTACCTTTAACTCTGGTTATAGTGTGAACATCGCCGATTACTTCGCCTATGATACTTCGGCCTTCACGACCTCGGATAGCACCGGAATCCATAATAGCCTCTGGTCGATGTCTTATAATTCGGGCACCGGCGACATGACCCTGACCGCGGTGCCTGAGCCTTCGACTTATGGCCTGATGATCGGCGCGCTGGCCTTGGCCGCCGCTGCGATTCGTCGCCGCAAGCAGAAGCAAAAGAAGGTCTAAGCTACCCGGCTGAGAAAAAAGAGAAGGGCGGCTTACGGCCGCCCTTTTTGTTTATTAGGGTGGGTCTCTACGTAGGGATGCGATGACATTGCATCCGCCTGACTCTATAGGTAGGGGCGCCACTGCGTGGCGTCCGTGGGAGGACCGATTATGTAGGATCGGGATAGCTTGCCCGGCTCATCCATGATTTCTCTGCGAACGGACGCGACGCAGTCGCGCCCCTACCACAAGACAGAAGAACTAAACTCCAAGGAAAACCGGGGACCGGAAAATTGGTTAAGACCGGTTTTATTTTATTTCTGAAGATCTCCAGACGCTTTTATCCGGGGCGACCAAAATGACTCTCAGGCGATTATTCTCGGCCAATTTTTTGGCCTCGTCGAAACCTACCGCCATCAAGGCGGTGGCCCAGCCGTCCGCTTCCAAGCAATTACGATGAAATACGCAGCACATTTCAATCGTCGGTTCGACGGGGTAACCGGTCTTGGGCGAAATAATGTGGGAGATGCTTTTACCTTCGGCCAGACGTTTGGCCCGATAAAGTCCCGACGGTGACAAGGCTTGGTCTTTCAGTACGAGTTTCTCCAAAAGGCCGCGCGGATTGAAGGGATCTTCGATGCCGACATGCCAACTGCCGGAGGCCAGAAGTTCGCCGCCAACTTCGATCAGGAAGTCGTGATGGCCTTGTTGATGTAAAAGCACAGCGATACGATCATCAGTATAGCCTTGCAGCACCGAACCGAGGTCGAGCGAGAGTCTTTCGTCGCTCTTGCGTAAGGTCAGAGCCGGTAGGTCTAAGGTTAATTTTTCCCACCCGACTTGCCTGAGCAGCTGGCTGATTTTTTCCGGGGAAGGCGAGGGTAGGTTTGATCCCGCCGGACCATAACCCCAAGCTGAGACCAGGGGTGCGACGGTGATATCGTAAGCGCCGTCGGTGGCTTCGCTCAGTTTCTGAGTAAAGGCCACAAGTTTGGCTAACTCCTGATTGATCCCCATGGGCTGGGTGGATTCGAGCTGATTGAAATCAGAGGTGACGGAAGTTTTACGCCAATGGGAAAGGGATGACTCGATGCGATTGACCTCACTTTCAATGTCGCGCTTGAGGAGGTCGGCCGCGAAGCCCGTCCCGCGTATCTTGACCGTCCAAGTCGTCCCAAAGGCCCCGCCATGCATTTCGGTGATAGGTAAGCCTTCGCCGGCCGTGGCCGCGGACGGAGTCAACAGCGGGCGCCCGAAGACGATCAGAGCGCCGCCGCAGAGCAGACCGAGCGCCGCGTAATCGCGTCGCGACCAAGTCTCGAGTTGGTTATTGGAACGGACGAATTTGAGGAGCGCACCGGTCGGGCACCCGTATTTGCAATAAGCTTGGGGGATGAAAATCGAGGCAATGAGCCCGACGACTGCCAGCGCGAGGGGGACGGCTACGGCGGTGCCGAGGATCCAGGCATCGAAGGGCTCGATCGGGTTGGGGCTCCAGCGGGGCCAGAGCAGAGCCGCCAGAAAGGCCGCGCCGAGGCTGATGGCGGGCAGTTTGCCCAGCAGGCTATGCCAAGAGGCCGGGAGACGCCAATGCAGCCTCCGAAAGCCCCCCAGCAGCTCTTGGGCGGCCCCATGGGGGCAGGCGTGATGGCAGTAGAGCTGCCGCCGGGTGGTCCAAGGTATGAGCAATGCCATGGCTCCTAATATCAGCAGGCCCGTGCCTTGCGACCAAGGCAGGCCATGTCGGGCCCAACCGGCGAACATCCCCAGCGAAAGCAACTGGCCCAGCCAGAGGCCCAGGCCGCCGACGAGCAGGATTTGCCAGACGATTCGGACCTTCGGGCGACCGTGCAGTGGGGTGAAGGTCATCGCGAGGGTGCCGACCAAGAAAAACCAGAGGGCGATGGATTTGGCGTAGTCTTGCCAGGAACTTTTTTGGAGCGCGAGGTGTTTAGCATCATCGGCGAAACGGCGTTGGAGGCCGAACGCGATGGCGGAGCTGGTCAGCGTCGCGCCCGCCACGCCTTCGATTTTTTCTTTGCCGAAGTTGAGACTCGGCCATTCCCGCACGTTCCATTTCGTCAGTTGTTTGAGATAAATCTCATCTTCTTTGACGATGTCGACGTAGCGCGTGGTATCATAACTTTCCCGGAGGATGATCTTGCGCAGGGTCAAGGCGTCCGGCTCGATGGCAATCAGGGTTTCGGTCGGGCCGGCGTAGCCTGAAAACTCATCTCCGGAGGGGGAAGAGCGGACCACGTAACCTAAGAGCTCACGGTTCGCGCCGCGGACAAGATTCCACC
>JAPLTU010000060.1 GCA_026397965.1 Verrucomicrobiota bacterium | reverse complement strand
TTCAAAATCAGGCCCGTTGTACCCGAGGACACGGTGGCCTTGGGCCGCTCCGGGTCGCGCGGTGCCGCGGAGGGTGGAGCGAGCGGCTTGGCCTCGACGGGTTTGCCAGGCATGGGGCCGACCGCGGCCGAAGCCGTCCCGGCCTGCCCTTCCGCCGAAACCGATTCGGGAGAATCAATCGAACGTGGTTTACCTTGGGCCACCCGAATCGTATTCTCGGTCCCAAGTGATTTTGGTAAGGATGATTTGGTCGGCGTCTTTTCGGGCACGGGCTGAGCGGCGACTTGGTTACGCGACGCGACAAAGGGAGCGACCAAAGGCTGGGCACGATTGGCCGCGCTATTGGTCTCCGCATAACGTAGGACTGGCGGCAGCCGGGTTTCGGCAAAGGGAACGGGGGCCGTCAAGATCTGGACAGGATGCACCACCGAGACCGGAGGGTGAAAGACGGGCGGCAAGAGCCAGATCAAAACGAGGTGCAGGCACAAAGAAATCCCGGCCGCAAGGAAGGCGGCATGAAGATCAACGGGCTGGTCGTCACGCACGAGATCGAACCTATGCACCCCGCCCCGGACTTCAAGCGTCGGAAAATAGGATTATCGGCCCGCGAACTCTTTCGTCAACGCCGCCAAGGCCGCCCGACAATCTTCCTGGGAGCCTAAAACCACATATAACTGATAAGAATAATCTCCGGCGCGGAGCGGCTCCGCTTGATCGAGCCGGAAGACGCAATTCCACTTCACGACCTGGTCGGCCGCGAAACTGAAGCGACCATAGCCGACCGGCGGCTGACCGCGGGGCACCTTATCCGGCGTAAAAATCCCCATAGCATGGGAACCGGAAGTCGTCGCCAGCACGACCGGATCACGGATCTCACCGTCGGCCCGGGGCAAAGCGACCAAGGCCGAGGTCTTCGCATCGAACCTCAGTTCGCGGCTGAAAGTCGCGGGCATATAAGCCGTCAAGGCTTCGAATTGAAGGACCTTATGCGGACGATCGGCCGGCACGTTGAACGTGACCTTGTAATCGAGCACATGATCCATGCCGGCCCGCCCGATGCGGACCTGTTTGGTAAGAAGATGGTTCGAAACCAAAGCGCGATTCTGGGCTAACTGTCCGTGGGACTTCATCCCTGGCGCGAGCCAGTAAGCCATCCGGGTCCGCGTGGATAATACGCCATCCTTGATCGTTAGCGCCAGTAGTTCGCTGGTCGACTTCGGGCCGAGCGCATCGACCACCGAACCCGCTTCGGTCGGGTTATAACATTCGATATTAAAGACCCCGTCGACATCGGCATTGAGCGCCGATTGCAGCTGCCGTCCATGGTCATGGGAGTCGATGAATTCGACCCCATCCCATTTTATCGAATCAATGGCGCCGGCCAGACGGTCCGTCGTGCGGATGACGATCGGCTTACCACCAAGCTGACCAGCCAACTCCGCGTCGCCTTTCACCCGAAGGGGCGTTTCGGCTAATAACACCGATGCAAACAGCAGGCAGAAGCATCTCATGAGTTCAGCCTTTCTAAGAGGCCCAACGTTACCAGCCTTGCTTTTACAAACTCTACCGGCAGACCCATGATTGTTGAAATCGGCGCTTGGAAGGATTCGATAATGATCTCCTTGCCCTCCTGAATACCATAGGCGCCGGCCTTATCTAAAGTGTTCACCAAAGCCTGATAAAGGGTGATATCATCCTCGGTGAGGGTTTTGAACTTAACCCAAGCCGTGACATCATGCACCTCATCAAGACCAAGCGTCGGACAGAACAGACAGACGCCCGTATGGACGGTATGTTCGCGGCCGGAGAGACTCCGTAACATCGCGCGGGCTTCCGCTAAGTTAGCCGGCTTATTCAAGGCCCGCTCGCCGAGCGCGACCGTCGTATCCGCCCCTAAGACCAGCGCCTCGGGATGCAGTCGAGAGACCGCCGCGGCCTTTAGGCGGGCGTTGTGTAAGACCATCAGCGCGGGGTCGGTCGTGGGGTCCTCGTGCTCCGTCACCGCGGCGACCACGACGCGATGTGGGATGTCCGCTTCGCGGAGCAGTTCCGTGCGTCGGGGCGAAGCGGAGGCGAGGATGAGCGTGAGCGGCGACGGCACCCCCTGACATGAGCCGAATAATCCGAATAAGACAACCGCAACAGCCAAAGTCACTTTCTGTCGTTTACACCGTTCACCCTTACCCTACCCCTATTCCTACCCCTCTGCTTTCCATGCGCCCCGCCCTGCTTTTCTTGGCCGTTCTCATCACCTGTCACGGTCGCGCCGCCGAAAAGGCCGTTCATTTTCTCAAGAAAACCGATGCGTGGTATGCCAGTGCCGAAGGACGGCATATGGCCGACGTCATCCTTTCCTATCAAGCCGAAGTCGGTGGCTGGCCGAAGAACATCGACACGGTCAGCGAGCCTTTCAAAGGCGACCCTAAAACCCTGAAAGGCACTTTCGATAACAGCGCTACCACGGACGAGCTGCGGTTTTTGGCCCGAAGCTTCAACGCCACTCACGAAATAAAATACCGCGAAGCCTTTGCCCGCGGTTTCGCGCACATCTTGGTGGCGCAATACCCGAACGGCGGCTGGCCCCAATACTTCCCGCTCAGCGGGACTTACAACCAACATATCACCTTCAACGACGGCGCAATGGTACGCCTCATGAATTTTCTCCGAGAAGTCGCCACCGAACAACGCTATGGCTTCGTCGATGAAAAACAAAAAGTCGCGGCCCGTGAAGCCTTCGCCAAAGGCGTGGCCTGCATATTGAAATGCCAGATTATCGTGGACGGCAAACCCACCGTCTGGTGTCAGCAACACCACGAAGTGACGCTCGCCCCAGCCGGTGCCCGTACCTACGAGTTACCCTCTTTCTGCGGAGCTGAATCCGTCGGCATAATCCGCCTACTGATGAGCCTTGAAAAGCCCACCGCTGAAATCAAGGCCGCCATCGAGGGCTCCATCGCCTGGCTCGAGGCCCATAAAATCACTGGCGTCCGTCTTGATAATCTCGATGACAAGAATTCCCCGACCGGCAAGAACTTGGTCACCGTGCCCGATCCGAAAGCCCCACCAATCTTGGCTCGTTATTATGACCTAAAGACCGGACTCCCCTATTTCTGCGACCGCGACGGCAAGCCTAAGGCCACGATTGCCGAGATCGGCTATGAACGGCGTAACGGGTACGGCTGGTATGGCGAATGGCCTGTGAGCCTCCTCGCCCAGGATTTTCCCAAGTGGAAACAAGCCCACCGATGAATAAAGCAACTCGCGATAAGTTCCTAAGCATCGGCGGTCTAATCCTGTTGGCCTTAGGCACCTTCATCATCGCGTTCATCGCCTTCAAGGCTATTGGAAGCTTAGACCCGGATATACAATCCTCTTATTACGCAAACCTCCCGGCCGCCCGCCTCGCCGGTGAAATCGAACGAGGATGGGTGCCTGAGCTCCTGCCCTCCGGCAGCACCGACATCTCGGAGACCCATAACCTTGATGCCAACACCGGTACGGGAACGTTCAAATTTCCCTCCGCCGACCTTGACGCCTTCAAGGCTCAGGCCCGCCAAGTCGCCGGCGCGGAGGTGAAAGAAGTCAGCACCATTACCTACGTCGTTTATTCCCGAGACAGTAGTCGTTTCGAGCTGGTCCTGACCCCCGACCCCCAGAAGGCGGACGCCATGGTCGGAGTCTGGGGTATGAAGCCTATCCGCTGAGTTCAGGGGAACCTTTCGCCTCGGCTTGCAGTCTCAGTCTGCACCCCTCAATTAGAGGGTCTTCCGATGTCTTTGCGACCGTTCACCCTCTCTGGCTTCTGCCTGCTGGCCTCAGCTGTCAGCCCCCTGCTGGCGGCCGACGATGCGCAGGCGGAAAAAGCGGTCGCCCTCCTGGATTCTCGATGTTTCAAATGCCACAGCCACGCTTCGGGCAAGAACAAGGGTGGACTGGTCATGGACAGCCTCGCCGGCCTAACCACCGGCGGCGACGGCGGCGCGGCTCTCATACCGGGCGATCCAGTCAAGAGCCTCTTCCTTCAGAACATTCTCGAAACCGACCCGGAGAAGATGATGCCACCCAAAGGCGATCGTCTGACGAAGGACGAAGTCACTCTCCTTCAAGATTGGGTGAAAGCCGGCGCGACTTGGCCCCAGAGCCGGACCAAAGCTTTGGTCGCCGGTCGTTACCTGCCCGGCACCATCGGGGCGAAGGAAAAAAACTGGTGGGCGTATCAAGCTGTCCAGCGTCCCAAGCTTCCCGCCGGTAAGTCCACCCATCCGATCGATCGCTTCATCGACGCCCGTCTCGCCAAGGATGGCCTGACCCCTTCCGGCGAAGCCGAGCGCGGAGTCCTCATCCGTCGTGTCACCTTCGACGCCACTGGCCTGCCGCCTACGCCCGAAGATGTCGACGCCTTCGTCAAGTCCGCCGACCCCTTGGCGTACGAGAAACTCGTCGACCGTCTCTTGGCTTCACCCGCCTATGGGCAACGCATGGCCCGCGCGTGGCTCGACCTCGTTCGCTATGCCGACAGCGACGGCTTCCGCATCGATGATTTTCGCCCGACCGCTTGGCGTTACCGCGACTACGTCATCAAGGCCTATAACGATAACAAGCCTTACGATCGCTTCGTCCAGGAACAGCTCGCCGGCGACGAACTCTTTCCAGGAGACCCCGATGCGCTCACCGCCCTCGGCTACCTCCGGCATTGGATTTACGAATATAACAACCGCGACGCCCGCGGCCAATGGGAGAACATCCTGAACGACCTGACCGACACCACCGGCGACGTCTTCCTCGGTGCCGGCATGCAGTGCGCCCGCTGCCACGATCATAAGTTCGACCCGATTCTGCAACGCGACTACTTCGCGTTGCGCAGCTTCTTCAACAACACCGTGCCCGTCGAGAACCGCCCGGCGTGGACGGCGAAGGTAGCCAGCGAACATGCCAGCCAACTGGCAACCTGGGAAAAGGAGAGTCAGACCATCCGCGACGAGATCGCCGCCCTCGAAAAAAAATACCGCGGTGACGCCACTAAGAAGGCGGTGGATATGTTCCCGGACGATGTGCAAGACATGATCCGCAAACCCGAAGCGCAACGCACTCCCTACGAACAACAGATCGCCGCCCTCGCTTGGCGCCAGGTCGACTACGAATTTGCCCGCCTCGACCGCTTCATCAAGGGAGAGGATAGTGTGAAACATGCCGACCTGAAGCGTAAGCTGGCCGAACACGAAAAGCAGAAGCCGGAAGATCCGCCCTACGTTCTCACCATCCGCGAAACTGGATCCCAAGGACTCGACGCGGTGATCCCCAAGAAGAATACCGTCGTTCCACCCGCTTTTCTCACCGTCCTTAGCACCCAGTATCCCGCCGCACCGGCCGTCATCACGCCACCCGCTGACGGGACCTCCACTGGCCGTCGTGCAACGCTCGCCCGCTGGCTGACGGACAAGGCCAACCCCTTCACCGCTCGTCTCGCGATGAACCGCCTCTGGCAACTCAGCTTCCGTCGCGGACTCGCACCCTACGCCAGTGACTTCGGCCGACTCGGCGAACCGCCCTCTCACCCCGAACTACTCGACTGGCTTTCCGCCGAATTCATGGACAAGGGTTGGGATCAAAAGGCTATCCACCGGCTCATTCTAACAAGCGCCGCCTATCGTCGCTCTTCGCAACACCCCTCGCCCAAGGACGGACAACTCAAGGATCCGCAGAACGCCCTGCTCTGGAGATTTCAACCCCAGCGACTGGAAGCGGAGCAGATCCGCGACGCGATTTTCTCGGCCTGCGGCGACCTTAAGCAGGACAAGCAAGCCGGACCGAGCGTCGTCTACGGCGAGCCCGTCCGCAGTATCTTTACGCGCATCATGCGCAACAACCGCGACCCGCTCGCCGATATCTTCGACGCGCCTCAGTGGTTCAGCAGTGCCTCGTCCCGTGACGTGACCACGACCCCGATTCAGTCACTTCTCCTGCTCAATAGCCCCTTCATGCTCAAGCGTAGCGAAATTCTCGCTACGCGTATCGCCAAGGAAGTTCCTAATGACGAACCCGCCCAAGTTCGCCTTTTGTATCAGGTGCTTTACGCCCGTTCGCCTAGCGCGACCGAGGCCGGCCGAGCCGCAGACTTTCTGAAGGAAGTCCGCTCTCAGAAAAACTCTTCATCCGTGGCCGCCGCCGTCGCCAATGATTTCCTGCCCGAGAAGGTCCCGTTCCGCGACGGACAAGGAGCCCACCTCGACGCCGGCCACCGCAAGCCATTCATCGCCCCCGGAGCGACGGAGGCTGATCTCGCCCAAGGCTTCACCATCGAAGCCGTCATCGTCCCCCGCACGGTGAGTGACACGGGTGCCGTGCGCGTTATTGCCGCCCAAGTCGGCAAAGGGAAGACCGACGGGTACTGGCAGTTTGGAGTGACCGGTCAGAAATCGCGCCGCGCGCCGCGCGTCCTTGTACTCCAGGCTTACGGCCCCCTCCATGGCGGCACCTCCGGCGAAGCCGTTCATTTCTCGAACCTGCGGATCGAGCTGAACAAACCCTACTATGTCGCCGCGGCCATACGTTATGCGGACAAGATTGGCCCCGGGGAAGTGACCTTCACGCTCAAGGACCTCGCGAACGACGACGAACCCCTGCTGCATGACCGTGTGGCCACCAGTCTCATCGGCGTGCGTACCGCGACCCAATCCATCCAGCTGGGCGGCAAAGGCGCTGATCGCGAAAGCTCTTTCCATGGTGTGATCGACGACCTCCGCTTAAGCACGGGTGCACTCGATGACCAAGGACTTCTCTACGCCAACGAGGACATCAAGCCGAGCACTCTTGGCTTCTGGCGCTTCGAAACCAAGACCGGTACGATGAGCGACTCTTCCGGCAAAGGCCGCGACCTAGTCGTCAGCGAGACGAAGACCGCCGCCCCCGAAGCCAAGATCGCCATGGCGCCGCTGGCTGCGCTTTGCCACGCCCTGCTCAACTCCTCCGAATTCCTCTACGTCGAATGAACGATCCCCGCTGCCACCGCGTCGAAGCGACTTCCTCTCGTCGCGACTTCCTCTTCAGCGCCGGCCTCGGCCTCGGTGCCATGGCCTTCAGTGATTTACTCGCGAAGGACATCGTCGTCCCCGCTCACGGGACACCTCTGCAACCCGGCGTCGGCCTCATCAAACCACGCGCCAAGAGCGTGATTTTCCTCTTCATGGAAGGCGGACCGTCGCAGATGGATCTCTACGATCCCAAGCCGCTGCTTAACAAACTCGCGGGGCAGCGCCTGCCCGATAGCTTTGGTTCTGTCATCACCGCGATGGGCGAATCGAAGTCGCCCTTACTCGCTTCTAAACGTGCCTGGAAGCAACACGGACAATCCGGCCAATGGTTCTCCGACTGGATCCCGCACATCGCATCCTGCTCCGACGACCTCGCGGTCATCCGCTCCTGCAAGGCCGACGGCATCAACCATTCCGCCGGTGTCTGCCAGATGAACACCGGTTCGATCCTCGCGGGCAAGCCTTCGCTCGGCTCCTGGATCAACTACGGCATCGGCTCCGAGAACAATAATCTGCCCTCGTTTATCGTGATGCAGGACAACCAGAATACCGTCATCAACGGGCCGCGCAACTGGGGCGCCGGCTTCATGCCAGCTGGATTCCAAGGCGTACGCATCTCCGGCGGCTCCGAGCCGATTCCTAATCTGAACACGCCTGAGGCCGTCAGCGCTGACTTGCAGAAATCAAAGCTGCAGCTGATCAACAGCGTGAATAAAGACTTCGCGGCCCGCTACCCCGACCGCTCCGAACTCGGAGCCCGTCTGGCCAGCTATGAAATGGCCGCACGTATGCAGGCCGAAGCCCCCGGCGTGGTCGATCTGACCGGCGAGACGGAAGCCACGCGCAAACTTTACGGGCTCGACGACAAGACCACCGAAGGCATGGGCCGACTCTGCCTACTCTCGCGCCGCATGGTCGAACAGGGCGTTCGCTTTGTGCAAATCTACCACGGCGCCGGCTCGAAGTGGGACGCCCACGCCAAGATCGAATCAAATCATGCGGGCCTCTGCGCCTCGATGGATAAGCCTGTGGCCGGCCTGCTCAAGGATCTCAAGTCCCGTGGCCTACTCGAAGATACGCTTGTCGTCTGGGGCGGCGAATTTGGTCGCACCCCGATGTCCGAAAAAGGCGACGGTCGCGACCACAACCCCACCGGCTTCACCATGTGGATGGCCGGCGGCGGCGTCAAAGGCGGCCAGACCATTGGCAGCACCGACGACCTCGGCCTGCGCGCGGTCGAGAACCCTCTCCACGTGCACGACTTGCACGCGACCATCCTCTGGCTATTGGGTATCGATAATATGGGCCTCACTTATCGCTATAAAGGCCGCCCGGAACGCCCAACGCAGAACGAAGGCGAGCCGTATAAGAAGATTATCGGTTAGGCAGCGCCTAACTGAGGGACAGGGCCAGGGACAGGTTTCAATGCCTCGGGTAGGGACGGCGCTCCGAGCTGTCCGTTAGCCTCGTGAGCTACGGCTGTCGGTCGGCCTAACGGCGGGCTCGGAGAGCCCGCCCTACCCAAGGCAGCGTCAGCAGCGAGTGACGGCATCTTCCTGGACCACTGGCCCACTGGTCCACTGGTCAACCTGCATCCGTTACATTCAGCCCGCTCAGCGATGATCCGGCTTCCAATGATTCACGCGATTCACGAGATACTTCACGTAGATATCGGAATCGTTGAGGCAAGGGATCTGCGCGAAGTGCTCGCCGCCGGCATGGATGAAGGTCTCCTTACCTTCTTCGCGAATTTCCTCGAGCGTCTCGAGGCAATCAGAGGTAAAGGCAGGACACATGACCAAGAGGTTCTTGGTCCCCTCGGGCGGCAGGGCTTCGAGGCGTTTGTCGGTGTAAGGTGAAACCCACTTTTCCCCGGCCAGACGAGACTGGAACGAGAGTTCGTATTGCGATTCTTTCAAACCAGCGGCGGCCACGAACAGGCGCGTCATCTCGACGCATTGGTGACGATAGCAGGTCGCCTGGCAGGGGCTGTAATGGGAACAGCAGTCCTTCATCTTCATACAATGGGCTTTGGATGGATCGCCTTTTCGTAAGTGGCGCTCCGGCAGGCCGTGATAAGAGAAGAGCAACTTGTCGAATGGCTTACTGAGCCAAGGCTGGGCAGACTCGACCAAGGCGTTAATGTAAGCTGGGTCGTTGTAGAAAGGCTGCAAGACGTGGTACTTCAGGCCGGGTGCAAGACGGGCGAGTTCTTCCTGCACCTTGACGACGACGGTCTCGTACGAGGACATCGCGTAGTGCGGATACTGCGGCATCACGAAGAGGTCGTCGATCCCGGCGGCGACCACCTTCTCCACGGCTTCGGCGCAGGAAGGCGTACCATAACGCATACCCATGATCACGGGCAGGCCCGTCGCTTTTTCCAACTTAGCGCGCAGCTTGTCGGTCGTGACAACCAACGGTGAGCCCTCAGGGGTCCAGACGCTGGCGTAGGCGGCGGCGCTCTTCTTCGGGCGCGTCCGGAGGATAATGCCCTCCAGCAAGAGCCAGCGCAACGGAGCCGGATAATCGATGACGCGGTCATCGTTCAAGAACTCGCGCAGATAGTTCCGCACGTCGGGCACGGAAGTGCTCTTCGGCGAACCAAGATTCAGCAGCAGGATACCTTTACGGGACATGGGAGCAAAAGAGGCAGGACGGCGGGCGATGTCAAACGCCAGAGGCGACTACGGCGTCGACCACCGCTTGGAAGGTCTCGATCCGGGCCTGGGGCGTGATGCCATGCCCTAAATTAAAGATATGACCCGGGTCGCCGGCATTGTCGTCTAGAACGACCTTGGTCGCGACCGCGGCCGAGGCAGGCTCGCCAGTCATGAACTCGGGGTCGAGATTACCCTGCAGGCAGATCGGACGACCGGCCAGCAGACGCACCTGCGAAAGCGGCAGTGTCCAGTCGACGCCGAGGCACGGCACGCCGGTCTGCGCGAGCGCGGCGGCCTGCGGGGACTTGCCCTTAGCGTAAAGGATGACGGGGGCTCCGACAGGGAGGCGCTCAAGTACCGCACGAATATAACGGAGCGAAAACTCTTCATAATCAGCGCCGGTGAGCGCGCCCGCCCAACTATCAAAAATCTGGATGGCATCGGCGCCGGCGGCGAATTGACGCGTAAGATACTGCGCGACGGCGTCGGTCAAGATCTCAAGAATGCGGTGCATCATCTTTGGATCAGCTTTCAATAAAGCCTTGGTCTTTGGGAAAGTTTCGGAGCCACCGCCTTCGACGAGATAACAGGCGAGCGTCCAAGGTGAACCGGCGAAACCCAGTAAGGTCTTATTCAAGCCAAGTTCTTTACGCAGGATAGCCAAGGCATCATAAACATACTGCAACCGATCAGCGGAGCCTTCGAGTTTTAGCGTGGCGACATCGGCCGGCGAAGTCAGGGCGCGCTCCATCGCAATGCCGCCTTCTTCACGAAAACGATAACCAACGCCTAGGGCTTCTGGAATCACCAAGATATCCGAAAACAAAATCGCAGCATCGAGCTGCGGGAAGCGACGGAGCGGCTGAAGGGTCACCTCGACCGCCAGCTCAGGCGTGCGCACCATGGTCACGAAATCCGACTTCGCCTTCAGGGCACGATACTCCGGCAGGTAGCGACCCGCTTGCCGCATAATCCAGACGGGAGCCCGGCCGTGTGGCTGGCGTCGAAGGGCGGCGAGAAAGCGGTCGCGGGAATTCATCAGGACCCCGCCAGCCAATCCTGCGGTTTCAAATAATGCGAGATTAGTCGTTCCTCCGGCGTACCAGCGGCGGGCTGATGGCAATAACGCCATTGGACCCGAGGCGGGAGCGACATCAGGATAGACTCGGTCCGACCCCCTGATTGCAGGCCGAAGATCGTTCCACGGTCGAAAACGAGGTTGAACTCCACATAGCGGCCGCGGCGGATTTCATGCCATTCGGTTTCGCGCGCCCCAAAAGGGGTATCCTTGCGACGACCCAGGATTTCAGCGTAAGCTGGGCCATAGGCATCCCCTACTTTCTGCATCAGCGCGAAGGCGTTCTCAAAACCGCCTTCCGTGAAATCGTCGTAAAAAATACCCCCGATGCCGCGCGCCTCACCGCGATGCTTCAGGATAAAATAATCGTCGCACCCTTTCTTGAACTTGAGGTAATTCGAACCCGTCGCCGCTTTCGCGGCCTGATGCCAAGAAATCGCATCTTCGTCGAAACCGTAATAAGGCGAGAGGTCGAAACCGCCGCCGAACCACCAGACCGGATCAGGACCGTCGGTGCAGAAGAAGCGGACGTTCATGTGCGAAGTCGGACAATAAGGATTAAGCGGATGATGAACGACGGAAACACCCATCGCCCGGAAGCCCTTACCGGCGAGATCCGGGCGCGCCAATGTCGCAGAGGGGGGCAAAGCATGCCCACGCACATCGGAAAACGCGACCCCACCTTTCTCCAGCACCGTACCACCAGCGATGACGCGCGTCCGACCACCGCCGCCTTCGGCCCGCTTCCATTCGTCCGTGTGGTATTTTGCTTTCCCGTCGACTTCCTCCATGAGCGCGCAGAGGCGATCTTGCAGCCCTAGCAGGTAATTTCTGACGAGGTCCAGGTTCATGTTTAAGATTTAATCCCGCCTCCCAGCGAAGGTCAATGAAGCCTCCCCGCCCTTCGGATGAATCCACCGCCTCTAATCCCCCCTATGCGGAGACTAAATTAGGTAGTCCTTGAAGGGAACCCTGAATCCCCCACGGTAAGGCCATGGATCCTCTCGACAAGGCCTTGATCGTCGTCTGCCTCTTCGGCGGATTTGCGTGGGCCTTGCCTTGGATGGCATGGGTTCGCCTGAAAAAACTCGAAATAAAACACGGTGGCAAGCGCCTCGTCCGCGGCATCACGGGCGCCCAAGCGGCACGGATTATTTTGCTACGCGGTCAGATCGAAGAAGTCGGCGTGGACGAAACTTCGTTCGCCTTCACCGATTTTTATTCAGCTTACGAGCCAGCGATCAAACTCTCTCCGGCTGTCTATCACGGAGGCCGACTCTTTGATGTCGCCCGGGCGGCCCGACTCGCCGGGCATGCCCTGCAACACCGCGACCGCAAGTTGGGCAATCTCGCCGCTTGGGATTCTTTCATGATTCTCTGGGGCAACGCCTGGCCGATTTTATTCGTGATGACCTTGGCCGCCCGCGGCCGATTCCTTTTCGCCATCGCCGGCTTCAGCCTGCTCGCGGGCAGCCTGACCGTCGCGCACCTCCTGAAGCATACCTACATCCAAGATGCCGCCCGGCGCGGCCGTAAAGAACTAGAGGAAGCCAAACTGCTCGACGGCCATCCTAAGGAAGAAATCGATGCCGCCTTTCTCGCTGCCCGCATGGATCACCTCGCCCTCCCCTACTCCAAGACCTGGTGGGGCATGTTGTTTAACCCGAAGGCGTGAAAGGCACCCCGCCCAGGCGGGCAGGGCTCATGGAAATGAGCGAATTTTACGGAACTTACCCCTGTGCAGCGGAGTTTAATCAGTTATATTAATCTTACCTCCATGCATTCCAACCGGACCTTCATCCTCCTTTGTTTCGCCCTCGTAGTGGGAGCCGGCTTCGTTGTGGCCCGCTTCGTCAGCCCTGAACCCATCGCCCCCAAGGAGCGAAGCCCTAAGGCGGGTCCGACGGCGACGAACCACGTGACCGACCGGCCTTCCACCGTGCGCAGCGCGTCTGGCCTGCACCTTAATCCCAAAGAAAATATCAAGCCGGAGCTGAGCGCAACTGACCTCGTCAAAGACCTCAGCCCGCAGCAAGCTTTGGAATCAAAGTTCCAAAACTGGCGGGCCGAGGGCAAAAAACTCATCGAGGAAATGGCTGGCGGCGATCGCGAAAAAATCGGTGCGGCTTTCCGGAGCGCCTTTCAGAACCAAGCGTTCAAAGACCTCTATACGCGCAACCACGAACTGGAAACGAAGTGGAAAGACGCGAGTGATACCGAAAAAGAAGGCATCATGGCCGAACTGAGCGCCATCCGCGAAAAAGGCTTTGGTTTCATCAAGGCCGAAATGAATAAAGCCGGCACACCTGCCAGCGGCGAAAATACCGCGGGAGTCGTCACCATCACTCCGGCAACCGCCTCCCCCGCAGCGGCACCAGCCGCACCGGCTGCACCTGCTGCAGTGCCAGCGCCGCCGCCTTTCATTCAGTAAAATAAGCCTTCCCAGCTCCGTTCAAACTTGGCGTGCGGCGACCCACGCCACCAGTTTCTGGCGGAATTCGGTCAAGGTGGCTTGCACGCGTTGAAACCCATCGTGTTTCTGGCCCGTCGCTTCATCCAGGTATAAATCGCGGCGCACCTCGACCATCAGCGATTGCACGCGATAGTCTTGGCCAATGAAAGCATGGGGGACGATCGCACCGCTGAAGGGCACATTAAAACCGACCTCGTAACCTTGTTGCCGAAAAAATCCTGACGCGAAATCGCGAAAATCCTGAGAGGTGTGCTTCCCTTCGGTGCCCAGGCCGATTTCGGGAGTGAGGGTCGTGCCTAAGTGCGCGTGCAAAGGGCCGGTTGGATAAGAATGCGCGTCCAAGATGTAACAATGACCCAAGGCGCGGACCCTTTCCGCGACAGCTTGATCAAGCCGGGCATGATGCGGCCAATAGTATTGCTGCATCAACGCCTCACGCCGGGCCGGCGAAAGCGTTCGCATGATCTTTTGAGCACTGGTCCTGAGATAAGTCGCGCCCATTCCGACCCGGGCGCAGGGCTCACGCTCGTCATCCGGAAACCGTTCCACATCCACCACCAGCCGGGAGCAAGAGGCCTGGATAATGTGGGAAGCAGGATAGCCCTGCCCGAAAAGTTCATCCGTATACCAATCCGTTAGACGAAGGTGCTCGGCCTTGATTTCAGCCGAATTAATCAAAAAATCGCCCAAAGTCTCTTCCGGGAGGTGGGTGGAGGCATGAGGAATATGCAAAATAAGGGTCATTTAAGGGATAAATAGCCCTAAAATACCCTTTTGTCACCCCCCTCGCCTGTCATAGCGAGAAATCGGATAAGAATTGCAACTTCGGGATAAATGAGGGGTTTTACTTATCCCAACCCACTAACATACGATGAAAATCAAATACTCCCTCCTCCTCGCTCTGCTCGCTACCGCGGGTCTGATCGCTGCCGACGCTCCTAAGCCAGAAGGCAAGCCAGACGCTCCTAAAAAGGGCGAAGGCAAAAAAGGCCCAAGCAAGCCAGAATCCGTCTCGGATGCTGACTGGAAGAAGTTCCTCGACGCCAGCAAAGCCGCCCAGTCCGACGCTGCTGTAGTCGCCGCCAAGGCCAAAGCCAAGGATGCCAAGAGCGAAGACGAAAAGAAGGAAGCCGGCAAAGCTGTGATGGAAGCCACCAAGGCTGCCGTCCTCAAGGCCGACGCCTCCCTCGAGTCCGTCTTCAAGGCCCTCGAAGAAGCCCACGGTAAAGGTAAGAAGAAGAAGTAATCCTCGGATTACCTCTTCCCAACAAGACCCCGGATTTCCGGGGTCTTTTTTTGTGCCGACTGCCCAGCACCCCCGGCTGAAATAGTTTTTATCTTTTGCAACCTTGGGCGCCAGGCGGGGTTTTATAGATGAACCCCCATACTAAAAAACATGAAATTCAAAATCCCCGCCCTCCTCCTCGCCATGCTGCTCGCAGCTGGCGTCGTTCAAGCCAAGCCTGCTAAAGGCGAAAAAGGCAAAAGCGAACAAGGTCCAGCCTCCGTCCCAGGCGTGTCCGAAGACGAAATGAAGAAACTCGGCGACGCCCGTAAGGCCGCCCAGGAAGTCCCTGCCGTCAAGGATGCCAAAGCTGCTGCTGAAGCCGCTCGCGAAAAAGCCAAGGCCGCCGAAGGCGACGCCAAGGAAGCTGCCGTCAAGGCCGCCATGGAAGCTGGTAAGGCTTTCCATGACGCTGAAAAGGCTGCCATCCTGAAGGCTGATCCTTCCCTCGAAGCCGTCCTCGCTAAGGTCGAAGAAGCCATGCAGGCCAAGGGCGAAGGCAAAGAAAAGGGCAAGAAGAAGAAGGCTAAATAATCTTCGGATTATCGCCTCCCAACAAGACCCCGGATTTCCGGGGTCTTTTTTTGAACTTTATCCTAGCGATGGTGTTTAATAATTATCCCTCTTATGAAGACTTCCCTCCTCGCCCTCCTGTTTGCGGCCACGCTGTGCGTCAGCCTGCCAGCTGCCGATAGCGCCGCCACCAAGGCCGCCACCAAAAAGAGCGGTGGTCGATACACTCCCAGCATCCTACCTGACATCGAAGGCGTCGCCAAAGAAGACATGGTCCGCGTTCGGGCCGCCTTCGCCCAGGCCTATCAAGACCCGGCGATCAAGGCCGCCAAAGAGCGCCTGGCCGAATTAAAGGCGAACGCTGAGTTCGCTTCCGCGAGCGAGAAAAAGGACATGCGAAGCGATTTTGAAAACGCCATCGGCGATCTCCATAAAGCCACCAAGGCCGCGCTGACCAAAGCCGACCCCACGCTCTCGCGCGAGCTCATCGAAAAAGTCATGGACGCCTTGGAAGCGAAAGGACGCGAGAAGGCGGCCGGCACCATGAAGAAGGAAGCCAAAACCGCGACACCCCAGAAGCCATTCCCCTTCGGCGACAAGGCCAAGGAAACCCCGAAGCCTGAAGCCAAGTAAAATCGATTAACCCCAGGCAACTGGGGTTTTTATTTAATCTATCTGCATCATGAAACAAATCCTCTCCCTCCTCCTCGCCGCTGCCGTTGGCAGCGCCGCTACGTTTTTAATCTTACGCCCTAAAGCCTCTGCACCTGTGGCTGAAAAAGTAGCAGTCGCATCCGAACCGGCCTCCGTTGGAAATTCTCCTTTCGGCAAAACGGCAAAAACTGAAGAAAGTTCTGGAGCTGAAAAATCGAAAGGGAGCCGTTTTCAGAACAAAAGCGGCAACATGCTCGCTGATGTCGAGGGCGTCTCCGCCGAAGACATGGCCAAGATCCGGGTCGCCTTCATGCGAACGTTCAGCACGTCGGAGGAAGTCAAAGCCGCCCGCGCCCACTTGATGGAACTCGGTAAACAAGCCGAATTCGCCTCGGACCAAGAAAAGAAAGACATGAAGGCCGATTTCGAAGAGGCGACCGAAGCCATGCGCAAAACTTTGCGTACCGCGATCATGGAGAATGATCCATCGCTCTCTGCTGAGACCATCGATACCGTCATCGACGCCGTGGAGCAACGCCGTCGCCAACAGTTCTCTGGCCAGAAGAAGAAGTGATTGAGACGGATAGGGCTGATCGCCTCGGTCAGCCGCGGTTGAGCGTGGGCGCTCAAACCTACTAGGGCAGCACGCGGTGCTGCCCCTACCTTAAATTCAAGGAGCAGAGCCAGGGTCAGGGTCAGGTTTCGATACCTTGGTGCAGAGACAGGTACAGTCGCAGGATATTTCCCGAACCCGTACCTGTACCAGAATACCTGAACCCGGTTCCCGATCGCCGAGACCTGGGACCTGAACAAACAGCATGAGTTGACCCGTTGACCGGCTGGCCAGTTGACAAGGAATGCAATGGGTAGGGGCGCGACTGCGTCGCGTCCGTTCGCAGCAGGGCCTGTTGCGACGGGCAAGCTTAGCAGATCTCAGGGCAAACGGCCGCCCACGGACGCCCCTACCTTTAGATACAACTTGGGCAGCACGCGGTGCTGCCCCTACCTCGAGACAAGGGTCAGGGACAGCCGCAGGAAACTTTCCGAACTCGTACCTGGAGATCTAGCCCACCTGTATCTCGCCCCTAACTTTTGCACTTTAAGCCCGACTCCTACCATTTTCCTGCTGGAACTTAACCCCCATAGTCGCATCTAATACCTTATGTCCCCCCGCGTCCTATTCGCCCTCGGCTTAACCTTTGTTTCTGCCATTTCAGGCCAAGCGCAAACGTCCTCGACCGTCTTCGTCGAAGCTGAAT
Organism: Verrucomicrobiota bacterium; assembly: GCA_026397965.1. Taxonomy (GTDB): domain Bacteria; phylum Verrucomicrobiota; class Verrucomicrobiia; order Opitutales; family UBA953; genus UBA953. The sequence continues at coordinate 914 of JAPLTU010000060.1, read as the reverse complement.
CTCTCGCCCAATGGGGCGGCTGGAAACTCGACACGGCCTTCACCAATATCGTGGGCTCCCCTTACCTTTTAGCCCACGGGCTCGGCAAACCCGTGACCGATGCGACTGGAGTCGTCAAAGTAGCCGAAGCGGGCGAGTATCGCATCTGGGCCCGGACCAAGGACTGGGTCGCGCACTGGAAGGCCCCTGGCCAACCCGGACGTTTCCAAATCGTCGTCAACGGGCAGCCGCTCGAGACTGAATTCGGCACCGAAGGGGCGGAATGGCATTGGCAAGCGGGCGGGAAAATCTCCCTCCACGCCGGCGATAATAATATCACCCTGCATGACCTCACGGGCTTCGATGGCCGCGTCGATGCGATTGTCCTCAGCAAAGATAAGAATTTCAACCCGCCCGAAGGCTCCGCCCTCATCACTTTCCGCCAGCAACAACTCAACCCCAACGGACCCGAAGATGCGGGCGACTTCGACCTCGTGGTCGTCGGCGGTGGTTATGGTGGCATGGGCGCGGCCCTTTCCGCTGCCCGGCAATCGCTGAAGGTGGCTTTCATCCAAGATCGTTTCGTGTTGGGTGGCAACGGCAGCTCCGAAATCGGCGTCTGGGCGATGGGCGGCACGACGCGCGGCAAATTCCCTCACCTCGGTGAGATCATCGAAGAAATCGGCGACCGCGCCATGGACAGCCCAGGAAGTGTCGACAGCTTCGGAGATGAGCTCAAAGAGAAAGTCGTCCGGAACGAAAAAGGGATTTCACTTTTCCTCGGCCACTACGCCACCGGCGTGGAAATGTCCGGCAATCGCATCTCCGCCGTCACGGCGATTGACGTCAAAACCGGCCGCCAACGCATCTTCCACGCGAAGTTTGTAGCCGATACCACGGGCCACGGCTGGATCGGCGCCTATGCCGGCGCCGAC
>JAPLTU010000070.1 GCA_026397965.1 Verrucomicrobiota bacterium | reverse complement strand
TGCTCCGCCGTCTTCGTAAACCCTTCGCCTGGCTCGCCCTCGTGGCGTGGCTGGCCGCGTCCGGTTTGTCGTGGGACCTCCTGCAGGTCGTGGCTTGGACGAAGATGTCGGTCGATAACGCCACCGAGCTGACGGCCGCGGACGCCGTCGCGAAGACCTTGGAGGACGCCCCTTGTCCGTTGTGCAAGGTCGCCCAGGAAGGTCGTAAGAATTCGGAGCAGGCCCCGTTAGCGAAGGACGAGGTCGCCAAGGTGAAGGCCAAGGCCGACCCGGTCACCGGTGAAATCCGGCTCGTGGCGGCGAAGTTCTTTTCCGGACGCGATTATACGCATCCTTCGGATGAGGTGAGCGTGTCACGCGTGGCTGAGGTGCCCGTGCCACCGCCGCGAGCGCTCGGCTGATCACCGTTGCGGGTTGCGGTCAGTCGGCTCGCACGTGGCATCCATCATCCTTCCCAAGTCGCACCCACTCGGTGCGCATCGTCGCCTGCGCAGGCCGCCACTCCTGCGTCTAGACATCAGCAAAACACTCATCATGAAGATTTCTACTCTTTCCGAGCGCCCCGCGCGGTTCGCTCTGCTCTCCCTTCTCGCTCTCGGCGCTTACACTGAAGCTTCGGCCTGTCCCTGCGGCTGCGTGAAAGTCTGCGTCGATAATCTCGCCGACCGTTCGTCTGTCCGTCCGGGGGCTTATTCGGTCGACTTCCGTTACGACACCATCGATCAAGACGAACGTAACAGCGGCGCCCACGCGCACTTCCTCGCCTACCATAAGATTCTCACGGGTACGATCGAGACCCAGCTCGCGGGTCAGACTTGGTCCATCGCCGTGCCGCGTATCAACCGGATCGTGCGTTCGAATATCGCGCCGACTGTGCCCATTCCCAATCCGGTTAATACCCGCCAGGAGGTGGTTGGTTTGGGCGATATCTCGGTGACGACACGCTTTGCCTGGTTGGACTACACCGTGATCGCTGGAGTCAAACTGCCGACGGGTACGGACGACATGACTTTGAACGTTTCGCGTCGCTACCTGCAGCCCGGAACTGGATCGACGGATCTCATCCTCGGTTTGCGCCGTGACTATGCGGCGGACGGCGATCGCCCGCAGTGCTTTTGGCAGCTGGGCGCTCAGGGCGCTGTCGTCTCCGACGCGAACTTCCGTCCTGGCGCAACCCTGACAGCAACCGCGGGTGTTCGCTATGAGCTGGCCTCACCGCTGGCGTTCTCCCTGCAGGCGACCGCACTCCGCCAGTTTCGCGATAAGAACACCATGGCTGCGGCCGGCTACACCGCCTACGCCGAGGATCTCGAGACCGCCGCGTTCTCGACGCACCTCGCGGCGGGTCTGACCTACAAGCTGGCCGCCAACACCAGCGCGTATGTTTACTACAGCCGTTCGTTGAAGAACAACAACCTGGCGGACAAGCCTAACGGCGCGGAGGTGAATGTCGTGCACTCGACCGATGTCTGGTCCTTTGGCCTGACGCACTCGTTCTAAGCGAAGTCCGCTTCATCGCCTTTCGAGGCCTGCCGTATGAGGATGCGGCAGGCCTCTTTTGGGCGATTTGCTCGGGGCAGGGGCGTCATCTTCCTTGCGACCGGGCCGTTCGCCCTCCTATCTGCTGGCTGTCCCATGTTCACCTGCAGCAAGACCTACCGCGATATCCCGTTCGCTCACCGGCAGCACCGGCACGACGGGCATTGCTCGTTTCTGCATGGTCACAACTGGGGCATCGAGATTGAGTTTGGCTGCGAGAAACTCGACGAGCGCGGCTTCGTCGTGGACTTCGGCGGCCTTGGTTTCCTGAAGACCTGGATCGCCGACCACCTCGACCATGCGTGTCTCTTTGCCAAGGAAGACCCGATCCGCGAAAAACTCCTCACGGATTACCCGAAGCTTTTCCGTCCGCTCGTCATCGACTCCGTCTCCACCGAAGGCATCGCGCAGTTCCTCTTCGAGACTTTTGATCCGATGGTTCGCAAGGAGACCGGCGGGCGCGCTTGGGTCCGACAGATCATCCTGCACGAGGACACCAAGAACAAGGCGAGCTACCAGCCGAAGGCCTGACCATGGCTGACGCTTACCCGGTCAACGAGACTTTCCTCAGCTGGCAAGGGGAGGGCGTGCATTTGGGTCGCAAGGCGTTTTTCATCCGCTTGCAGGGTTGCCCGGTCAAATGCACTTGGTGCGACTCGGCTTCGACCTGGCATCCGCAATTCGTCCCGAAGCAGGTTCGCCGGGCCACGGCCGATGAGCTGGCGGCCGAAGCTTTGGCTTCCCGTCCCGAATTTGTCGTCCTCACCGGTGGCGAGCCTTGCATTCACGACCTCGCTCCTTTGTTGGCTTCGATGGCGGCGGCCGGACTCAAAGTTCACCTCGAAACCTGCGGTGCCTATCCCATCGCCGAAGGATTTAGCTGGGTGACCGTTAGCCCCAAGTGGGCCAAGCTCCCCAGCCCGTCCGCTTTGGCTCGCGCTGATGAAGTTAAACTTATTGTCGAAGAGCCTCAATCCATCGCCCGCTGGACCGAGGCGGTCGGGGGTATTTGGTTAGCCCCGAGCGTCTGGTTGCACCCGGAATGGTCGCAGCGGGCCAATCCTTTGGTCCTAAAGGCCATCACCGAGCAGGTTAAGGAAGCCGGGGCTCCCTATCGAGCAGGGTGGCAGGTTCATAAGCCTTACGCCGCCGACACCTTCGACCCCCGGTCCCGTCCGTCGGCGCCCCTTGGGGGCGACCCGAGCAAGGGATTCTAAGGACTTTCAGCCATCCGCCGCCTGGGGGGTCGCCCGGGTGCTACGATGGGAATTTTCACCTATCTTCATTTCGCGTGTTTTTTTGCTTCACACGGGAGCGGAACCGTCATTCAAAACGACCTCATGAATCGCAACGCTGTGCTCGCTCTTGAAGATGGGACAATTCTTCGGGGCAAGGCGTTTGGAGCTTCGGCCACCCTCTGCGGAGAAGCGGTCTTCAATACGAGTATGACCGGGTATCAGGAAATCCTGACCGACCCTTCTTATTTCGGACAAATCGTGACGATGACGGCGCCGCAGATCGGCAACTATGGCGTCAATGAAGAAGACCTCGAATCGGCTCGCCCCCATGTCGCCGGTTTCGTGGTACGCGAACTTTCGCCGATCGTTTCCAATTGGCGGGCGACTACCGATCTGGGCGCTTGGCTGACCAAGTATGGTATTCCTGGCATCGAAGGCGTCGATACGCGTGCGCTCACAAAAAAACTTCGCGTTGCCGGCGTCATGAAGGCCTGTCTTTCCACGGAAGGCATTTCGGACGAAGAAGCCTTGAAGCGCGCCCGTGCCTGGTCCGGTACGGTCGGCGCCGATTTTGTCAAAGAGGTGACCTGCAAAGCCCCGTATCATTACGACCCTAAGCTCGCCGACTGCGAAGCCTTCACGGTCGTGGGCACGCATCTTAACAAGCCCAAGAATCGTCCGGTCCGGTACAAAATCGCCGCTTATGATTTCGGCGCCAAGACGTCCATTTTCCGTCGCTTGGTGGCCTCAGGCTTTGACGTTCATGTCTTCCCCGCCCGCACGCCCGCCTCCGAAATCCGCGCCTTCAATCCCGATGGCGTTTTCCTTTCGAACGGCCCCGGCGATCCGGCGGCTCTGAAATACGCCCACGAGGCGGTGGCCGACCTGATTAAGACTTACCCAGTTTTTGGCATTTGCCTTGGCCACCAGATCATCACCCACGCCATCGGGGCCTCGACTTACAAATTGAAGTTCGGTCATCGCGGCGGAAATCAGCCCGTGAAGAACAGCGAAGAAGATCGCGTTTCGATCACGGCGCAGAATCACGGTTTCGCCTCCAAGGCCGACGAACTTGAGCGCTGCGGAGCCATCGTGACCGAGCTGAATCTCAACGACGGCACGGTCTCCGGCTTGCGCTTGAAAGATAAGCCGGTCTTCTCGGTCCAATATCACCCGGAGGCCGGACCTGGGCCGAACGACGCGGATGTGCTCTTCGATCGCTTTTACGACCTGGTCGCCAAGAGCAAGGGCGCCAAGTAAGGACTCGGCAAGCCGATGACTGGCCGGATCTACGCTGCCGGTTTATTTTTCTTAGGACTCGGCTTGGGGGCTTGTCGCTCGCTGCCGGCCACGAAAGAAGAGGCGCTCGTCAATCTGATCGAAGCCGCCGTCGCCGGCCAGGCACCGGAAGATGCTTACGCCGTCATCACGCCGGGAGCCGATCAGCAGGCCGTCAATTTTATCTACCTCGAGACTTGGTTGGACGTGAACGCCGAAGCCGTGCAACAGGTTCGGGCTTTCGAACCCGCCGCGGAAGGCGCGTTTCGTTTTACGCAGTCGCTCGATGGCCGCGTGACTTATCTGATCGCGCTCGGTTGGCCCGGCGCACAGGTACGCTCCCAGGTGCTGCATCCAGCCGTCGGTTCGAAGGTCACGCTTCTCGGATGGGACGAAAAACTACCTTGGGAACAACTGGGTGGCACCTGGGTGCTTACGACCCCGCGCGAGATGGCCGACGAAGAAAATCACCCGTGTACGCAGGCTTTCGTCTTTCGCATCGAAGCCCCGCTCCGTTAGCGCTCAGAGCTCGACCTGCATGCCGAGCTCGACCACGCGGCCGGGCGGCAAGTTGAAGTAGGCCGTTGCGGAGAGGGCGTTACGGTTCAAGACCTCAAATAACTTTTCTTGCACGGCATTGAGCGAGAAGCCGGTCGTTGCCCGTACGATGGTCTCACGGCTGAGAAAGTAAGTGGTCTCCATCGAGTTGGGCGTGATGCCCAATTCCTTATAGGCCGCTTCCAATACAGGGAAGACGTCCTGTTTTTCGCGGAAGCCGAATTTGCCGGTCACGCTGAGGACCGACGGAAACTCCTCGTGGCTCTCGACCTTGCAGAACTTCGGTCCGCGCGTGTTGAAGCTGATCCGGTCGGCCGGAGGTACGATGGCGCGCTCGTCGTCGACCTTGAGGGACACCACGATGATGTGGTCGTGCAGGGATTTGTTGTGCTTGAGATTATGGGCGAGGGCCATCGGCACCGACTTGGTCGAGCCAGTCATGTAGACAGCGGTTCCTTTGACGCGGCTCAGTTTGCCGGCGATGAAGCGATCCTCGACGCTGTCCAAAAAGTTTTCAAAGTCGCCCGAAGTTTCGCCTTCGCTCATCTTTTCCTTCATCACTTGGCGGCCCTTATTCCAGACGGCCATAATGTAGTAGACCAGGAAGCCGGCGGTGAGTGGCAGCCAGCCACTTTCCAGGATTTTGGGGAGGTTCGAGGCAACAAAGACGACCTCGAGCAGGATGACCGGTGCGACAAAGACGTAGGCCGTGACGGTCGGAATCTTGAAGCGCTGGCGCAGGTATTGTCCGAAAAGGATGGTGGTCACCAACATCGTCAGACTGACCGCGATACCATAGGCGCTGGCGAGGTGTTGCGACGACTTGTACTGCAATACCAGGGTGATGGAGCCAATCATGAGCAACCAGTTGATAATCGGGATATAGATTTGGCCAGACTCCTCATCCGAAGTCTGCTCGATGCGCATCCGAGGCAGGAAGTTGAGCTGGATAGCCTGCATCGTGGTGGAGAACGCACCAGCGATGAGTGCTTGCGAGGCGATGATCGCGGCCAGCGTGGCGATGATGACGAGTGGAATCTGGGCCCAGTTCGGGGCCAGGTTGAAGAACGGGTTGATCTCTTGGACAAATTGGGACTTGCCGTCGACGCCGTTAGTTACCGCAAAGGTCGCCACTGGCTGCGCGAGGGCCCAGGCGCCTTGCCCGAGGTAGTTCAGGATGAGGGCAGGGAAGACGATAAAGCACCAGCCGGCTCGGATCGGCTTCTGGCCGAAGTGGCCCATGTCCGCATAGAGCGCTTCGGCTCCCGTGACCGAGAGAAAGACCGCGCTGGTGATGATCATCGCCAGCCCGGGATGCTCGATGAAGAAGCCGATGGACTCCAAGGGGTTGAAGGCGTGGAGGATGGCGTAGGCCTGGGCTGGGTGCTGGACTAAGGCGCCGATGCCAGTGGTAGCGATGCAAGCGAACCAGACCAAGGTGATGGGGCCGAAATAACTCCCAACCTTGCCGGAGCCTCGCCGCTGCAGGGCGAAGATGCCCACGAGGATGATGACCGCGATAGCAGGAATAAGGACGATTAGGGTTTGCTCGGAGAACGGTCCCTTCAGGCTCGTGTTGGCATCCTTGATGCCTTCCAGCGCCGAGAGTACCGAGATTGCCGGGGTGATGACGCCGTCGCCGAAGAGCAGGGCAGTGCCGAAGACACCTAGAAGAACGAGTACGCTGCGGTGCTTGCGCTTGGCTTGGACGTGGGTCCGCTCTTCTTCCATCTTGTCATCGGCCTTCTCCTTCTTGGTGGCCAGGGAGACCAGGGTCATGATGCCCCCTTCGCCGTCCTCGTTAGCCTCCATGATGAAGAGGACGTATTTCACCATCACCACGCAAATGAGGGACCAGATGATCATCGACACCGCCGGGACGACGATCTGACCGATCGTGCCACCATTATTCAGGCCATTGCGCAAGCATTCCCGAAAAGCGTAGAGAGGGCTGGTTCCGATATCACCAAAGACCACCCCAAGTGCCGCGATGGCCGCCGCCATGGTCAGCGGCTTGACGGGCGTGGAGTTAGAGCCTTGGACTGGCTCCGGTGTGGTTTGGCTCATGGATTGAGTTATTCACAGTGACACCCCTTCGGGGGTAATCAAAACCAATCGGGATTGCCTTTTTGTGTCTCATTCGCATTTCAAGGCTTTCGGCCCCAACACTTTCCAAACAATACACACAATGAATACCATCCAAACTGTTGTCTTCCAACAACTAGCACAAGCAGCTGCTGCTCCTACCGCCGACGGTCCCAGCGGCATGAATATTTTGCTCATGTACGGGCTCTTGCTCGTAGGCATGTATTTTCTGCTCTTTGCCCCTCAGCGCAAACGCCAAAAAGAGCTCGAAAAGCTGCAATCTTCGCTCGCCGTGGGGGATCAAGTCCTCGCTGCCGGTGGGATCTACGCGCGGGTGGTCTCAATTAAAGATGATCGCGTCACGCTCGAACTCGAATCCGGCCGCATGGTCGTGCACAAGTCCGCCGTGATGGGTAAGGCCGAAGACGAATCCCTTAAGGTCGTCCAATCCTAAATCATCTCTAACCCCTAAGCCTTATTTCTATGATGTCATCCAGGACTTGGTTCTGGAAGCTTGCGGTCTCACTCATCGCCCTGGCTGTGGCCTGGGTCGAGTTTTACCCCTTCGCTCCCACCCCCCTCGACAGTTTTGTCCCGTCGCAAGTCATCGCCAGTCAGGCCGACTTCGCAAAAATCCATACCGAAGCCAAGGAGCGCGTGCAGGCCTACCAAGATGCCGCCATCCCAGCTGAAAAGAAATCCGTTTCTTATTACCAAGCTTTGCGCGATATCAGTGAAGGGCGCGGTCGTAAGGAAGGCGTCGATCTCCGTCCGTTCTTCTTCACGGAAGCCGAATTCGTCCGCGAGCCCGATCAGGCGAAGCGTAATATCTTGGTGCTCAAGCAGCTTTTGCAGCGCTCGCAGGGTCGTCTCAAGCTCGGTCTCGATTTGCAGGGTGGGGTATCGTTTACGCTGAAGGTCGACCCCACGGGTGCCGAATCTGGCGCGAAGGGGGCTTCGGATAAGGCTAACGTTTCCCACGCGGCCATGGTTAGCCAGGCGCTGCAAGTGATGGAGCAACGCATCAACTCGTTCGGCGTAGCCGAGCCGGTCTTGCGTCCCGTCGGCGATCTTTCGTTGGAAGTCCAGCTTCCCGGAGAAGATGCCGCCAATAATCCCGACGTTATCGATGCTTTGAAGAAACCGGCCAAACTCGAATTCCGTCAGGTTCACCGCACCGAGCATCCGTCCGAAACCGAACGCGAACATTTGCTGAAGGCGATGCCGGAAGATAGCTTCGGCGGCGCCGGTTCGGCCATTTCAACCTACGAAGTTCTGCTGTTGCGCGATGTCGATAGTCGCTCCGGCCAAGTGACGATCCGCCGTTATTATGTCCGCAAACGCGCGGATGCGACGGGTGCGATCATCAAGGCCGCCTCGGGGCGTTCTGACGACGGCATCTCCTTTTACGTGGACATGAAGTTCACCGACGAGGGTTCGAAGAAGTTCGGCGACCTCACCGCCAAGATTGCCGAAGGTAATCAACGTTCGATTGGTCAATTGGCCATCGTCCTCGACGGCAAATTGCAGTCCGCTCCCACGGTCCGCGAGGCCATCCGTAGTACGGGCGCGACCATCACGGGTTCTTTCACGCGTGAAGAAGCGGTGAATCTTTCCAACGTGCTCAATAATCCGTTGGAATTCCCCCTCATCACGCAGGATGTAACTTCGGTCGGTCCCTCCTTGGCGAAGGACGCCCAAGCTAAATCGGTCGTGGCCTCCGCGGTCGCAGTCGGCTTGGTGGTCTTCTTCATGGTGGGCTTCTACCTCTGGGGTGGCTTCATCGCCATCACCGGCATGGTGCTCAACTTGCTCCTGATGCTGGGTGCCATGGCCTACTTCAATGCCACGATTACGCTGCCTGGGGTCGCCGCTTTGGTGCTGACGCTCGGCATGGCGGTGGATGCGAATATTCTTATTCTCGAGCGCGTCCGTGAAGAAACGGCCCTCGGTAAGGATCGTGCCTTGGCGCTGCGTGAAGGTTACAACCGCGCGACCTGGACAATCATCGACGCCAATTTGACGCACTTGCTGGTGGCGTTGATCCTGACGTTCATGGGGACGGGCCCGGTGCGCGGCTTCGGCATCACGCTGACCTTCGGCATCTTTACCACGCTCTTCACGACGCTGGTCACCTGCCGCGGTCTGCAGGAACTGGCGTTGTCGCGCGGCGTCATGGCGCGAATCTTCGGCTTGCCAGTCTTCCGCCCTAATTTGGCGATTCCGTTCCTGAACTTCGCGCGCGTCGCGTTCATCGTCTCGTGGGTGATCGTCGCCTTGGGTATCAGTGAACTGGCTTTCAAAGGCAAGGAAGCTTTCGGCAAGGATTTCCGTGGCGGTGAATCGACTCTCCTCGCCGTCAATTCCGCCCAGAAGGTGGATACCGGTAAGGTGCTTAAGCTAGCCAACTCGGTAGGTCTTTCCGATACCACGGTGACGATTCAGATCCCCGTGGGCGGCGGCGAACCGACACTCCGTGTCGAAACCGAACTGACCAAGGATAAGTCCAAGGGCGATTTCGCCAACCTGGCCAAGATCGTCACGGCAATCAAGGCGCAGATGCCTGAAATCCTGAAAGACAAAGATTTGCCCGTCGAAAAACTCATGCTCTCGCGGGAGGCCGTCGGTGGCTCCGTCAGCAATGAACTGCGCTATAATGCCATCTGGTCCGTGGTGCTCGCTCTCGTTGGCATCGGCATCTACGTCTCGCTTCGCTTCGAGACGGGCTTCGGGGTCGCGGCGATGATTGCCACGCTCCACGACGTGCTGATGACGATCGCTCTCTTCGTCTTCTTTGGTGGCCAATTCAACGCCTCGCTCATCGCGGCCATCTTGCTCATCATCGGTTACTCGGTGAATGACACGATCGTCGTCTTTGACCGAATCCGCGAAGAACTGGGCAATAATCCCGAACGCTCCTTGCGCGATGTGATCCACTTCGCGATCAACCGCACGCTTTCACGTACGATCCTGACTTCCTCCACCGTCTTCCTGTGCGCCGTTTCGCTCTGGGCCTTTGGCGCCGGCGACGTCCGCCTTTACGGCGAAGTCTTCATCTACGGCGTGCTTACCGGAACCTTCTCCTCAATCTTCATTGCCAGCCCCATTTTTTATTGGTGGCACAAGGGCGATCGTAAGGGCGTAGATGCCGCGGAACTTCCGCGCACCTATTCCTGGGAGGCAGGCTCGGACGCCTAAGTCCAGCCCACGTCCATGGCTGCCTGGTCACACCGGGCTGCGGATGCTGGCTTAACTCGCCGGATCGCAGTCTTGCTTGGGATAAGCGAACCGGTCGCGTCCGTTTTGGCGCGCTCATTTTCCGATGAAGCTGACGCCGAGCGTCACCTCCGTCCGCAACTCGCCCACGTCACCGATCCGTTCGCGGTCGGCGGCTTGCGCGAAGCGGCGGAACGTCTCGTGCTTGCCGCCGAACGCAAGGAACGCATCGCGATCCTTGGCGACTACGATGTCGACGGGGTTTCGAGTACGGCGATGCTCGTCCACTTTTTGCGTCGTCTCGGTGCCGACCCTGCTTACTTCGTGCCCCGTCGGTTGGAGGAGGGCTACGGTCTTTCGATGGCGGCGCTCGATCGTGTCTTGGCCGAAGCGAACCCGAATCTCTTCGTGGCGCTGGATTGCGGGACAAATTCCAAGCCCGAGGTGGATCGTCTCCTTGCGGCTGGGGTCGAGGTGATTGTGGTGGATCACCACGTCGCCAAGGATCAGCGCGCGACTTGTACTTTGGTCAACCCTCGCGTGAATGATGCGGTGGATGCTCCCTGGCAGTCGCTTTGCACCGCGGGTTTGGTCTTCAAGCTTATCCATGGGGTCTTGAAGGTCCTTCGCCTGGCCGGGGATGAGCGTGGTACCCAGATTCTGGTGAAGGACTATCTCGATCTGGCCGCGCTCGGCACGATCGCCGACCTGGTGCCGTTGCGTTCGGAAAACCGTATCTTAGCTGCGCATGGTTTGCGGGCGCTCGGTGAAGCCCGGCGTCCCGGCGTGCGTGCTCTGATCGCCGTCAGCGGCATGGAGCCCGGTGGGATCCTTACCTCCGTCGATGTCTCCTATCGCATCGGCCCTCGCATCAATGCCAGCGGCCGTCTGGCGGATGCCTCTTTGCCGTTAAGATTACTGCTTTCCGATTCCGCCGCCGATTGTCTCCGCGATGCCGCTCAGCTCGATGCGATCAATCGCGAACGCCAGGAGATCGATAAGAAGGTCACCGAGGAAGCCACCGCCCAAGCTACGGCCATGGGTGATCTGGCCGGCTACGTCGTCCACGGTGACTGGCATCCCGGGGTGGTCGGCATCGCGGCCGGTAAAATCTGTCGAGCGCTTGACCGCCCCGTGATTGTCCTCGGTAAGGAAGGCGAGACGGCGCGTGGTTCAGGTCGTAGCGTCCCCGGGACGAACCTTGTGGAGGCTCTGGCCGTCTGTGCTGACCTTTTGAAGACTTACGGCGGCCATCCTATGGCTGTCGGGGTATCCTTGAACGTGAGCGACGTGGAGGCCTTTCGGGCCCGCTTTGCGGCCGCCGTCGAAGCCCAGCGTAAGGCCGGGGTGGTTTTGGCTGATGGTCGCGACATCGATATCGCCCATTGGATGAAATCCTCGGAGGTCACCGATAATCTCCTGGATGACCTCGATTTACTTCAACCTTACGGCGAGGGTAACTCCGAGCCGGTCTTCGGGTTGAAGGGTCTGGTCTTTGATCGTGCGCCCACGCCTTTTGGGGAAGGCAATTTCCGTCACCAAGTCTCCCTCGGTGGCGGTCGCCGGTTGAACTTCGTCGCCTGGCGAATGGCGGATCGGATGCCTGAGGCGGGTCGCCCGGTTGATTTGGCCGTCAAGCTGCAATGGAATCGCTGGCAGGGCCGGCGCTTGCCGCAGGCGGAAATCCTGGATTGGCGCTACGCTTACTGACCACCGGTTACTTCTTGGTTTTTTTCTTGGGTTCAGCCTCGTTCGCGGCTGGGTCGGGCGTGGCTTGCTGGTCTTCGATACCTTTGAGCATAATCTGCCCGGTACCTTTTTCTCCCGGAAAAATGAAGTAAAGCGTTCTTAGGCTGTCCATGTGGAAATAATGTAGGTTATACCCGAGACGATCTACGCCGTCTTCGAGTGAGTGGATTTCGCTATCAAAATATTTCCCTTGGGCGACCCGAGGGCGGATTAAGGCCGAGGCGTTGGCTTGGATGAGCGTGCGTTGCTGAGGGTTGTGTATTTCGACTGGAAAGGAGCAGAGGTTGAATATTTTCATGCTGCCCGGCGGGAATGATTTCGCGTCGTTGGCGATGGCTTTGATGCCGCTTTGGCCTGGTTCGGGGCGGATGAGCAATAGTAGATGATGCGGGCCCGGAGTCGTCGGCAGTTCAATCCAGGCCAAGGGGGCAGGCGGCGGTGCGTCTTTTTTCGATTTAACCTCTTCTTCGGTTTCTTCCTCTTTGTAGGGGAGGATTTCAAAACGGGCTTTGCCGTGATAAGTGAATTCAGGCGTGAAGCAGGCGCTCATGATATCGAGCGCTTTTATTTTCTTATCGTCCAGGTAACCGTGTTGGAGGATGACGCCGCTCATCGAAAGCAATTGCAGGTGGGCTTCGACTTCCTCGGGCTTAGGTTCCTCCGCCCGGGAGGCGATGAGCGACAGGCAGCTAGCGAGTAGAAAGTTAAATTTCATCGGGTTTAAGGTGGCGGTAGGAGATGATTTTGAAGCGCCGGCCGAGTGATTTATTGGTCACTGAAAAGGTCGGGCTGCTTAGGGGCGTTTCCGGTGCGTCCGCCGGGTCGGTGAATTCCGGAAGGCGTTGGACGACGGCTTCGATCCAGTTCTTGCCGATGGCACCTTCGATCGAAGAGGCTTCGCCATAGACCCGGAGCAGGAAGGTGTCGGAACGGGTCGCCATCGCGCAACCCAGGCTCTGCAACAGATCACTTTGTAAAAGATTTCCCGGGGCACCCATCGCCGCATGGGTGCGATTGGTGGTCGGGGAATTTTCTTCGTAGCTCTCGATGTTGGTGGGGTTGACGAACGGCGGGTTAGCCGTGGGCGGGGAGGGTAGGCTGCTTGCGGGCGCGGTGAGGAGGCTGGTCGTTTGCAGATTCGATTTCGAAATCATCCCAAGGGTGTAACTCTTGGTCAGGCGGTCGGTGAGGCCGGCGCTGGGGGTCAAAGGCGTGGTCGCCGGTGGGTTATCGACTCGGTAGATGGCGGCTTGCAGGGCGCCGCCATGCGAGGCCCATGGGGTGCTATTTATCAAGAAGCGGTTGATGAACTCCGCTAATCCGAGGTAGGGGGTGGCGGCTTTACTTAAGCCGCGGAATAGGCGGTTGGTCGGTGCATTGATCGCGCCGGAGTAGTCGCGTTCCGTCCGCGAGAGGATTTGGAAGCGGGATTTATTTTCTTTCACGATTGCTTTGGCGAGCGCTTTGATCTGGTCGTCACTCAGGTTGCAGAAGCCTTGCCAGTTAGATGGGTCGTCCATTGCCCCTGTGGCGATGGACGTCGTGCCAGGTTTCTGCGCACGGGGGAAACGGGCGTTGCTCGTCGCCGTTGGCAGTCCGCTGCCGTATTGGGCATAAGCGAGTTTTTTCGCCGAACCTATGAAGGCCGTCCAGGCTTCGACGGAAGTCGAATTAACGTTAAAGGTGCCGTCGTTGAGTAAGACGGTGGCCGAACGTTTGTAATCACCGACCGCGCTGCGGGCGGGTTGGCCTGAGGCGATCAGCCGGAATCTCGGGTTGCTGAGCAAGGGGAGGTTGCCGAGGTCGGGATCGGTGATACCGCAAAAGTCATCGAGGACCCGAGCCAAGTTGCGTTTCTCGGCCGATGTGTAAGGGCTGGCTTTCAGTGGGCTCTCGGTAGGATCGGAGGGTTGAGGGGCGATGGCCGGGGTGTTTGTCACTTTCATATCCGGGGCTGCGCCTGAGAGGTAGAAGCCATCCCAGAGGGCGTTGTTCAGCAGGTAGCTCGCATCATAATCCGTCCAATTCTTTAACATATTGGTTTCGTAAGTCTTGGTCTCGTCTAATATGAGCGGAGTGGAGAAGCTATTGCCGATGCAGAGCAGCGGTTGTTGATCACGCATGCCGAAATTCGCGTGCGCGTATTGGCCGAGCGAGGTTGGGGCGACGAGCGGGATTTCGGTGTGGATACTGCTCAGGCTGCCGACGAGCGTGCCGCTTTTGACGTTAGCGTAGCCGCCGAAGGTATTGCCGGTGAGAACGGTGTCTGCTTGGATCAGATCCTGCCAGCCGTTGGAAGGCGTACTGACGTTCAGCCGGTAGCTGGGGGAGGCACCCGCGTAACCATGGCCTTCGATGTTGTCGAACCTTCCGGCCCCATCCGCCCGGGTCACAGGGGCCGTGGGATTGGAGTGGCTGAAGAGCGGGAACGCGCCTGAGGGTGTAGTCGGATTGACGCCAAGGTTAAGGATACTGGAATTGACTGCTGTTTTTCCGGATAATTCAATAACCGCAATGACGTCACCGGGTTGGGCGATTCCGCCGATGGTTTTCTCTTTAAACGACGCCAATGGTTTTTTTAAAGGAGCGGCCTTGCCATTGATGGCATCGGAGATGTTTCGATAGGTTAATTCCGTCAGTTCGCTGGATTTATTGTAAAGATCGAAGGAGGTGGTGGCCGGATTAATATCATCACCCGGCCAACAAGCGAAGGAGGCCCGGGTCCGGAAGTTGCTCGACTTGGGGCTGATACTCGAAGTGGTGATGCTGAGGGCGAAAGTGTCGGTAGCCAATGCTGTCCAGCCTGGCCATAAAGTGGTCCAGGCGATGGTGTCGTCGGCAAACCCACCGTTATAGTTTAAGGCATTTTCCAGCGTCACGACGTGCGACCAAGCTTGGTAGCCGGCTTTGGGCGAGTAGATTTTATATTCACCCGGACCGATTTCAAAAGAATCCAGGCAGACGCGGAACATATCGCTCTCATTCACGATGCCTCCACCCGCAAGTGCGTAATAATTACTGAGGAGCGAACTGTAACTCTTGGTTACGGCCTTACCTTTCGCGTCTTTGGTCGTTTGAGTGACGGAAAACGTCCAGTTATTCCATTCCGTAAAAGTAAGGGCCAGGGCGGAGTGGCCGGTACCAGGCGTTGACTTTAACTTAATATTATAGGGGTTATGCAGTACGACAACGGGAGTGACGTTAAGTCCGTAGTCATACTTGGCAGGGGTGGCGGTTACGGTCGTTTTGCTGAAACTAAATACGAGGAAGACGCGGTAGACATAGGGGCTGGCGGCACAATTGACGGGACGGGGAATCGGCGTAGGGTCTTGCTGCCACTTGGCTAAATTGGGCTCATCGATTTTGCCCAAGTCGGTGACATTTGGATTAAGGGTAACGCGATCGCCCGTATAAATAGATGAGTAGAGGTACTGTCTTTGCCTCAGGGTGGTATTATCGGTCGGGGTGGCGTCCGACATGGTGTGAATATTTCCGGCGTTCGGAAATAGGGTCCGCGCTTGCAGTGAGGGGACGCCAGCAGCATCCCATCCCAGTTGCTTGTAGAGGCGGTGGTAATCTCGCAAGGCCCACCAAGTTGGGCCGCGGAGGTTCGTTTTTTCTGGCGTAAACCGATTGAAGACCGGTGCGACTTGGATGATGTTACCGTTAAGCGGAATTTGCATCCGCTCGATAGAAAAGCCGTTCTCCGTGGAGGTGACGGGGGTATCGAAGCTGGAGCCGAATTCGGTCTTGGTGAATTCGGCATCCGAGAGTTCGAAGGCCAGCGAGAGGTCGCGCTTTAATCCGCCGTTATAGGAATCAGCGATGACCCCCGAAGCGTTGGTGGTGATATCATGAAAGAGCCGTTGCGTGCTACCTAAACTGGGCGAATTACTCAGGAGGAGCAGGTCCCGGTTAGTGTTTAGTTTAGGAAAATCCGCATTGGTCGAGAGGCTTGTGAAACCGCTCAGGAGCTCGAGGGCGGGATTAAGAGGGCTGCGTAGCGCCGCCAGATTGCCGGCCGAACCCGCGCTGTTCGTGCTTCGCGGGTCCGTTAGGTTGATGCGGGCTTTGATGCCTTCATCGCCAATCCAATAAGCGTAGCGGCCGTTGACCCGATAGCCCGTGCCATCGTTTTCGCGTATCTCAAGTTTAGGAACGACGACGATGCCGCTGGGCTTGTCGCCCACGGCATCATTGGGGAGCCGAGTTTCCGCCCACGAGGCGCTGGCTATGCCGACAAGGGTGACGAGGCTGTCGGAGGAGGGTAAGGCGCTGCCGTAATCCGTCTCCCAGGGCAACCAAGTCGCCGTCGGATAGGCTGATGTCGTCGGCAGGAGATCGGCCCCCGAGAGCGAAACCGACTGGCCACCAGCGTAGGTTGAATCCTTGCCGCTCACCAGCCAACTCGGAGGTTGGTTGGGCCTGTCGGTTCGCCAGACGCCCGTCCACATCGGGTTACGCAGGCCCGCAGCGGCCGCTCCGGGCTGCGTGATATCAGCTCGGGCCGTCGCTCGTCGGTCGGGTCCGGCCTCTTGTTGTAAATGTCCCAAGGCCAGCCGCAGCGCGACTACGCTATTCAACTTGGCCCTGATCGCCAAATGTTGGTTGCTCGTGAGCCTTGCTTCGACCGAAAGAAAAGAGGCCACGATGATGACTGTCATGACTAACAAGGCCATGACGGTGAGCGCGAGGATGAGGCTGAACCCGGATCGCCTGATGGCGTCGTTGGGAGGCTTTTTTCGGGTCCGACGGGGCACTTTCATATTATTAATACCAGTCCGAGACGGTCGCAACTGCACAATGTCGTGGGGTTTGGGCCGAAAGGTGGCCGCGGCGCAGGTCTTTTACGAAGGCAGCTCACACTTTTGACCATTCCGTTACGGAACGGTTAATCGGGGGTGACAGGATTTTAGGGGGTTGCCATCGGCCGATACACCTCTATAAATCTTTACTACTATGAAGTCACTCTTCGCCCTCCTCGTCGGTTTATTCACCTGCGCCATCGCCTTTGCAGGCGGAACAACGACCACACCAACCACACCGACCACGCCTCCTCCTCCAGTGGTCAAGCCTAAGGGTGGATGTGAAAAAGGCGGCGACAAGGATGACGACAATCGTGGCGATCGTAAGAAAACTTCGAAGATTGAGCCTAAGAAGTCGGATCATAAGTGCGATAAGAAGTAAGTTCATTTTTATTTCATCCAAAAGGGCCGACTAGCGTTGGCCCTTTTTGTTTTAGGTTCGCTTCAGGGATGGGTTTGGTTTTTTTAACCTCATGATACCCCTGTCCGATTGGCTCCTTTGGTTGCGCTTGGGCGCGACTTCGCTGGGCGGCCCAGCCGCGCAGATTGCGACCCTTGAGCAGGAGTGCGTCGAAAAGCGCTCTTGGTTGTCGCAAGAACAATTCTCCCGCGCCTTAGGGCTTTGCATGTTCTTGCCCGGCCCCGAAGCCCAGCAACTGGTCGCTTGGATTGCCTGGAAGAAGGGTGGCTGGCGCAGCGCCGTTTTGGCCACGCTCTTCTTTGTGATTCCGGGTCTGCTTTGTTGCGCCGTCTTGGCATTTTTATACCACCAGTTTGGTCAACGTCCTCTGATCGGCGGTGCGCTCTCTGGCGCCCGAGCTGCGGTTGCTGGCGTCATTCTGGTCATGGCTTACCGTCTGTTTAAGACCGCCGTCTTTGATACGCCTCGCCGAGTGGTCGCTGGTGTCACTGCGATAGGCATGTATTTCAGTGCTCCTTTCGCCTTTATGGCGGTGGCGGCAGGTCTCTATGCCTGGTATATCCGTCCGCCCGATGAAGAAGCTGTGCCCGAAACGTCCGAAGTCTTGAAGTCTGCCGCCATCCGGGTGCTGCGTTTCCTGATTCCAGTCGGTGCCGTCTTTTTGGTGCTTTGGGCAATTTTCGGTCACGACTCCGGTGTCGTTAAGCTTGCCGAGGTTTCTCTGATCGCGGTGCTGACTTCTTTTGGCGGCGCTTACGCTGCGCTGGGAGTATGGAAAGCGCGCACGGTCGAAACTTATGGCTGGATCAAGGAGCCTGTTTTTGGCGATGCATTGGTGGTCGGTGAAATCACTCCTGGCCCGCTGCTGCTCGCCGGTAGTTTCATCGGTTGCATGGCTGGTTATAACGGCAGCCTCGGCATGGGTGGTGGCTGGATGGCCGCTTTGGTCGGTCTCCTGGTGCCGGCGATTTTTACGTTTAGTTGTTCCACCCTCATCTTGCTCGCCACCGCTCCGCTGGCTGACGAGGGGCTAGGGGATGTCCGTTTTCATGATGTGATCGGGCTGGTGACCGCCGCCGCTGCGGGTGCCATATTTTGGCTGGGGCTTTCCTTGGTGCTCTCGCAGATGACCTGGGTCTACCTCTTGATTTCAGTCGCCGCGGGTGCGGCGCTTTACCTTAAAAAGACGAATATCCTCCTCTTGGTCGCCCTGGGCGCCGCGGTGGGCTGGTTCGCGGCCCGATAAATTAGTGAAATCAGTTTGTTAATTTCCAGCTTTGCACCAACGTTTACCTACCATGAAACAACTCACCTCCCTGCTGGTTGTCGCCCTAGTCTGCGCTTCGGTCGCTTTTGCAGCCTCTCCTTCGCCTGACGTCAAACCAGCTACGACGACCAAAGAGTCCTCGAAGTTTAAGGCCGGTAGTTGCTGCGATAAGGCCGATAAAAAGGGCGAAAAATGCCAACATCCTTGCTGCGTCAAGGCTGCGGCGGACGGCAAGGTTTGCGAAAAGTGCAACGCCCCAGCGAAAAAGTAATTACCCATATTTTTCCATTTGAAGGGCTAAACTTTGTTCGGCCTTTTTTGTACCCAAATGAAATGACTCCATCGGGAGCCTTGCCCCTGGTCGGGTTTGACGTAAATCTCTCCAGATGCTCCACCGTTATCCGCTGATTTACTCGGTCATGTTGTTGAGCATGGCTTTCGGTCTCTATTTTTGGACTCGGCCAGTTTCCGCCACCCCCGAGTTGCCGGCAACTAAGCCTAGCTACGAGGTTTGTCCGCCTTCTCCCGATGGGAACTAAGCCTAGCTACGAGGTTTGTCCGCCTTCTCCCGATGGGATTGGTAAGGTCTATCAAGGCCGTGAGATCGCTCAGGTGATGGGTCATCCGGGTATCGGTTGGCTCGAACGCTCCGATCGCGAAAAAGAGGAAGCGCCCTCGAAGGCCATCGCTTTGCTTGAATTGGCGCCCGACGCCGTCCTTGCCGACATCGGCGCCGGCTCAGGCTACTATTCGTTCCGCATCGCCCGTAAACTACCCCGCGGCAAGGTCGTCGCGGTCGATATCCAGCCAGAGATGATCGATTTTTTGACGAAGGAATCCGTTAAGCTCGGCATAAAGAATGTGCAGCCTCACCTGAGCACCCTTGAAGACGTCAAACTACCCGACGGCTCTCTTGACGCCGCCTTGATGGTCGATGCTTATCACGAATTCGACCACCCGATTGAAATGCTGGCCTCCTTGCGTCGTGCCCTGCGCTCCAAGGGACGCATCTATCTCCTGGAATACCGGGCCGAAGATCCGCACGTCCCCATCAAGCCCCATCACAAGATGACCGAAGCCCAAGCACGTAAGGAATTCGAAGCGGCTGGCTTCAGGTTCGTGGTGAACAAGCCCGATTTGCCTTGGCAGCACCTGATGATCTTCGAGCGCCCGTAATCGTTCAGGCGCCGACGTTTTTCTTAATCTCTTTGAGCTGCTGGAATTCGGGTTTGGCGGTATAAAATTTGTCTAACGGGTAACACCCAGAGATGAGCCCGTTGCGCGGCGCAGTCGTGCAGTCGCTGAAGGTGCGGCAGATGAATTTGGTCTCCATCGCGCCATTCTTCGCCGCATCCGCTAGCATGCTGGGGTAGCTGAGTACCGCGCGCCCAACGCCGATGGCATCGCTCCACTTGTTGCGTAGAATGAATTGGGCGAGGTGCGGCAGGTATTCTTGGATATAACTCAACCCAGAGCTGACGATGATCAGGCTGCTGGGCGCCCGGGATCTTACCTGACGCACGGCATCCACTTGGCGGGCCAAATCGATCAATGGGTCGTGCGCGGCTTGGTAACCATCGCTCGGCGGGTAGGCCGCCGGGCGTTGGATGTGCGGATTGTAATAGGGCGAGCCCGCGGAGGTATTGAGGATCTTGACCCCAAGTTCGCCGAGCATGTTCACGAATTGGAAGGTTTCGGATAGGTCGGGTTGCGTGGGTTTTTCCTGGTTCGCCCCAAAGGCGAAACGGTAGGGAAGGAGATGCGCATGCTCTTCGGGGATGCCGGGGCCGAGTCGCCCTGGAACCGAAAGCGCCGGGTCCGGACGGAATGGCACGAAGTCGAAGAGGCTGAGGCGCACCCCGATATCAATGGGATTACCTTCAGCCCGGATGCCGGCGATGATGTCGCGCAGGATGCGAGTCCGGTTTTCGAAGGAGCCCCCGAACTTGCCAGGTCGGGTGTGGGCGCTGAGGAATTCATGCAGCAGATAGCCGTGACAGTGCTTGATGTCTACGAAGTCGGCACCGCATTCCCGGGCCACGCGGGCGGCCTTAATATAACAACGAATCAATTCTTCGACGTCGGCATCGGTGAGGACCTGATCGTCGGAAGTGACGTTAAACTTCTTGTCTAAGATTGGGTGACGGTAGGCGATGCGTGATTCCCAGCGTTTCTTATCGTTGGGACGACAGAAGCGTCCCGAGTGCGTGAGCTGAAAGCCGATGACCAGATCATCCGTCGAGCCCCAGCGGGCGAGGTGTTCGGCTTTGAGGATGCCGACGAGTTCGGTGATGCCTGCTTTGTTCTCATCATTGATGATGAGTTGGTTCATGTTGGCACGACCGTCCGCCCGCACGGCCATGGCCTCCGCCCCGCAGATGAGTTTGGCACCGCTGGCGCCGAAGCGTTGCCAGCGACGTTTCATTTCTTCGGAGATGCCCCCGGTAGTCGTCCCATCCCAACCTTCCATGGGATGAATCGCGATGCGGTTACCGATGGTCTTCCCGTTGATTTTATTCTGAGAGATAGGCTGGGAGAGGGGGTTGCCCGCTCCGGCTTCGATGGTATCTTCAATCGGCAGTTCGATCCCGATGGAAGCGCAATGGGCGCGGAAATCCGCGACGGTCTTAAGCGACGCGACGCGGGTAAGTTTGAAAGGTTCGGACATAGGTTTAGCTGAGGGCGGCGATGCGTTTGGCGATATCCGCCAGGATTTCGCGGTCAGAATCCGGACGATTGGCCGAAAGCGGATGGGTGTCATCGCATTGCAGCCATCCGCGGAGCTTCAGGAACATGGCGGCGGAATGTTTGTAGGCGGGTACGGGCGGGCGGAAGGCGAGGAAGCCGAGATACTGCAAAAGGTCATTGATTTCGTAAAATGACGCCTCGCCTTTTTCCCAGGCCTTATCCCGTAAGGCGAAGGCCTCAGGAGCAAAAGTACTTAAACCGAGCAAGTAATCGCTGCCATACATGACCATGTCGATGGCGAGGTCGTTACCAGTGTATACTCGAAAATCCGGGCGCGTCTGATCACGCAGCGCCAATCTCTCCCACTCCAGGTCGCGTCGTAATGAGGAATGCTTCGCGCCGATGCACTGTTTTACGTCCATGAGCCCACGGTAGACGTCCAAGGAATAGATCTTTCCAAAGGGAGCGAACATCTGTCCGAGTTCGAAGCCGATGAAACGCGGGGCGTGACGACCGATCGCGGCATAGGCATCCACGATTTTTTCATCTGCCTGGGAGGTCAGGCCGTAGCTTTGGAAGATGACCGGGGTGCCGCCGTGTTGCTGGATCATCTCCATCTGGCGAGCGTAAGCACCGAGGTCGAAGGCATCTCCAGGCTTATCAAGCACGAAGGCGCCCGCGACAAACCATTTACCGGTCGTCTCCGTTTCGGTGATTTGTAAGGCGCGTAGGCGGATCGAGTCGTCGATGAGATTGCCATACCCCGTATCCATATTGACGGCCGGAGCTAGCCCGGCGGCGACGGTGCGGCGGACGTGTGCGGTGAAACCTACCCAGTCGATATTGCCGTTTGCATGGAAGGGTAGGAGGATAGCAGAACTCCCTTCGATTTTACGCTGACGGCGTATCATCGTGGTGGGCTCGGGATGCAACGGGGTGCTCATGGTCTGATGTCATTTTGGATGTTTTATGAGAAATATCCCAGCCTCAAAAGCGTGGCCCTCATTCGTTTCTTGTAGCCCAGACGGAATCCGCTCAGATGTAAGAAGTTGCTTGGTGCGACGCACCCCTATCTCGATGAAAGAACTTCATTCCCCTGTCTCTACGAAAGACGCGATTACCCGTGGAATGCAGCTGACGCTTCTCGCGGGCTTCTTGGGTTGGATGATGGATGGTTACGAGCAGGCGCTTTTTCCGACGCTCGCTGGGCCCGCGCTCAAGAGCATGGTGCCCGTAGAAGTTGCGGCCTTAGGCTCTAAGGCCATCAATAGCTGGGTGGGCGGATGGATGGGTTGGATCACTTCCGCTTTCTTGGTCGGCGCCGCGCTGGGTGGCGCGGCCTTTGGCTGGCTGGGAGATCGCATTGGCCGCGTGAAGGCGATGTCGTTCAGTATTCTCTTCTATTCAATCTTTAGTGGCGTCTGCTATTTCGCGACCGATCCGACTCATCTTGCCGGTGCGCGTTTCCTGGCGGCCTTAGGTATGGGCGGCGAATGGGCCTTGGGCGTCGCTCTGGTGATGGAAGCCTGGCCCGAACGGCACCGTTCTAAGATGGCCGCTGCCATCGGTGTGGCGGCGAACCTTGGGATGGTCCTAGTAGGTTGCGTCGCCTTGGCTTACCCGGCCGATGGGCACTCCTGGCGGATTCACTTCTTGATTGGTGCTTCGCCGGCTATCCTTACTTTATTGATTCGTCTCTTTGTGCCTGAGTCCGAGAAGTGGGAACGTTCCATGAAGAAAGAAGCAGCTGGGCCCGCTCCTGCTCGCTCCAAAATCGGAGAGGTTTTTAATGGCGAATTGCTTGGTTCGACCCTCGCCGGCATTGCGATGGTCTCGGTAGTTTTCGTCGGTACTTGGGGCGCGGTGCAATGGGTCCCGCTTTGGATCACCGAACTTGCGGGTCCCGATAACACCCGGGCCAAGGCACTAGCCATGGTCATCGTCTCCCTGGGCGCTTGCGTCGGCACGACCCTCGCCCCGTTGTTCCTCGCGAGATTCAAGCGCCGCACAGGTTACCAGATCCTTTGTGTATTGGCCTTCGCCGCCACGTGCTGGATTTATCGGACTCCCGCCCAATGGTCCGGTACGATGCTCTTCGATATTTTCCCCCTCATGATGGCCGTAAAGGTTTTTGTCTTGGGCATGGCGGCCACCGCCTTCTTCGGCTTCTTCCCGCTGTATCTCCCGGAGCTTTTCCCGACGCGCGTACGTGCGACCGGCCAAGGTATTTGTTATAACACCGGCCGTCTGGTCGCCGTCCCCTTCGTGCTGCTCAGCGGTAAACTAGTCGAGACGCTCGGCGGTTATCAAAGCGCCGCTGCCGCCATCACGCTCGTCTACGTCGTCGGTTTGTTCGTGGCTTTCTTGGGTAAGGAGACTACGGGTCAAGGCCTCCAAGACTAAGATGAATCCGCATGATATTCAGATTCGCGCTGTGCGCTGGCATGCCTTGCCGGTGCAGACCCGTCTGCCCTTAAAGTTCGGTCACGAGACGGTGACGAGCGTCGCTTGCGCGCGCGTTTGCCTGACCGTTTCGCGGGCCGATGGCTCGCGGGCCGAAGGGTGGGGCGAGACACCTCTGAGCGTGCAATGGGTCTGGCCTTCCGCCGTTCCCTACGAGGTGCGTTTCAAGGCCATGCAGGATTTCTGCGATGTGTTGACCGAGGCCTATGCTCAATTCCCCGCCCAAGGTCATCCGATGGAAATCGGCTACGATTTTATCGAAGCGGTGCTGCCCAAGCTTCTGCAGGCTTTTAATGCCACGTTGCCGAAGGGCGTGGTGATGCCCACGTTGGCCGCCTTAGTCTGCGCCTCGCCCTTTGATTTGGCCCTGCATGATGCCTATGGCGTCGTGAACGAGGTGCCGACTTATCTTACTTATCAGGCCCCCTGGATGAACCGCGATCTGTCCGCCTACCTGACGCCCGCCGCCGATGCTCCACAGGTAAATTTTAGCGGTAAGTACCCGGTCAATTTTTTCCGTCAGCCCGTCGAGACGAAACTACTGGCCTGGCATCTCGTCGGTGGTCTCGATTATCTGACGCTCGCTGAGGCGGGCGCCCATGTCTTGCAAGATGACTACCCGAGCTCTCTTGACGCATGGATCAAGCGCGACGGTTTGAAGGCGCTGAAGGTCAAGCTCCGCGGTAATGATGCCCCGTGGGATTTCGCCCGCATGAAGCAAATCGCGGAAATCGGCTTGGCGCTGGGCGTCGAATTATTTACCGCCGACTTTAACTGCACGGTGATGGACCCCGCCTACGTCAACGGCGTGCTCGATCGCATCAAGGCGGAGCTGCCGGAACTATGGTCGAGGTTGAGTTACGTCGAGCAGCCTTTCCCTTACGAATTGGAGGATTATCCGATTGATGTCCACTCGGTCAGCGGCCGGATACCGCTCTTTCTTGACGAGAGCGCCCATGATTGGCGAATCGTTCGCTTAGGTCGCGAATTAGGCTGGACCGGTGTCGCGCTCAAGACTTGCAAGACGCAGACGGGTGCTTTGTTGAGTCTCTGTTGGGCCCGCGCCCATGGTATGCAATTGATGGTGCAAGACCTGACCAACCCCATGATGGCCCAGATGACTCACCTGCTGTTGGCAGCGCACGCCCCGACGATCGCCGGCGTGGAGACCAATGCGATGCAGTTCTATCCCGAGGCTTCGTCGGCGGAGGCCAAGATTCATCCCGGGCTTTACCGTCGCCAGGCGGGCCAAATCGATGGCGGTACTCTTTCCGGCCCTGGTTTCGGTTATAGATTGAACGAAATCGACCGAAACTTGCCTGCAGCTCGGATGTCTTCGCCCGCTTAAGTCAAAGACGCTTGCCCGCTTGGACGGAAATGCCATTTCTTTGGCTTCCCCTCCCATGCTACCCCGTCTCCTCCTCCTCGCCGCCTGTGCTGTCTCCGCTTTTGCCGCGGATGCTCCCCACCGGAAGATTCTTTTCTTCACCAAATCATCCGGCTTCGAGCACGACGTGATTTCCTATAAGAAAGGCATGCCCAGTTTCGCCGAAAAACAACTCCTCGAGTTGGGCGCCGAAAACAAATGGGAGTTCATCTTCTCGAAGGATGGCTCCAAGTTCTCCCCGCAGTATCTCGCCCAGTTCGACACGGTGATGTTCTACACCACCGGTGACCTCTGTTCCGAAGGCACCGATAAGAATCCTCCCATGTCCATGGCAGGTAAACAGGCGCTCTTTGATTATGTCCGATCTGGTAAAGGTTTCGTCGGCACGCACTCGGCGGCCGATACTTTCCATACCGACAATGAAGATAAGAAGGGCCCCGAGCGTTTTACCAACCATGGCGATAAGGCCGACGCTTATGTCTGCTTCCTCGGTGCGGAATTCATCCGGCACGGCAAGCAACAGGAAGGTCGTAATCAGGTCATCGACCCGACTTTCCCTGGCTTCGAAAAAGTCGGCTCCGAATTCACCTTCGCCGAAGAATGGTACACGCTTAAGGATTTCCGTCCCGAAATCCATGTGCTGACCGTTTTTAATAATCCCGCCCTCGAAGGTGATGATTATAAGCGTCCGGCTTACCCCAACACCTGGGCGCGCAACGAAGGCAAAGGTCGCGTATTTTACACCGCCATGGGTCACCGCGAAGATGTTTGGACGAACCCGACCTTCCGTCAGATCCTGGTGGGCGGCGTGAAGTGGGCCTTAGGCGATGCCAAGGCGGCGGATCTTTCGCCTAATCTTCTGAAGGTTGCCCCCGGTGCGATGACCAATCAGCCTTACACGGCGACGCCGGCCCCGAAGGCCAAGGCGCCCGCCAAAAAGGCCGAAGCCAAAAAGTAAGTCCTCAAGCAGGGCGGGCGCTAAGCCCGCCTTGTTTGTTGATGGACGTTTTCCAAAACTTTTATCATGCGCGAACCTGCCGCCGAAGCCACGAAGTGGAGTGAGCTCTCCGAGCACCAGAAGAAGTCTGGTTTTGCGGCCTGGCTCGGCTGGTTCTTTGACGGTCTCGATCTGCATCTCTATACGCTCGTTGCGACGGTGTTCGTCGCGCAATTGCTGGCTTCTCCGGTCGCACATCCGGATGTGGCCAAGTATGGCTCGATCATCCAGGCTGCTTTCTTGGTCGGTTGGGCTTTCGGCGGTGCGGCCTTCGGTATTGTCGGCGATCGACTCGGACGTAGTCGGGCCTTGGTCCTGACGATTCTCACCTATGCAATCTTTACGGGACTTTCTTTCTTTGCCCAGACGTGGTGGCAGCTGATGATCTTCCGCTTCCTGGCGGCGCTCGGCATCGGTGGCGAATGGGCCGTGGGCGCCTCGCTGCTTTCCGAAACTTGGCCCAAGAAGTGGCGCCCCTGGATCGCCGCCGTCCTGCAGTGCGCGGTGAACCTCGGCATTCTTTTCGCGATTTTTTCCGTCGAAGTCCTGAAGCTTTTTCCAGGCTTCGAGTCGCGTTGGGTTTTTCTTATCGGGGTCCTGCCGGCGTTCGTTACCCTTTGGATTCGTAAGGCCGTACCCGAGACGGAGGAATGGACCCATGCCCAGCAAGGACGCCAGCCTCCGCCGATGTCCGACTTGTTCGCCCCAGGTATCCGCCGCACGACCTTGATCGCGATGACGCTCTGTGCGATCTCGCTGACGGGCCATTGGACGTTCATGTTCTGGCAGCAGGCTTTCATTAAGACTCACCCGGGAGTTTCCGTCTCCGCTCAGGCGC
This sequence comes from Verrucomicrobiota bacterium, assembly GCA_026397965.1. Classification (GTDB taxonomy): domain Bacteria; phylum Verrucomicrobiota; class Verrucomicrobiia; order Opitutales; family UBA953; genus UBA953. Next base: position 22,407 of record JAPLTU010000070.1, on the reverse strand, counting down.
ATGTGACTTCCGTAGCCTTGTTCTGTGTTATCTTCGCCTCGATTTTCGGTAATTTTGCGTCGGGCTATTGCGCCCAGCGTTTTGGTTATAAGCGTACCCTTGCCGGTTTTTTCGGGGCCTATTTTGTCTTCATGTTTGCCACTTTCCTGATGCCTTGGAGTCTTTCGGTCACTTACGTGCTCTTTGCGGCGGTTGGCTTTACGCAGGGTGTCTTCGGTTTGTTCACGATGGTTTTACCACCTCTGTTCCCGACGCTGCTCCGTACCACGGGGGCGGGCTTTTGTTATAATATCGGCCGAGTTTTTGCTGCGGCGGGGACCGTCTTTTTCGGGCTCTTCGCCAAGGTCGGAGACTTTAGCCAATGTCTCTTCTATGCTTCTTTTCTTTTTATTCCGGCGGCGATCCTGGCCTTGTGGTTGCCTACGGAAGAAGCGATCGAAACTCCCCGATAGCGCTTTCTTAGGTATTGTCGATTCGTGCATCCTAAGCCATTAATCCCGTCGTGAAGTTGAAAGATAAGCTCATCCTTTTCCTGAAAATAGAGGCGCTGACCTTGGCCATCGGGCTCAGTTTTATTCTTAGGCATGTGGCCTTGGGAGTGATCAAGGATAAGAAAGCGGCACTGGTCGCAGAGCTCCCGGTGCCTTTCAAGTCTTCCGTCGCCGAGACCATCAAGCGCCTCTCGACTGTGATAGTCCACGACCAGTGGATGTATCTTCTACCTTTTTACGGGGCCTGCCTATTCGTTATTCGGACTGATCTCGTTTCGCGCTCCCTGCGGGATGTTTTTCTGAAGTGGAGCCTGATTTTCTTCATCATGGAATTCACGACCGAATGGACCAAATACGGTTGGGATACGGTTTCGGCCGATTTGCCAGTGCAGCTGGCGCGCTACCTTACGGGGGGGCTCATGGCCGCTGGGGTCTGGTGGCTGATGGAAAAATCCCCACGATTGAAAGAGCTCGGCCAAAAGCCGCTGCTAGTTCGTCGTCGGACCCGACGGGCGGTCAAATAGGATTAAGCACCGGCAATCGCCTTGAATTCCTGAGTGCTCACCGGCGTCACCGATAGACGGTTGCCCGGCCGTAATATCAGCATCGTCCGTAAGGCCTTGTCGGTCCTGAGGTCTTCCAATGTAAAAGGCTTTTTCAGGGTCTTATGGAAACTGACTTCCACGCAACTCCAGCGGGGTTTCTCTTTAGATGCTTTGGCATCGTAATAATCCGACTTTGCGTCGAATTGCGTGGGGTCATCAAAGGCTGCCTTGGAAATCTTGGCCACTCCGACGATGCCTGGCTCCTTGCAATTCGAATGATAGAACAGGACTAGGTCGCCGACTTCGCATTGGCGGAGGAAATTGCGGGCCTGATAATTTCGCACCCCCGTCCAAGGTTCGCGGCCACGCCGATGTAATTCTTCGAAGGAAAATTCATCGGGTTCAGATTTCATCAACCAATGGCGCATGGGTAGCACGGTGCGAGTTGTCCGTCGGATTTCAAGGCAGGGTTGAGGTCTTGCCCTTTGGTCAGCCCTCAATCTAATCGGGGCGATGCGTCTGTTGGATTCCCATTGTCACCCCGATTATGCCGTGAAGGCTGGTCGACTGGAGTCTTGGATGGGCGAAGCGCAGGCCGTTGGCGTCGAAGGCGTCGTGGCCATCGGGACCGACTTAAACGACTGGTCCGCATATCGCGACCTGGCACAGAAGCACCCACTTTTTTTCCGCCATACGGTGGGCCTTCATCCGTGTCATGTGACGGAGGGTTGGGAGGAGACCGTAGCGGCGATTGCACCCTATTTCGCCGATCGGACCACGCCGGCCGCTTTGGGCGAGATCGGCCTGGATTATTTTCGGTTACCCGCCGACGCAGCGGAGGCCGCCCAGCTTAAGCTTTGGCAGCAAGAGGCTTTCCGCCGTCAGCTAATGCTCGCTTATCAGTTCGGCTGTCCGGTCGTGATTCATTCGCGTCATGCTTTTCCCGATTGCGTGCGGCTGATCGACGAAAGCGGCATCGATTGGCGAAAGGTCGTCTTTCATTGTTTCGTCGAAGGGCCGGAGCAGGTTCGCCAAATCAATGCGCGCGGCGGCCGGGCTTCGTTCACCGGCATCATTACTTATCCTAAGTCCGTCGAGATCCGGGCCGCACTGCAGGCGCAAGGCTTGGCCCGCCTGATGTTGGAGACCGATGCCCCTTACTTGGCACCGCAATCTGTCCGCGGAAAAGAAAACGCCCCGGTAAATCTTCCCGAGATTTGTGCTCAAGCGGCGATGCTGCTCGGTTTACCCGCCGATGAGGTGGCCGAGGTTTCCACCCGTAATTCTAAAGTTTTCTTCGGTTTCTGAACTTTGATGCCATATCGTCACTCAGGTGACGCGCCTTTAACACACGTCTGCCTCATGATTGGCATCGATGTCACAAAGGGCGATACTTACCAATAAAAACGAGTTCAAGGCAGCCTTAGGGCCGCTATATTTAGCCGAGCCTCTGCTTGATACCTTTTTCAAAGTCCGCGCGTTTGACGATTTCCTTGCTCGCATCCACGCGGCCGGCCGGCCGGATTTTTTTACTTCGGCCTTAGAGCAATCGGGGGTTTCCAGTTCTTGGAAAGATACCTGTCTCGCTCGTATTCCGCGCACGGGGCCATTGGTGGTGACGGCTAATCATCCGCATGGCCTGGCAGATGGGTTGGTGGCGATGGATTTTATCCTACGTGCCCGGCCGGATGCTTTGGTGGTGGGGAACCGTTGGCTAAGCCAGATCCCGGGGATTCGCCCATGGCTCATCGAGGTCAACCCTTTCAAGACCGGAGAGGAAGACACGGGCAACATGACCGGGGTGCGCCGTATCATGTCTCACCTGAAGGCCGGCGGATGTATCGTCACTTTCCCTGCGGGTGAAGTTTCCAGTCTGAAGTTAAAAGCTCGTCGCGTGGAAGACTCCGTCTGGTCGCCGCAGGTCATCCGGTTGGCCCGTAAGGTCGGCGCTTCCGTTTTACCGCTGCATATCGAGGGCAAGAATTCTACCTTATTTCAAAGCGCGGGCCTCATTCACCCGCGACTGCGTACCGCGTTACTCTTGCGGGAATTTTTCCGCCATCGCGGTAAGGTCATCCGCCTTCGTGTCGCAAATCCGGTCATGCCAGCTCAATTGCAAGATCATCCGGATGATGAAGAGGCCACCAGTTTTCTCCGGCTGCGTTGTGAATTGCTTCCAGCGCGCGATCACACTTCCCGTGCCAGCGGTACCAAGTCGACGCCGTCGGTTCTGGCGCCGATCATTTCACCCGTAAATCCTACGCTCCTCCGGGCTGAACTGGAGAGTCTTCCGCCTGAAGATCTTTTGCTTACGAGCGGAGATTTCCGGGTTTACCGCTTCTTGGGCGCAGATTTGCCGCATACTTTACGGGAAATCGGACGACTTCGGGAAACGACTTTTCGGTCGGTTTCGGAGGGGACGGGCTTGGAGTGTGATTTGGACGCTTATGATGCATGGTACGATCAGATGATTCTGTGGGATGATAAGACTTCGCAGATTGTCGGGGGTTATCGGTTAGGCCCCACGGACCGGATCCTGCCACTCAAGGGAAAACATGGTCTCTATACTTCGACACTGTTTGAATTTAAGGGTGATTTTTTCCGGCGCATGGATCCCGCCTTGGAGATGGGGCGATCGTTCATTCGGCAGGAATATCAACGTAAGCCTACGAGCTTGCCGCTGCTCTGGCGGGGTATCGGTCGTTACGTCGTCCGCTTTCCGAAATATCACCTCTTGTTCGGGCCGGTAAGTATTAATCCAGAGTATGGCCAGGCCTCCAAGGATCTCATCTTATCCTACCTTAAGAATAATCGCTCGGCCGATGACCTCGCTCCGTTGGTGCGGGCTAAGAATCCGCCTCGGGCGATGAGTCTGCGCGACGCCGATTTGGACGTGTTGCAACGTTGTGCTTTCGACCTTGATCACGTTTCCGGGCTGGTCAGCGATTTGGAGCCTGATGCCAAATCGGTCCCCGTCCTGCTCAAACATTATCTTAAACTTAACGGACGACTCATCGCTTTCAATGTCGACGAGACTTTCGGGGGTTGTTTGGATGGCCTAATCGTCGTCGACCTTACCCAGACCGATCGGAAGTTACTTGCTGCGTATATGGGCGAAGAGGGTGTGAAGGGCTTTTTGGACTTCCACGATTTCGAGGATTCGCGTCCCGGGAAATAAAAAAAGACAGGCCATTCGGCCTGTCCTTTTGTTTCGCTGAAATCAGTCTCAGGCTTTCGCGAGTGCTTGTTCGAGGTCGGCGATGATGTCTTCGATGTCTTCGATTCCCACGGAGAGGCGTACGTAATCATCGGTGACCCCGGCGCTTTGACGCTCTTCCGCCGAGAGTTGAGAGTGCGTGGTCGAAGCCGGATGGATCGCCAAGGAGCGAGCATCGCCGATGTTGGCGACGTGGCTGTGAAGCTGAAGCGAATTGATAAATTTGCTGCCACCTTCGAAGCCGGACTTCAGTCCGAAGCCGACCAGTGCGCCAAAGCCGTTAGTCAGGTATTTCTTGGCGAGGTCGTGGTACTTCGATGACTTCAAGCCCGGGTAGTTCGTCCACTTTACCTTCGGGTGCGCTTCCAGGTATTGGGCGACTTTTAACGCATTGGCGCAGTGACGTTCCATCCGGAGGTGGAGGGTTTCGACGCCCTGCAGAATGAGGAAGGCGTTGAAGGGGGAGATGCAACTGCCGACGTCGCGCAGGAACTGCAGGCGCATCTTCATGATGAACGCGATATTGGCACCGCCTGCTGGTGCGAAAGCCTTGAAGGCTTCCCAGTGCGGGAGGCCATGGTAGGACATGTCTGGTTCGGTGAAGCCCGGGAACTTGCCATTGCCCCAGTTAAAATTACCGCCGTCCACGACGACACCACCGATGCTCGTGCCGTGGCCGCCAAGATGTTTGGTCGCGGAGTGGACGACGATATTCGCGCCATGCTCAAAGGGACGATTCAGGTAGGGCGAGAGGGCGGTGTTATCGACAATCAATGGAACGCCGGCTTCCTGGGCGATCTTGCCGACTTCGGCGAAGGGAAGGATGTTGAGGCGTGGATTGCCGAGCCCTTCCCCGTAAAAAGCCTTGGTGTTGGGGCGAAGTGCCTTGCGGAAGTTCTCGGGATCGTCTCCGTCGACAAACGATACTTGGATGCCGAGCTTAGGCAGGGTGTAGTGGAAGAGGTTGTACGTTCCGCCGTAAAGTTGCGCGACCGAGACGATGTGGTCGCCAGCGCTGGCGATGTTTAGGATGGATGCCGTGATGGCGGCTTGGCCCGACGCATGCGCGAGCCCACCTGAACCGCCTTCGAGGGCGGCGATACGTTGCTCGAGGACGTCGGTCGTCGGATTCATAATGCGCGTATAAATATTCCCCAGCTCCTTGAGGCCGAAAAGATTGGCCGCATGTTCCGTGTCGCGGAACTGGTAACTGGTAGTCTGGTAGATGGGGACAGCGCGCGACCCGGTCGTCGGGTCAGGTTTTTGGCCAGCGTGGAGGGATTTGGTTCCGAGTTTCATAGGGTGAGGCGGCTAATATCAGATGATTCTAACAACAAAACAAGCGATTTAAGGCCTATGACAGCTCTGTCGGTCGCTTCGCGGGGCGCAGTTACGTCTCGCCCCCGCTGGCTAATTTTCCCTATCTAAAGTCCTCCATGCCCGTCTTTTTGCACGATACGATGAGTCGCGAGCTTCGGCCGCTCCTGACTAAGCCCGACAAGGCTTCTTTCGGGATGTATTGTTGCGGTCCGACCGTCTACGGCCCTGCGCATATCGGCAACTTCCGGACGTTTATCCTGCAGGATGTTCTTCGCCGCACTTTAGAAGCCTTCGGCATCAAGGTTAAGCACGTACGTAATATTACCGATGTGGATGATAAGACGATACGCGGGGCCTTGGCGGCGGGTCAGTCTTTGGCGACCTTCACGCAAGGTTGGACAGATAAGTTTCATAAGGATTGCACGGCTCTCGGTCTCTTGCCTCCGCACGTCGAACCCAGTGCTGTCGTTCATATCCCTCAGCAGGTGGCGATGATCGAGGCTCTGATCAAGCGCGGGCATGCTTACGTGGCGAAGGATGGGTCGGTTTACTTCAAGGTCTGTTCCTGTTCGGATTACGGTAAATTAAGCCACCTCGATCGCTCGAAGTTGCAGACGCAGGATACCAATAGCGCCGGCCAAGCCAACGACGCCGATGAGTATGACCGCGAGTCCGCGAATGACTTCGCTTTGTGGAAGGCTTATAAGCCGGAAGATGGCGAAAATTTCTGGCCCAGCCCCTGGGGTAAGGGTCGTCCCGGCTGGCATATCGAATGTTCTGCCATGTCCTTGGAACACCTCGGCGCTACTTTTGACCTCCATGGCGGCGGCTTTGACCTGTGCGTCCCTCACCACGAAAACGAAATCGCCCAGACGGAATGTGCCACGGGAATCAAGGGCTTCGCCGCCCATTGGTTCCATAGCGCCCACTTGCTGGTCGAGGGCGATAAGATGTCCAAGAGTAAGGGTAACCTCTACACCCTTGAGCAGCTAATCGAAAAAGGCTTCACGCCCAATGAAGTGCGCTACGCTTTGATCAGCGGCCATTACCGTACGTCGCTTAACTTCACGCTTCATGGGGTCGAAAATGCCCGTTCGGCGATCGCTAAGCTTGAACGCTGGGTAGATCGCATCCTGCCGGTCGCCGGCTTCTCGCGGGCGGAGTTTATCGCGCCACAAGTTCATGAAATACAGACGACGTGGGGTAGGTTTGCCCCGGCGTGGGAAATATTGCAGAACGACCTTAATATCCCCGGTTGTTTGGGGCAGATTTTCACCGTCGTCGGAGAGCGCGAAGATCCGACTCCGGCTCAGTCTCGCCAAGACGTCTGCGGACTGGCCAAGCTTCTGCAAGCCCTTGGGTTAGTCCTGTTTGTCCCCAAGGCCGAAGCCGCGATTCCTGTCGAAGTGGTCGAGCTCGGTGCCCGTCGCTGGGCTGCCAAGCAAGCGAAGGATTTCGCCGCCGCCGACCAGCTCCGTAAGGACTTGTCCGCGCTGGGCTGGACGATGCTTGACCGCAAAGACGGCTACGACCTGAAGAAAGCATAATAGGGCATGGGTTTTGCCTCCGTCCTTGCCCTCCGCCTCGAGAGTCCCTAGCGAAAGGATAGCTTTTCACGACATGTCCACCCGCCCGACGATGACTCCCCTTGAGGAGATCCGACATTCCGCCGCCCATATGCTGGGTGCCGCCGTTCTCCGCCTCTTTCCGCAGGCGCAGTTGGATATCGGGCCGCCCACCGACAATGGTTTCTATTACGACTTCGACGTGGACCATTTGTTCACGGCCGACGACCTCGTGAAGATCGAAGAAGAGATGCGTCGCATCTCAAAGGAGAACCAGAAGTTTGAACGCTTTGAATGCACGCGCGAAGAAGCGGATAAGTTGCTCCGTGAACGCGGACAGAATGCCTATAAGCTCGGACGTCTGGCGGACATCCCGGCCGGCGAGACGATTTCATTTTATAAGAACGGCGAATTCGTCGATCTCTGCGCGGGCACGCACGTTCGCTATTCCTCCCAGGTCAAGGCTTTCAAACTGCTTAATATCGCCGGGGCCTATCACCGGGGCGACGAAAAGAACAAACAGTTGCAGCGTATCTATGGTACGGCTTTCGCTACTAAGGATGAGATGGAGCAGCACATGGTGCGAGTCGAAGAGGCCAAGAAGCGCGACCACCGCAAACTCGGCAAGGAGCTGAAGCTTTTCCATATCGACGAAAAGGTCGGCCAAGGCCTCGTGCTCTGGGTACCCAATGGTGCCATCGTCCGCCAGGAGCTGCAGAACTTCATTTCCGAACAGTTGTTCCTGACCGGGTATAAGCAGGTATTCACGCCCCACATCGGCAACTTGGATCTTTATCGGACCTCGGGGCACTTCCCTTATTATAAGGACGCGCAATTCCCACCGTTGGTCGAACGCGAGGCGATGGAGCTGCTTTCCAAGGAAGGTTGCGCCTGCGGCGAACTGACTAACAAACTCGAGGACGGCACCGTCCAAGGTTTCTTGCTGAAGCCGATGAACTGCCCTCACCACATCCGGATCTTCGCGTCGCAGCCTCATTCTTATCGCGATCTGCCTGTGCGTTTGGCGGAGTTCGGCACGGTTTATCGCTGGGAGCAATCCGGTGAGCTGAATGGCATGACCCGCGTCCGGGGTTTCACCCAGGACGATGGCCACTTGTTCTGCACCGAAGATCAGGTCGGCCAAGAAGTGCTGGGCTGTCTGGAACTCGTGAAGGTCGTGCTCAAGACCCTGGGTCTGAATGATTATCGCGTCCGGGTCGGACTGCGAAATCCTGATTCGAATAAGTACACTGGTTCTTCGGAGAATTGGGATAAGGCCGAGGCCGCTTGTCGTGCCGCTGCCGCCACCCTTGGCGTCGCTTTCACCGAAGAGGCTGGAGAAGCCGCTTTCTATGGACCTAAGATCGATTTCGTCGTGCGCGATGTCATCGGCCGTGAGTGGCAATTAGGCACCGTGCAGGTCGACTTCAATCTGCCCGAACGTTTCGAGCTTTCTTACATTGGTCCGGACAATAAGCCGCACCGCCCCGTAATGATCCATCGTGCGCCTTTCGGTTCGATGGAACGTTTCGTGGGCATCCTGATCGAACACTTCGCCGGCGATTTCCCGACCTGGCTTTCCCCTGAACAGGTCCGTCTGATTCCTTTAAACGATGATATGAATGCCGATTGTGAAGCCATGGCTGAACAGCTGAAAGCTGCGAAGATCCGTTGTTCCGTCGACAGCTCTTCGGATAAGCTCGGAGCCAAGATTCGGCGCGCCGAGATGTCCAAGGTTCCGCACATGCTCGTCGTCGGTGCGAAGGAGAAGGAAGCCGGCGTGGTGAATGTCCGCTCCCGGGCTGACAAATCTTTCGAGGGTAACCGTACGCTCGCGGATTTCATCTCGCTGATCACGGCCGAAGTCGCAGAACGCCGCCTCAAGGCGCACGTTCCGGTCGCACCGGCCGCTGGTTCGCCCGCCGCTCCTGGAGCCTGATAGCGACGACAGGGTGCCTATGCGGCAACGATATGCATAGTCGAACGATTGGGTGGGGAACGGCTCTTGCCCTCATCGTTTAGGGGTGGTAATTACTGTTATGTCTTCGTCTCGCGATTCCTCTCGTCGTAATTTTCTTAAAATGGCTGGCTTGGGCGGCTTGGCCCTTGGGGCTGCCGCCACGCCTGCGCTCGGGGCCGCTCCGCGGGAGGCTGCGGCGAATGCCGCCCAATCTCCGGCCAAGAATGTAATCTTCATGGTCGCCGACGGGATGAATATCGCCGCGCTCTCGCTCGCGCATACGTATCTCCAACGGACGGTGAATCAGACGAGTCAATGGATGAAGCTTTACCGTGAGCTACCTGTTGTCCGCGCGCTTTGTGAAACCCAATCAGCCAGCAGCCTGGTGACAGATTCCGCCGCCGCTGCTTCTTGCTGGGGCATCGGTGAGCGTATTACCAATGGGGTGATCAATATCACGCCCGACGGCCGGAAGCCCGTCACGATGATGCAGAAGATGCGCAAAGCTAAGAAGCGCACCGGGCTTGTTACTACCGCCACGGCGACGCATGCCACCCCGGCTGGCTTCGTGGCGACCATCGCCTCTCGCGCCAAGCAGGCGGAAATCGCTCCGCAGTACCTCGAGCGCGGCGTCGACGTCGTTCTCGGCGGCGGGACACAGTATTTCAGCGATGCGCTGATGGGGGATTACCGTAAGGCGGGATACGCCATCGCCCTTAATCGTATCGAATTGCTGGCCTATCAGGGGGGGGCGCCTTTACTCGGGCTTTTTGATAAGAGTCATATTCCTTTTGAAATCGATCGGCTTAATGATCCAGCCATCGCCGCCCATACGCCGACTCTCTCCGAGATGACCGACGCGGCCCTGCGTTGTCTGCAGGATTCGCCGGACGGTTTCTTCCTGCTGGTGGAAGGGGGTCGCGTCGACCACGCTGCTCATGATAATGACGCTGCGGCCACGATCCATGATCAAATCGCCTTTGACGCGACCATCACGACCGTCCTGCGATTCATCGAGAAACATCCTGATACTTTGCTGGTGATCACGACCGACCACGGCACTGGCGGATTACAGCTGAACGGCATAGGCTCCGAAGATCTCGTGGGTAAGGGGTCCGCTTACAGCGAAAGTACGCCCGCGTTCATGCGTCTGACCAAGTTTACCATGTCACATGAAATGATGATGCGTCGCCTGAAGGAATTCGGACCCAAAGGCTTGGCCGGGCTCGTGGTGGAAAAGACTGGGCTGGAATTTAAGGCCGCCGACTTGAGTTCGATTAAGGACGTGAAGTCGTTCTTAAGTGTTCTCCCTAAATATATCGGCATCAGTTGGACGAGTCGTAATCACACCAGTGAAATGGTGGAATTCTGCGCCTACGGGCCTGGTTCCGGCCTCTTTACGCCCTACTTGCGTAACGATGAAGTGCATGCGATCTTGCTCAAGGCCATGGGGCTTTCGGCTTAAGACTGGGTATCCGTCCCATAAAAAAGGGCGTCCGATTGGACGCCCTTTTTGTAAACGTGGGATAGTTCTTAAGACTTTTTATACTTAACTCCGCAGCCATACGGCTTGCTCTCCGTCTTAACTGGGCTCTTTCCATCCTTCAGCGCCTTGACGGCTGCCAGGACATAATTGTTCGCTTTGTCTATATTAGCGGAGTTGGTAGAGGCACGACCGTTGTTATCGTCCGCATCGCTGTCGATCGCACCCTTGTAGGCAAGGACGCCCTTGGTATCTATAACAAAGCAGTGAGGAGTTACTTTGGCGTCATAGGCACGTCCGATGCTCTGGGTCTCGTCTTGGATGACGGTGCCAGGGTAGTAGGTCGCGTTCTCGAGATTGTGGCCGCCCGTGTTAATGACCAGCCAGACGATACCTTTACCGATGGCATCTTTTTGGAATTCCTGCATCTTGCCGGTATCGTAGAATTTCTTCACGAATGGGCAGCCTGGGTTATACCATTCAAGTACGACGATTTTTCCGCTGTAATCCGAGAGGCTGACGGTTTTTCCGTCGAGGGTCTTGGCGGTAAAGGCAGGAGCAGGCTGGCCGATTTCAGCCGCGGCAAAAGCGGCGACAACGGCGAACCAAGCGAGGAGGGTGGAGGCAATACGCATGTGGGTGATGTTTAGGGTTAGGGGTGAAGTTATAGGGTTGTTTTACCTACATTCAACACCGACAGTTGGTTGGAGTTACTTTGGGGCAGGTTTTCGGTCGTTTTTAACCCTGTTTTGACTCATGGGTTGCCAAAAAGCATTAAAAGGGGGAATTAACTGACCTGATTATGGCCGATGCACGCTCTATCGCTCTGGTTTGCGCCACGGAGATTTCTCTCTGGGAGGAGCTCGGCGTACGCGCGCTTGCCGTGGCGAAGGCTGAACCTGCGTTGGTTCCTTTGCTTAAGCGCTATGTATTAGAGCCGAAGAACTTCGGTGAAGGAATCGTTCGTCGTTTGGCGGAGAGATTGTCCTCGTCCGGTCACGATGTGACTTTGATCGTCCAGGTGTTGTCGGAAGCCGTGGCCGCCGACCCCGAAGTGCTGGCTCAGATGCGTGCCGACATTCGGGCGACTTTAGAGCGCGATCCAGCGACCGAGCATGCGCTGATTCCTTTTCTCTGGTTTAAGGGCTTTCATGCCATCTCTGCCCATCGCTTAGCCCATGTGCTCTGGAAGGCTGGACGTCGCGATGTGGCGATGTATCTGCAATCTTTGTCTTCGGAGAACCTCGCGGTCGATATCCACCCCGCCGCGCGTTTTGGCGTAGGTATCTTGCTCGACCACGCCACGGGCTTCGTCGCTGGCGAGACCACCGTGGTCGATGACAACGTTTCTTTCCTGCATGAGGTCACCTTAGGCGGCACGGGCAAGGCCCGCGGCGATCGTCACCCTAAGATTCGCTCCGGCGTCTTGGTGGGTGCCGGTGCTAAGATCCTCGGTAATATCACCATCGGCGCAGGCGCCAAGATCGGCGCTGGTTCCGTGGTGCTGAAGGATGTCGCGGCGCATACGAGCGTCGCTGGCGTGCCAGCGGTGATGATCGGCCGGACTAATGTCGATGCGCCCGCGCTCGACATGGATCATTCACTCTAAGTCATGCCCCATTCTTTTAAGTCGCAAGAACGTCCGGGCGACGCTCGCGTCTTAGATTGCCTTTATCGCGTCGGGGCTTTCGTCAATGCGACCGAAGATCCGCGGGAGGCGCTCGATTTCATCTTAGCCGAAATCGTTCAGACCTTGGGGGCTTCCAGCGCTTCCATCGCGCTGGTGGAACCGGCCACCGGCTCATTGCGTATCGAGGTCAGTAATGGTCTCGATGCCGAGTCCGCCAAGCAGATCATCCTTCAGGGGCAGGGGATCACGGGTTGGGTCGCTCTTTATGCGAAGCCGCAACGTATCCCAGATGTCTCCAAGGATCAGCGTTACGTTGAAATCCGCCAAGGCATCCGCTCCGAACTCGCCGTCCCGATGGAACTCATGGGGAATGTGATCGGGGTCGTGAATTGCGATTCTGACCGGTTAGATGCTTTCACGGAGCAAGATGTCGCGTTCTTATCTTTATTAACTAACGAGGCCTCCAAAGCCGTCGGTCGCATTTGGCTGCTTCGGCAGCTGCGCTCAAAAGCCGCGCAGCTCGAGGCCCTAGTGGGTGCCGCGCAAGGTCTGGCCCGTGAGCGTGATGAGCCGGGCATTTCCTTAGACCTGGCCCGGCACACCCGTGCACTCCTGGGTGCTCGGGCCTGTGCGTACTTTAAACTAGAAGGCCGGGACCTGATCCTGACGAGTCTCGATGGCGACTGTGCCGGCAGCGTCTTCATCCCGAAACTATCGGTCGACGTGACTTCGCTGGGGACGGTCGCCACGCGTCGCCGCACCTTGGTGGTACCAATCGCGGGCAAGACGGAAGAAAACCTTTTTTCCAAGCTGATCGACCCGGTCGCAAGTTCTTCGCTTCTGGCCGTGCCCGTCCGCTACGAGGATGACACCTTCGGCGTCCTGGTCTGCGTGGCGATGGGCGCTTACCGCTTTTCCGATGACGACAAGCATCTCGTCACGGCCTTGTCTTCTTTCGGAGCCTCTTCGATTCAGAATGCCCGGCTTTACGCTAAGGTTTTTGCGGTGGAAGAGGGGTTGCGGCGCAGCGAACGTCTAACTGCCCTCGGCATGCTTTCGGCGGAAGTCGCCCATGAGATTCGTAATCCTCTCACAGTGATGAAACTACTCTCGGACACGCTCGCGCAAGGGATGGGTACTCATGATCCGCGACTTGAAGACCTCGGCGTGATGCGTGAGAAAATCTCCCACATGGAAGGCGTCGTCTCCCGCGTCTTGGGTATGAGCAAGGCACAATCAGGTGCCTTTAAGCCGATCAATCTGCGTGAGTCGGCGGATAAGGCGATGGTCCTCCTGCGACTTAAGTTGCAACAGCTCGGCGTAAAGTTCGCCGTCGAAGGCGAACCGATGATTCCGTTGGTCGAAGGCAATCCCGGTCAGATCCAGCAAGTTTTCCTCAATCTCATGCTGAATGCGGTGCAAGCGATGCCCGCCGGTGGAAACTTGGTCGTCAAGGTCGACGTCGAGCCCGGACCGCAAGGGGAGGTCGTGGTCATTCGCATCGCTGATACGGGTACGGGTATCGCTCCGGAGATTTTACCGAAGATTTTCGAATCTTTCTTCACATCGCGCGAAGACGGTACCGGTCTGGGTCTCGCGATCGTCAAACGGATCATGCGCGATCACCGAGGTGATATCATTGTCGAATCGACCGGTCCGGCCGGCACGGTATTCAAGCTTTGGATGCCCGCCGCGAAGTAAGCCAGTTCTGGAAGATCTTCCATAACACGGGAAGGAACGGTTACGACACCGAGCTTTTTGGCTAATTTAGTCCCGCCGATGATATGGCCAAGGCCGACTAAAGAGACGATCCAAAGAATCGCACCGAAGATGTTCCAGTAAAGAAAGCGTGCGGCGGGCATACGTCCCATTCCGGCGACGAAAGGTACAAAGGTTCGAATGATCGGGATGAAGCGCGCTATGACCAATGACACTGCGCCTTTTTCGGCATAATATTCGCGCGCGATCTCAAGGTAGCGCTTCTTATATAGCCAACCATCCGACCACTTTTCGACTCGCTTGCCGAATTTCAGCCCAAGCCATCGCCCCAGCTGATTACCAATGATTGCGGCGGCTATCAGCCAGAAACAGAGAGCCCAGGGGTTTAACAGGGCTGGTCGCTCGCCGTTCGCGGTCGTGAGTACGCCGGCCACGACAATCATCGAGTCGCCCGGAAGGAAGAACCCGAAGAGTAATCCAGTCTCGGCGAAGACAATCAAGGTCATGACAGCAATGCCACCCAGTTTGATCATCGCCTCGACGTCCGACATCGAACGTAGGGCTACCATGAGTTCTGCGAACCAAGTTTCCATGGGGCATAAGAGTACCGAGGGACGTTAAAAGCAATCACCTTGAAAGTGGGCTAAATTATCTGCAGGGTAGGGTCGTCGCATGTCTCCTGAATCCGAATCTGCCGCCATCGACCTCCGTCGATCCGCCTTACAGCATGGTTTGGCGGGGGAGGCCTCTCTGGCTGATGAATTTCTGCCCCGCGCCAAAGCCTTTTTGTTGGAGTCTCGCGAAATTCAGTTGGCCGCCCATCGGGCAGGCGCACCAGGCGGCGAAGTCGCTCGATTACGCTCAGATGCGATCGATATCATTTTCGACGCACTTTTCCTAAGGGCCGGTCCGTCGGCGTCTCAGATTTCCCTGGTGGCCACCGGTGGCTATGGGCGGGCTGAGCTTTGTCCCTTAAGCGATATCGATCTCTTGGTTTTGGTGCCCGCCCATTCGCCCGAAATCAAAACCCTGGTCGAAGCGATCTTATATCCGTTATGGGATCTGGGGCTTAAGGTTGGTCAATCTGTCCGGACGGTAACGGAGGCGACCAGTTTTGCCCTCGACGATCTACATATGCGGGTCGCGCTTCTAGAGACGCGCCTGCTATGCGGGAATCCTAAGTTGTTTGATGAATTAGAAGCCAAGTTATCGCTGATGCTGAGCGGACAGGCTTGGCAGCCGTTTGCGAAGTTGATCGTGGAATCCCAGCGTCGTCGTCGCGAAAAGACAGGTGGGAGTGCTTACCTGCAGGAGCCTGATTTGAAAGTGGGCGTCGGGGCCCTTCGTGACGTCCAAGGTTGCGTTTGGTTAGCCCGGATTGCTCGTGGCGTCTCGGGCCCGGCTGGTCTCGCCTCGACCGGTTTTTTGCCCGCCGGTGATTTTCAGAAATTCCTCGAAGCGCGCGCCTGCCTACTCCGCCTGCGCTGTGAACTCCACTTCCAGGTCACCCGTCCTACGGAACACTTATCCCTTGAACGCCAAGATACCTTATCAGCCGCTTTGGGGTATCAAGGAAGCCTGACGGAGCGTATCGGTTCCATGATGCGCGAATACTTCGATGCTGCGGACCATGTCCGTCGGTGCGTTGAAATCATCGAAGGCACGGTGATGGGCGAACCTGAGCCGGTGGGCTGGGGAGAGCCTTTGACTTTGGATGGTTTTATCATCGTTCCGGGCGGAACGGCATCGGCCCAACATCGGCTCGTTTTTGAAGAAGATCCCGGCCGATTAGTAAGGCTGTTCCGACTTTGCCAAATCCACGAAGCCCGCCCAGGGCGGACTTTATCTCTTTTGGTTCGAGAGCGCGCCCACCTGCTTACCCCAGAGGTCGCCCTTTCCGAGGCCTCTGCCAGTTCCTTCCGCGCCATGCTTACTGCCGGTGGGCATGTCCACGGCGCGATCAACGCCTTGCGGGAACATGATCTGTTATACCGGATTATTCCCGAATTCGCCGGCTTGCACTGCTTGGTTCAATTCGAATTCTATCACCGCTGGACCGCTGATGTCCACACGCTGCGCTGTCTTTGGGAGCTTGATCAGATTTACGCTGGCAAGTCTGAGATCGATCAAAAATACCGTGAGGTCGTTCTAGGTTCGGAATCCCCCTCGTTGCTTTATGCGATTCTCTTCCTGCACGATATCGCGAAATCGGGCGGTATCGAAGGCCATGCGGAAAGAGGCGTACCCGTCGCCGATATCATCTTGGAACGATTGGGCTTTGATGCCCGTGAACGTCTCATCGCCAGTGGCGTCATCCGGCATCACTTGGTCATGGGGCTCTACTGGCAACGACACGACGTCGATGACCCCGTCAATATCGAGCGTTTCGCCCGTTTAACGGGCGATGAACAAGTTTTACGAAGCCTCCATGTGCATACACGTTGTGATGCCCGAGCGACCTCGCCGGATTTGTGGACAGATTTCAAAGACGGCCAACATTGGACTCTCTATCGCCGCACCTTAGCGAAGTTGGCGGGCGAAGATGAACTCAGTGCCACTGCCATTACCGCTGAGCTCAGGGCGGCGACCGCTAAGATCTTGGGCCATCGTTTGCCGATTGATGAAATCGAAGCGCATTTCACCGAAATGCCCAAGGGCTATTTCCTGCACGCCTCGCCGGAGGATGCCGCCCACCATTTATTAATGATTCACCAACTCATCGCGTCGGTGTCCGAGGCAGATGGCGAAATCTCCCTTCGTCCGATTGTCGAATGGTTCGATGATGTGGGATCTTCCCAGCCTTCGGTGACCGTTGTGACTTGGGATCGCGCTGGTCTCTTCAGTCGTATGGCCGGCGCTTTCGCCGTGGCGGGTATTAATATTATTTCTTGTCGGGCGTTCTCCCGGACGGATGACGTGGCCATCGACTTCTTCAAGGTCGTCTTGCCTCCCGGCAAGGAGCTGGCGGCGCAGCAACGTTTTACCGAAGCGCTGGCCAAATCGTTGGTCGAAGGTTCCGATTTACTGGACGACGTCGCCCAGGAAGAAGCCCATGTACTGCTTACTGCGCCACGTCGTAAGGCTTACGTGCCTTTGGCGGCTAAGGTGGAAGTCTATTTCGAGGAAGATCTCGACCGCACCGTGATCGAGTTGCAGTGCAACGACCGCTTGGGACTGCTTTTCCGGGTCGGGCGCACCATCCGCGAGGCTGGTTATGCGATCACTTTCGCCAACGTCGCGACCGAACAAGGTTTTGCCATCGATACTTTCTACCTTACCCCGGAGCGTGGCCTAGTTACCGACCCGCATCCGGTCGAGGCTTTGGCTGGGGCGTTACGGGAGGTGGTGTCATGACGTGTTCTGTCCCTTGCATCTCCGGGGAAAGTGGCTTAACTTTACGATGTTTCCCATGCGTACCCTGCCTACCCCTCTTAAGGCCCTTGCCCTTCTGGGTCTATCGATCGCTCAACTCTTCGCTGCTGACTCCAAACCTATGACGACACCTCCTAAACTTGAAAAGGCCATGTTCGGCGCCGGTTGCTTCTGGGGGGTCGAATATCAATATGCGAAGATTCCGGGCGTCCTGGAGGCCTTCAGTGGTTACGCGGGCGGTAGTATCGAAAACCCGACCTACGAAGATGTCTGCAGCCATACCTCCGGACATGCCGAGGTGATTCAAGTCACGTTTGATCCCGCTAAAATCAGTTACCGCAAGTTAGTCGAATATTTCTTCATCATGCATGACCCCACGCAGGTCAATCGCCAGGGGCCAGATGTCGGGGATCAATACCGTTCCGTGATTTTCACCTATTCGCCAGAGCAGAAGAAGGTCGCCGACGAAATCAAAGCCACCCTCACGGCGGCCAAGACTTTCGCTAAGCCCATCGCGACCAAAATCGAAGTGGCGCCTACTTTCTGGAAAGCCGAGGCCTACCATCAGAAGCATTACGCACTGCGCGGATCTCGCCCCTATTGTCATCTCGTGCCCTTCGCCGAGGAGAAGTAAATTTCGTGGCCGAACGGCGATCAGGTTCCAAGGGGGCGCTACCTGGTTTTGAGCAGGAGGCGGGCGAAGCGTTGCCTCCTCGTCGCCGGCCGTTGGCCGCCCGCATGCGTCCGACCTGCCTCGCCGAAGTCGTAGGGCACAAGGGCTTGCTCGGTAGCGAGGCTTTGCTGCCTCGCCTGATTAAAGCCGATAATTTTGGTTCGCTGATATTTTACGGCCCTCCCGGCTGTGGTAAAACCACACTGGCTGAAGTCATTGCTGCCGAGACGCAATCGCAGGTGGTCAGGGTGAACGCAGTCCTTTCCGGGGCCGCTGAGTTGCGTGAGGTTCTTTCCGAAGCCCGTCGACATCCTGAGAGCAAGACGGTCTTGGTGGTCGACGAGATTCATCGCTTCAACAAAGCCCAACAGGATCTCCTCCTACCCGATGTCGAATCCGGCGTGGTTCGCCTCATCGGTTGCACCACTCATAATCCTGGGTTTTATGTCGTCCCAGCGTTATTGAGTCGTAGTCACCTTTTTCGCCTCGACCCGCTTTCGGTACCTGAAATTGCGGCCTTCCTTGGGCGCGCTTTGACGGAGAAGGAAAACGGGTTAGGCGCTTTGGGTATCAAGGCCTCCGATAAGGTGCTCTTGCAAGTGGCTGAAATGGCTTCGGGTGATCTTCGGCGGGCGCTTAACTGTCTGGAGACGTTGGTGCTGTCCGCTCCAGCCTTAGGGACGGTGACGGATGAAGCGGTCGCTTCATTCGCCCGCGAGCGTCGCATCCGTTATGACGATGGCGGCGATGATCATTACGACACGGCTTCGGCTTTCATAAAATCTCTCCGCGGGGGCGATCCCGATGCGGCTTTATATTGGTTGGCGTTGATGCTCGAAGGCGGCGAAGAGCCCCGGTTCATCGCCCGCCGTCTGGTGATCTGCGCATCGGAAGATATCGGTCTCGCGGATTCACGCGCCTTGGGCGTCGCCGTGGCCGCCTTCCAAGCTTGCGAGATGGTGGGCGCTCCCGAATGCGAATATGCACTTGCCCATGCGGCCCTCTTTTTGGCGCTTTCGCCTAAGAGTAATAGTACGACGACCGGTCTCGCCGCCGCCAAAGAGGCCGTTCGTACCCAACCTCGCCAAGAAGTGCCTTTGCACCTGAAGGATTCTCACACGCAAGTCGCCCAGCGCTTAGGGCAGGGGGGTACTTATCGTTATAGTCACGACTATGCCGAGGGCATCAGCGGGCAGGATTATCTGTCCAAACCGTTGGCCCTTTATCAACCCGGCGAAGCGGGGGCCGAAGCCCAGATTGCCGAACGTCTGGTCCGTTGGCGGGCCCTCAAGGCCTCGATTCGCCAGAAGGAAGGGCAGCCGTGAGCAAGCACGCCCCCCGTTTGCCTTGGTTTGGCCCAGGTAAGTTCCCCCTCTATCTCGCCCCGATGGCGCGGCATACCGATGTGGCGTTTCGCCAGCTTTGTAAGGAGCAAGGGGCCGACGTGATGGTGACCGAGTTCGTCCAATCTGAGGCGCTCATCCGAGATAATGCTAAAGCTTGGGAGATGGTTGATTTTACCGAAACCCAACGGCCGATGGGCGTGCAGATTTTCGGAGCGACGCCGGCTTCCATGGCCAAGGCGGCCCGGCTGGTCTGCGATCGGATGAAGCCGGATTTCCTCGACCTAAACTTTGGCTGTCCCGCTCACAAGGTCATCGAACAAAATGCGGGCTCGGGGCTTTTGCGCTGCCCGCCATTGCTCTACGATTTGGTAAAAGCGGTCAAAGACTCGATTCCCGATGTGCCGCTTACCGCTAAGATGCGGATTGGTTGGGATTATTCGACCATCGTCGCCGTCGAAGTGGCCGGCCGCTTGGAGGAGCTGGGCGTCGAGGCGATCGCCGTCCACGGCCGGACCAAGGAGCAGGGGTATTCCGGAGCAGCCCATTGGGGGTGGATCGCGCAGGTCGCCGCGGCCGTAAAAATCCCCGTGATCGGCAACGGGGATATTAAAGACGGCGTTTCGGCGCTTCTTCGCCAGAGTGAGACCGGTGTGTCCGGGTTGATGATTGGACGGGCAGCTCTGGGTAATCCTTGGATTTTCCGGCAAATCAAAGCCGCCCTCGCCGGTTCGGCCGACGAGTTGCCCGTGATCGGTACCACGCAGCGCTGGGATTGTATGCTCCGCTTGGCGGAATTAACCATCGACGTTCACGCCTCGCGACTCGGCTCACGCGATGTGCGGTGGATGCTCGATCGGTTGCATCCTTTGACGCATGGCCTGCCTGGTTCGCGTAAATTACGGGATCAACTTCGCCACTGTTTAACGCTTGACGACTTACGCCGCCTTCGGGACGCGCATCTTTCTGCATCCATTGCATGAAGGATTCACCCTATTCATAGGGCATCGGTAATTGTGTGTCATCTGTGCAACAAAAACTTCACTTTCTTATCTACAGGCTAAGTGTTAATAACCTGTGCAGGGCTTGAACTTGTGCGGGTCCGGCGCGCCTTCATCAATGGGGTCAGATTTGTCCCCCCGCAGATCGAAAAAAGCCGTCGGCTACGGTCATTTATTTAAAATACATAAACACACCGCCTAACTTTCATTGTTACAATGACTTACATATTAACCAAGCCGGGCGCTTTGGCCGGCCCGAGACCTGTAGTTTCGACCTTCCACCCTCTTTAACTTCCCTTTTACGAAATTAAACCACTTTCAGGCTTCCAAATCGCCTGTGAACAACCTTCCTCAACCTTCCCCCTTTCCTATGGCCAGCCCTGACAGTCATCTTTCCCTTTGGGAGACCGCTAAATCCGAACTTCGTAACACTTTTTCTCGTGCCGACTACGATACGTGGATTTCTACCTTACAGCCGCTCGAGATCGCCGAAGGCAATGTGCTGGTGCTCGAAGCTCCTTCCGTCCTCACGGAGGCTTGGGTGAACAGTAACTACGGCGAAGTGCTCCGTCGTCAACTGACGC
The DNA here is from genome assembly GCA_026397965.1 of Verrucomicrobiota bacterium. Classification (GTDB taxonomy): domain Bacteria; phylum Verrucomicrobiota; class Verrucomicrobiia; order Opitutales; family UBA953; genus UBA953. The sequence goes on along the minus strand of JAPLTU010000070.1, from coordinate 1,504 downwards.
TCGTCGCCGGCCGTAACATGGACTACCGCCTGACGGCATCGATCGATGCTTCGCGTCAACTGCCGTCGGTGGCCGCTCCGGCTTCTCGGGCTTCGCGCCAAACTTCGGTTTCGCCCCCCCCGGCCATCAAGGCCAATAATACTTTCGAGAATTTCATCGTTGGTCCGGAAAATGAAATGGCCCATGGCGCTTCGCTCGCGGTCGCCAAAGAGCCTGGTCATTATTACAACCCGCTGTTCATCCACGGTCCGACGGGTCTGGGTAAGACGCACCTGATGCATGCGATTGCGCATTCAGTTTATGCCGCCAATCCTCAGGCCCGTATCGCTTATATTTCTTCCGAAACTTTCACCAACGATTTCATTACGGCCTTGCAGTCCGGCAGCGTGGCTCCGTTCCGCCGACGTTACCGCGAATTGGATCTGCTGCTCATCGACGACATTCATTTCCTCGCTGGCAAGGAGTCGACGCAGGATGAATTCTTCCACACCTTTAACGAGCTGCATAACAACCATAAGCAGGTAGTACTCACGAGCGATCGTCCGGCTTCGGAAATCGCCAAACTCCAGGAACGTCTGGTTTCGCGTTTCCAGTGGGGCATGGTGGCTTCGATTCAGGCCCCTGGCCTCGAAACCCGTATCGCCATCCTGCGCAAGAAAGCCGCGGCTCGTAGCCTCGAACTTCAGCCTGAAATCGCTGAGTTCATTGCTTCCCGCGTTTCCCGGAACGTCCGTAATCTCGAAGGTGCCGTCACGCGTATCGTCGGTCTGATGGGCATGACCCGTAAGCCGCTCGAAATCGCCCAAGTCGAAAAGTTACTGCACGATATTCTGGTCGAAGAAGCCAGCCATACGCTTACCGCCGAAGTGATTCAGCGTAAGGTGGCCGAGCACTACCGCATCCAGATGTCGGACATGACTTCCAAGCGCCGGATGCAGAACATCGCTTTTCCACGTCAGGTCGCCATGTATCTCTCGACGCAGCTTACTGGCATGTCCCTTGTATCAATCGGCCAAGTTTTCGGCGGTCGCGACCACGGCACCGTCATTCACGCCCGTAAGACGGTCGTGAATCAGATGGAAGTCGACGCCAACGTGCGCCGCACGGTCGAGTATCTGCGCGCTCAGTTGTCGATGAATCGCTAAGCCGTCTTTCATGACCGAGAAAAGCCCGATGTTCTTTCGGGCTTTTTTGTGTTCAAGCCGGCTGGGGTCAGAGCATCCGCAAGGTGAGGGGAAATTTATAAACCTTTCCTTCGGTGGCTTTGACTAGGCCGATGATGGTGAAGATGAACCAGAGTACCGCCAGGACCGCCAGCAGCACAAAGCCGATTAGGATCAAGCAAAGGATACCTGAAACGATCGCATAGATGACAAAGCTGAGCTGGAAATTCAGCAGTTCACGGCCTTGGGCGTCAATAAAGGCACTGTCGTCTTTCTTTACCAACCAGACGATCAGGGGGCCGATGAGCGAGAAGCCGCAGAGGCTCAGCACATGCATGATG
>JAPLTU010000059.1 GCA_026397965.1 Verrucomicrobiota bacterium | reverse complement strand
GACGAGTTCGCCGAGGCCGGGGGCGCGGGGCCGATCCTGGGGGGCAGCGGCTACGCCATGCTTGGCGACATAGGCGTCGAAGATGCGATGCTGCAATAAGTCGGCGTAACGTCGGATGGGTGACGTGAAGTGAGAGTAGTGGCGTTTCGCGAGGCCGAAGTGGCCGTCAGGCGAGGGGCGATAGCAAGCTTGTTTGAGCGAGCGGAGTAACTGGATGCGGATTGTATAACCGTCTTCGCGGGTCTTGAGGTCGCTTAGCAATTTCACCATTTCAGAACGGTGCGTCAGGTCGCCGACCTTAAAGCCGTCGCTGGCGAGTTCTTCGCGGAGGGCGGCCAGTTTTTCCGGATCCGGGTCGTCGTGGACGCGGCAGACGTGCGGGATAGAGGCTTTGTCGAGGCTCTTGGCCACGCATTCGTTAGCGAGGAGCATGAACTCCTCGATGAGTTGGTGAGATTCGTCATGGGTGACGATTTCGGTGCGGTCCGCCCAGCCGTCCTTGTCGCAGTAAATCTTGATCTCCTTCATGTCCAAGTCGAGCGAGCCCGCCCGGAAGCGTTCAGCGCGCAGGAGCTTCCCGATTTTCCAGAAATCGCCGACCATCTGGCGAATGAGCTCGAGCTCGTCGTCTTTTAATTCGGAAAGCGGGCGGCCAGGTGAGCCGGTTTGGTGCGGCGGGGGCGCCGGCATCGCGCGTAGCTGGGCGTTATCGTCGCCTTTGAGGAAAGCGTAAGCCTGCTTATACGTCAGACGCTTGAGGCTGCAGATGACGGAATTCGCGAACTCGGTCTTGAGTAGTTGGGCGTCGGGCGAAAATTCGCAGATGACCGTCTTGACCAAGCGATCTTGGGCTTCGACGAGCGAGCAGAGACCGCTGGAGAGCGCATGCGGCAGCATCGGAATGACCGTGCCGACGAGGTAGGTGGAATTGCCGCGCTCGCGGGCTTCGGTGTCGAGGCGGGAGCCGCCTTTGACGTAGTAGGAAACGTCGGCGATATGAATCGCGATGCGAAGATTACCGTTCGGCAGGCGTTGGACGGAGAGGGCGTCGTCAAAATCCTTGGCGTCATCGGGGTCGATGGTGAGGGTGGGGATCTGGCGGAAATCTTCGCGGCCGAGACAATCGGCACGTTGGACTTTGGAAGCGAAGGAATTAGCTTCGTCGACGACATTCGCAGGAAATTCTGGGTTGAGGTTATAGCGGCGGAGGATGGCCAGGTATTCCGCCATCGGCGTGTGCGTTTCGCCGAGCACTTCAGTCAGTGTGCCGGTCGGGCTCAGGTTGCGCCGTTCCCAGGCGTCGAGTTTGAGGACGACCTTGTCTTCGGGTTTCGGCGCGGGTTTGAGGTCGGAGCGCGTGGGGTCTCGTACGATGATTTCGCGCGAGATGCGGGGATCGTCGGGCACGACGAACCATTGCAGGCGGTTGCGGCGCAGGGTGCCGGTGAGTTGGGTCAGGGCGCGCTTGATGACGCGTACCACCGTGCCAGAGCCCCAGTCGTCGCCGTTACGATCGCGGCGGACTTGGTTGAGCTTGACGAGTACGCGGTCGCCGTGGAGGGCCACATGTGTATCGTTCGCCTCGATGTGCAAAGCCTCGCGAGGTTTGTCGCCCGGGGTGACGTCGAAGACCACGCGAGCGGAGCCGCTGGCGCGAAAGAGAATGGTGCCCTCGAGCAGGGAATCGTCGCGCGAGCCGGTGGGGTCTTTGGGGAGCCCGAGGAGGAGGCCCTTATGGGTGACAATCGCACCAGCTTTCAGTAAGCGCGGGATGGCTTTGCGGAGCTCATCAAGATTGTGCCGGTCGCCACCGAGGGTCTTCACAATCGCTTCCAGACGCATCGGCTTGTAGCCGGGGCGTCGCATGAAGTTCAACAGAGTTTCTTCGGCGTTCATGCGTTATCGGCGGATGATCCCAGCAGGCTGGTGATGTAGGGAAGTAATTGTTTCTTGCGGCTCACGATGCCGGGCAGGTCGAAGATGTCCGGCGGACGTTTCTGCGGGTAGGTGATGGATTGAACCACCTCGGCTTCGCCGCGCACGAGGAGTAGGGAACTTTGGGTGTCGATATCGGTGACGAGCAAGCACGAGAAATTCAGGCCGTTCTCGAGGCGGTATCTTTCCAAGGCCTCGAGGAGCGCGTCGCTACATTTCCAGAAGTTATTGAAGCCCAATTCCTCGACTTGGGAGACGGAGAAGCGGCGCTCGCCTTCCTTATAAATCTTACAATCGCCGCGGACGGCGACGGCGGGCGTGACGGTTGCCAAGACCGAGCCCGCGTTAAAGATCATGTCGGCGAGGGACCGAGGGTCGGCATCGGCCAGACGGGAGAGCCACTGGAGCAGGTCGGCGTCGAGGGGTGTCGTCGTCGGGCTTTGGAGCAGAAGCGTATCGGAAATAATCCCGCACATCATCAGCCCGGCAATCTGCGGCGAAGGCTGGAGGCCGGCGGTGCGGAACATGTCGGCCACAATCGAGCACGTCGAGCCCAGCGGGCGATTGAGGAATAAGATCGGTTGGGCCGTGTGGGGGTTGCCGAGGCGGTGGTGGTCGACGACTTCTGCGATCTCAACTTCGGCCGCACCATCGACGGCTTGCGAAAGCTCGTTGTGGTCGACGAGTACCAAGCGAGTCTGCACGGGCTTGAGGATGTCTGACTTCGAGAAGACGCCGAGCAGATGGCTATCTTCATCGACGACGAGGCAGATAAGCGCGCTGGATTGCACGATGCGACGGCGCACCACGGCAATCTTATCTTGCGGGCTGAAGCGAGGGGCGTCGTGTTGGATGAGTCCGCCCACGAGCGTGGAGGCGCGGACGGCCCAGGCCGTCGTCGCGCTGTCAGTATCGGCGTATGCCACGGAAACCTTCTGGCGTTTGGCCAGTTCGAGAACTTCGTTTTTCATCCGGTGGCCGCCAGTGACGATGATCAGACGGACGCCCATTTCGATGGCGCGGATGTGGACGTCGTTGCGATCGCCCACGACGATGATGCTCTTATTGGTGGGGATGCCTTCGACCGTGGCGGATTTGCCGAAGGACTCGAGTTCCATGGCCGCGACGCGGACGTAGAGTTCATCGACCGTCTCGGGGTCATGGGCGATGACTTCGGTGCCACCGATGGAGCGGATGATGGCGTTGATCGAACTGGTGACCTTGCGCATCGAAGTGGCGCGCTTGGGCTTGGGGATAAAATAATCGCCGAGGCCGAAGATGGAGACGTAACCTTCGAGGCGGCCATCGCGACCGACGACGGGCAAGGCGCGGACGTCGTGGAGGTCGAGAAGCTCGAGGGCGCGGGCGCAGGTGTCGTCGACGCCGACCTTGAACGGATCGGCGTGCATGATGTCTTTGACGCGCGGGGTGACGTCGCCGACGAATTCGGGGAGAGTCGCACCGAAACGATTTAGGATGGAATCAATCCGCGCGTTAGAGTTACCGCAACGGGCCGGGACAAAGCCTTTTTGGCCGGACGCTTGTTTGAAGGCGGCGTAGGCGAGGGCGGAGCAAATCGCATCCGCGTCAGGATTCTTGTGGCCGATGATATAAACGGGCTGTTCGGAACGAAGCAAAGGCGAGGAAGGAGTGGCGGACATGGACGGCTGACGGAAAAGGTGTCATGCACGAATAGCGGTGGCGGGGTGGGGAGGGAAGAATAATGGGGTAATGAGTGAGAACGGATTAGGGTGGGTCGGGGCGTTAAATTACCCGAACCTAATTGATACTTTGTGAGGTAGGGCTGACCACCCTTGGTCAGCCGCGGTTGGAACGGTTCTCCGAGTAGGCCGATTTATTCGATGAGGTGGCGGGCTCGGAGAGCCCGCCCTACCCAATGCGGCGGTTGAGCGAGGGCGCTCAACCCTACCCAAGGCAGCCGACGCAGTCGCGCCCCTAGCACGAGGCAGTCCCCGGGGGCCGTCCTCCGTCACCTGAATGCATAGCGTTCGCCTCCTTCTTGTTGCCGAGCCTCTGGTCAACCGGGCCTCTTGTTCTTGTGTCCGCCTCCTTGCCTTTCTTGCCCCCGTCCCTATCCCTCACCATCTTCCTTCAAACCGCTCATGTCCTCCCTCTTTTCTTTCCTCCAAGTCGGTGCCGTGTCGTTACCGAACCGCGTCCTGATGGCTCCACTGACCCGTTGTCGCGCCGAAGGAGCCAACGTCCCGACGGACCTGATGGCCGAGTATTATGGTCAACGTGCGAGCGCCGGCCTGATCATCTCCGAGGCCACCACGGTTTCGCCTCGTGGTCATGGTTACCCGAATACCCCGGGGATCTACACTGCCGAACACGTCGCGGGTTGGAAGAAGGTCACCACCGCCGTGCACGCTAAAGGTGGCCGTATTTTTCTGCAGCTCTGGCATGTTGGTCGCGTTTCGCACCCAGCCTTCCAGCTCAACGGGGAACTGCCCGTCGCCCCGTCCGCCATTCAGCCAAAGGGCCAGGTCTGGACAGGCAAGGAGATGGCCGACTACGTGACCCCTCGTGCCCTCGCGCTTGAAGAGATTCCGGGCATCGTCGCCGAATACGTCAAAGGTGCACGCCTCGCCAAGGAAGCCGGCTTCGACGGCGTCGAGATCCATAACGCCAACGGTTACCTCCTCGATCAGTTCCTCCGCAGTGGCACCAACACCCGCACCGATGGTTATGGTGGCTCGGTGGCGGCTCGTGCTCGTCTGACCCTTGAGGTCGTCAGTGCCTGTATTTCAATTTGGGGCTCTGACCGCGTGGGCATCCGCCTTTCGCCTGGGGGCATTTTCAATGATATGTCCGACGCTAATCCCGCCGAGACTTTTGGTTATCTTTTACGCGAACTCTCTAAGCTCGAGATTGCATACGCCCACGTCACGCGCGTCACCGCCCAGGATATTGCGCATGGTGCGGTGAGTGGCGTCGGCCCCAAGGAGCTGCGCAAAGATTTCAAAGGCGTGCTGATCACCGCCGGCGGCTTCGACCGCGCGCAGGGCGAGCAGGCCATCGCCGAAGGCTGGGCGGATGCGATCGCCTACGGCGTACCGTTTCTCTCGAATCCGGATCTCCCTCGCCGTCTGGAGGAAAACCTCGCGCTGAATACCCCGGACGAAAGTACCTTCTACGCCTCCGGTGCGAAGGGATATACGGATTATCCGACCGCAGCGAAGTAAGCACCGCTGATAAGTTGACCAGTTGATCGGTTGGCCAGTTGGCCAGAGTAGGGTGAAGCCGTTGATGAGTTGGACAGAAACTATGCTTCAACCCTCTCTGCCTCCCCCGCTGTGACTCTTCTCGGTTCCGGCCAACTGGCCAACCGATCAACTGATCAACATGCTGCTTATGCCGCTCAGTGCCCCTCGTGGGACTGACGTTCCGCCTCTTCCTTCTTCTTATCCCATTTGTGATGGTTGTCGGGAAGGGTGCCGCCGAGTTCGTAAAGTTTAGCCTTATTATTGACCATCGATTCGCGGGTGAGGCCGGTCAGCGAATATTGGCTCTGCAGGAAGATGGCTTCTTCGGGGCAGACTTCCTGACACAGGCCACAGTAGATACAGCGTAGCATGTTAATCTCGAATTCCTTCGGCGCTTTCTCGACGTGAGCATTATCGGAGGTTTCGGAGATCTCGCCAGGCGTGATGCGGATGGCTTTGGGCGGGCAGACGAATTCGCAGAGCTGACAAGAGACGCATTTTTCCCGGCCGTTCGTATCCGCGATCAGCGTGGGGACGCCGCGATAATTCTTTGGGATGGTCGGGCGTTCGTCGGGGTATTGCAATGTCACCGGTGGGCGCATCATGTTATCCCAAGTGACTTTGAGGCCCGCAATGATTTGGGGCAGATAGGTCCGCTCGGCAAAAGTGAGCGGACGGCGAACGACGATTTTGATGGCCATGGTTTTGGGTTATCCGCGGAGGGCGTACCAGATGAAGTACGCGAGCAGGTTGAGGACGGCGATGGGCAGGAGCACGCGCCAGCCGATGCGCATCACTTGATCATACCGGAAGCGTGGGATCGTCCAGCGCACCCAGACGAAGAAGAAGAGGAAGAAGCAGAGTTTGAAGAAGAAAGCGCCCAAGCCCAGCAGGGTGGCGATGATGCCGGAGCCGATGGTGGGCATCCACGGCAAGATATGCCAGCCGCCGAGGAACATCAGGATGAACAGCGACGAGCCGATAATCATATGGCTGTATTCGGCGACGAAGAAGATGCCGAATTTGAAGGCGCCGTATTCGGTGTGGAAGCCGCCGACGAGGTCGGTTTCTGATTCCGGCATATCGAAGGGGTGGCGATTGGTCTCCGCGAAGATGCAGATCAGAAACACCAGCGCGGCGACGGGATGGAAGAGGATATTCCAAGCGCCGGTCTGGGCATTGACCATCGAGACGAGGCTCAGGGCATTATTTTCATTCGGCGAAGCGGTGGCGAGGAAGACCGTCAGCACGGACAGGCCCATCGCGAGTTCATACGAGATCAGCTGGGCGGCGCCGCGCACGGCGCCGAGGAAGGGGAACTTCGAATTGGCCGACCAGCCAGCAAGTGCAATACTGTAGACGCCGAGCGAACTGATCGCGAACATGAACAGCACGCCGACGTCCGCCCCGGGGCAAAGGGTGATGATTTGGCCGCCGGGAAGTTGGCCAAATGGCAGCATGACCATGGTCACGATGGCCGGGGCCAGGGCGATGATCGGGGCCAGCACGTAGTAAACTTTGCGGACGTGGCCTGGGAGCGCATCTTCCTTGAAGAGGAATTTTAAACCGTCGGCGGCGGGCTGGATGAAGCCACCTTTGGCGAGGAAAGTACCGACGAACGGAATCCAGGAGATCAACGGGTGGTTGGTGCGGTTGGGGCCGATGCGGCCTTGAATCCACGCCGAGGCTTTGCGCTCTAGGAGTACCGTGTAGGCCGAGATCGACATCAGGATGACGATCACCAGCAGGCCGCGAGCGACCGCGAAATACCACAGAGGCGAAAGCACGAGATCGGTCAGGATTTTTTCCATGATCAGGTCGGCTTAGGCGTTCACCGCCGGGGCGAATTTGAGCAGCTTGCCTTCGGGGAATTTGTGGGAGGCGAATGCCGCGCCGTCGAGCTGCACGCCCTCGGCGGGGAGCAGACGGCCGTCGAGGCCGGCGAGTGTCGCGACGTTGGCGGAGAGTTCGGACCAGACCGTGGCGGCGTCGGCACCGGCGAGGCGCGCGAGCACGAGCGCGTCAGGAAGTACGCCGGTCGGACCAGGGACGGCCTGGGCGAAAGCTTGCAGGCGGAATTGGCAATTGATGAACGAACCGCTGCGCTCGAAGACCGTTAGTGCCGGCAGGACGACTTCGGCGGCGGCGGTGGTGACGTTGTGATGCGTGGCGAGAACGACGCTGCGCACCTTGGCGAGCGTCGAGGCGGGCAGGCCGAGCATCGCGGCGTCTTCGCGCACGATGAGCACGGACTTCACCTTGCCGGCGTCGATGTCGGCCGCGAGGGCCTTCAGGTCAGCAATGGGTGCGCGGTCGGTGAGACCGGTGACGAGGGCGCCGCGGAAATTCGGGGTGCGGTCTTCGGAGACCAAGAGGCCGTCGCCCTTGCCCACGTGGGCCGGGATGTACACTGAGGCGTGCTTCGCCTGGGCGAGACGCGCGAGCAGGCGCTGCTCTTCGACGGACATGTGGGACGAGCCCACGATGGCGAGAGCGCCAGCAGACAGGGCGTCGGCAGCGGCGGCGAAGGCGGCTTCGACCGTTGCCTGGGCGTTCTTCACCGTCGCGAACGTGACGCGATTGGCGGCCTCGACGGACTTATAAAGTTCGCGGCCGGAGTCGGCCATCCAGGTGTCGTTCACGGCATCGTTCTGGCGCGGCGTGATGCGATAGATTTTGCCTTCGCGCGACCAGACGGTCGTGTTGGCGCCGGCGGAAGATTCCGTGTCGATGCTCGGCGTCTGCTTGAGGAACCACACACGCATCTTGAAGCGGAAGTCGGTGCTCGTCAGGGCGCCGACGGGACAGATATCGACCGTGTTGAGCGAATAATTATTATCTAGTTCGCGGCCGGGGAAGCACGTCAGCGTATTGAACGAGCCGCGGTTGACGAAGCCGAGGACGGGATCCTTGGCGATTTCGCTGGAAAAGCGGACGCAGCGGGAGCAGAGGATGCAACGTTCGTCGTCGAGCGTGACGCGGGGTCCAAGGCGGGTCTTCTTCGGCTTGGCGTTCTTCTCGTCGACGTAGCGGGAATAGCCGCGACCGTATTCGGCGGAGAATTCCTGAAGTTTACATTCGCCGGCCTGATCGCAGATTGGGCAATCGAGCGGGTGGTTGAGCAGGAGCATTTCCGTCACGCCTTCGCGGCAGGCTTTGACGGTGGGAGATTCGAGGCGGACGTGGAGGCCGGGAGAGACGTTGGTCGCGCAGGCGATGGCCGGCTTGGGTTGCCAGCCGATCTTCGCCTTGCCGTTTTCCGTCACCAACTCATTCGTGGCGCGGTCGCGCATCGGGGAGCCGAGCTCGACGAGGCACATGCGGCAATTGCCGGCGACCGGGAGCTTCGGGTGGTAGCAATAGTGGGGGACTTCCTTCCCGATTTTGGCTAGGGCATCGACGAGGTTGGCCCCGGCGGCGACTTGGTGTTCGACGCCATCGACATTGATGGTGACTAAGGAAGGTTTGTTGTCCGTGACCATGGGTCTAGAAAGATGGTCGAAAAGTAGAAGACCCCCCACTTGCCGCAAGGGGAAAGGCGGGAAAAGGGGTCTGTATTAGGGGTTGGGGCGCGGCGGAGCCGCGAGGGGGCACGTGGGCACGGTGACAAGGGGGCCCGGGGGTGCATTGAGGTAGGGATGCCACTACGTGGCGTCCTCTGCATTGGGTAGGCTCGGGACCGCG
>JAPLTU010000065.1:14110-30505 GCA_026397965.1 Verrucomicrobiota bacterium | reverse complement strand
GCTGATGGACGAGCCGTGCTCGGCCCTTGACCCGATCGCCACCGGCAAGATCGAGGAGCTCATCCACGAGCTCAAGGATCAGTTCACCATCGTGATCGTGACCCACTCGATGCAGCAGGCCGCCCGCGTGTCTGACCGCACGGCCTTCTTCTACCTCGGCAAGCAGATCGAATACGACACCACCGAGAAGATCTTCATGAATCCTTCGCAGGCCCAGACCGAGGCCTACATCTCGGGCCGTTTCGGTTGATCCTTTAATAAATACCAACATGCAACGCTTCTTCCACGACGAACTCCGCCAGCTCCGGGACGACCTCATCCTCATGGGCGAGCGTTCGCTCGACATGTCCCGCCTGGTGCTTCGCGCCGTCGAGACCGGTGACGATTCTTTGGCCCTACAGGTCCGCGGTATGGACGATCGCGTTGATGAGCTCGAGAAGCGCGTCGACCGTGAAATCATGCGCTACCTGACGCTCTTCGGTCCCATGGGTAGCGACGTCCGCCTGCTGCTCGCCGTCCGAGATATCGGCCATGATATCGAGCGTATTGCCGATGAGGCTTCGGTCATCGCCAAGCGTGCGATGGTCATCTCAGAGCGAGGACCGCTGAAGAATCTCCTGCACGTCCCGGCCGAAGGGATCATCGCCTGCGAGGTGTTGCGGCTCGCAATCGATAGCTTCATCGAAGGTGATCTCGACAAGGCTCGCTTGGTCCTGAAGCGCGACGCCGAGATCGACGCCCTCAATCGAAAAAACTACGAGGAGCTTTTCGGTAAGGCGGGTGACACCGCCAAGGTTTCCGCTTCGCACGTCGAGCTAATCTTCATCTCTAAGGCCCTGGAGCGTATCGGGGACCATTCCAAGAATATCGCTGAGCAAGTCATCTTCCTGCTCTCCGGCGAGGACGTTCGACACTCTCGATAAAAAGTACCTCTTGTCGGAGGGCTTTCCTGTGGTATGATGCGGGGATGGAAGTCGCACGTCGTCTCGGAGTCTTGGTCCTTGAATGGGCATCGATCGCCTTGGGGGTTTTTGTGGCCGGTCATTTTGGTTACCTGAGCTACAAGGATGTCGGTACCTTGGCAGTGGTCGCGATTGTCCTCGGGCTTTTTAATTCCTTCCTGCGACCGTTCCTCCTGGCAATCTTTATGATTGTCTCGATTCCGATTCTTATCATCACCCTCGGTTTGGGCGCCTATCTGGTGCTTTTCCTGACGAATGGGGCCATTCTCGCGCTCACGGACAGTCTACTAAAAGATCTAACGGTGAATGCTTGGGCGATGGCGACCTTGACGATTTCCATCTCTTCTTGGGTGATTTCCTCTGCCGTCGGTATTGATCAGCTCAAGCCGTTGCGCCGGGCCAATGAAGCCAAGGTCAACGCTCAGAAAGCCAAAGACGACGCGATTGACATCTAAGGCGAGTGGGGCTCGCCAGTAATAGGGGTAGGGGTGGGGGTAGGGATAGTTTGAAATCATTTCAGAAGGGCCTCGGACGCTGTCGCTTGTAGTGTTGGGTTTTTCCTACCCAACCCCTATCCCAACCCCTGCCCCTAATCGGTCAGTCTTGCCAATCTGCCCGGAGTCCTTTGCTTTACCTCTCCTCCGTCATGTCGAATCCCGCTCTCTCCTCCTGGGCCCGTAACGTCGCCCCTTCACCGACCCTCGCCGTCGATGCCAAGGCAAAGGCCCTCAAGGCCGCCGGCAAGGACGTCGTCGGCTTCGGTGTCGGCGAGCCAGACTTCGATACCCCGCAGTTCGTCAAGGATGCCTGCGCCAAGGCCCTAGCCGACGGCCAGACCAAGTATGCCCCTACGCCGGGCATCCCCGCTCTCCGTAAGGCCATCGCCGAGGACTATACCCGTCGCGGCTTCACCGGTATCGCCGACGCCAACGTCGTCGTCTCCCCGGGCGGCAAGATGTCCTGCTACCTCGCCATACTTGCCACCATCAGCGCCGGCGACGAAGTCATCATTCCGGCTCCGTATTGGGTGAGCTACCCTGAGATGGTGAAGCTCGCTGGCGGTACGCCCGTCGTCGTGAACGCCGAGGACGTCACCGGTTTCAAAATCACCCCGGCCCAGCTGACCGCCGCGCTCACCCCGAAGACGCGCATGGTCATCATCAACAGCCCGTCCAACCCGACTGGCGCCGTCTACTCCCGCGCCGAGCTCGAAGCCCTCGTGGCCATCTGTGTGCAGGCCAACGTCTGGATCATGTCCGACGAAATCTACGAGAACCTCGTCTACGATGGCCAGACCACCTGCAGTCCGGCGACCTTCTCGCCCGAAGCCGCCCGCCTGACCATCACCGTCTCCGGCTACGCCAAGAGCTACGCCATGACTGGCTGGCGCCTCGGCACCCTCGTCGCCTCCGACAAGACCCTCACCGCCGCCGTAGCCGACCTCCAGAGCCAGATCTCGTCCAACGCCACCACCTTCGCGCAGTTCGGCGCCCTCGCGGTGCACCAGCACCCCGACAAGGCCAAGGCCTCGCTCGCCGAGATGGGTGCCGTATTCGACAAGCGCCGCCTCAACCTCCTCGCCGGCCTCAACGCCATCCCCGGCCTGACCTGCTACCGCTCGCAGGGCGCTTTTTATCTTTTCCCCAACATTAAGTCGTTTGGCCTCACCTCTACGCAATTCGCCGATCGCCTGCTCGAAGAAGAACTCATGGCTGTCGTCCCCGGTTCTGCGTTCGGTTCCGAAGGCTATATCCGCCTCAGCTACGCGACCTCTGACCAAGTCATCGCCCAAGGTCTTGAGCGTCTCGCCCGTTTCTGTTCTAAGCTGAAGAAGTAACTTCAGTTAGGGGGCGCTTGGGCACGGTGACAAGTGGACAAGGGGAAGGTAAGAGATGGGGGAGTTATCGCCCGTCTTCCTCGCGGGCTTTCCGCATCTTGATGGTGCCGCCAAGTAGTCGTGCGACTTCATCAAGTTGAGCCGCTATTTGGCCGACCAATGGCTGGGGGATGATGCCGATGGCCTCGGCGATACTCAGCTGTGTCTCGAGTTCAGCGAGCGAGCCACGGGCGATGAGGAGGAAGCGTAGGGCGTCTTTATTGGTCCCTCGCTCGTCGCCCTCCGCGATATTGGAGGGGATGGAAACCGCCGAACGCATAATTTGATCCGAAAGACCTCGATGACGTTCGAAGGGAGTGGTCATGCAGAGTCGATAGGCTTCGATCGCGAGCGACCGCGATTTCTGCCAGACGACGAGATCGCGATAGGAGTTAACGTTGCCAAGAGGTTTTTGGGTATTCATCGCCTTAGACCATAGGGCAGAGCATCTTGCGCGCACGCCTTGCGGTGCTCTTTGATCCCCTACTAATCTATGAGGGTTTACTTTGCTAACATCCCCCATGTCCACGTGTCACCGTGCCCACGGGCCCCCTATTGCTTATGCCGGCTCCACAAGGATGCACTCCATGCCGGCGGCGTCGGCGGCTTCCTTGCCGCGCGGGCTGTCTTCGATGACGACGCAGTCGGCGGGCCTCAGGCCGAGGCGGTCCGCCGCGGCGAGGAAGAGATCAGGGTGTGGTTTAGAGCGCATGGCGTCCTCGGCGGTGATGATGGCGTCGAAGAGATGCGTGATATCGATCTGCTTAAGGGTGGTAAACACGTGGTCGCGACGGCCGGCCGAGGCGACGGCGGTCTTGTGGCCGAGGCCGCGGACGTGGTGGACGACGGCGACGACCTCGTCGCGGGCAGTGACGTCCTTGGCGAGGTGCTCCTCGAGGAACTCATGACCGTCGGCGAGGAGTAATTCCACGTCCAGGTCGAAGCCAAAATCAGACTTTAAGCGCTTGCAGGTATCGACAGCCGACATGCCGCCCATCGAGCAAAAAAGTGGCCAGGGAAAATCGAACGGGCGGCCGAGCTGCTTGCTGATGATGTGCGTCCAGCTGCGGTGGTGGATCCACATCGAGGCCGCCAGCGTACCATCGCAATCAAAAATCCAGCCCGGACGGGAGAGCAGGACCGGGTCGAAAGGAATCATCTTAGACATGACGATTAGCGCATGCCGGGGAAACCGCCGCCCGGGAAGCCACCGCCAGGCATGCCGCCGCGACCCCCGCCCATTTGGCCCATGCGACGCATAAGTTCCTTGCCCTTACCACCCTTCATCATGCGCATCATTTCGCGCATCTGGGAGAATTGCTTGATCAGCGCGTTGACGTCGCTGACCTGCGTGCCCGAGCCTTTCGAGATACGTAAGCGACGCGAACCATTGAGGATATCAGGGTTACGACGTTCCTTCTTCGTCATCGAAAGTACAATGGCTTCGGTCTTACCGAGCATCTTTTCTTCTTTGGCGCCGACCTGCACGTTACCCATGCCAGGCATCATCTTCATGATGTCGCCGAGCGGCCCCATCTTCTTCATCTGCTGCATCTGTGAGAGGAAATCTTCGAGGTCGAAGTCCGACTTCTTCATCTTCTCAGCCAGACGTTCGGCTTCCTTGTGGTCGACGACCTCCTGGGCCTTTTCGACGAGGGAGACGACGTCGCCCATGCCCAGAATACGCTGGGCCATACGGTCGGGACGGAAGGCGTCGAAATCCGAAGATTTTTCGCCCGTACCCATATAGCGGATTGGAACGCCCGTGACGGATTTCATCGACAGGGCCGCGCCGCCGCGAGCGTCGCCATCGAGCTTGGTTAGGATAATCCCGGTGAGGGGGGTGGATTCGTGAAATTTGGCGGCGACGTCGACGGCTTGTTGGCCGAGAGCGGCGTCGGCGACGAGGAAGACCTCGTGGGGTTGGAAGATTTCGCGCACGCGGCGGACTTCCTCCATCAGGTCGCCGTCGATCTGCAGGCGGCCGGCGGTGTCGACGATGACGAGGTCGGCGGCACCTGCTTCAGCTTCCTTAACCAGGCGGCCCACCATCGAGGCGACGTCGGTCGCGGCCCGGTCAGCCCTAAAATCGAAACCTTCATTCCGAGCCAGAGTCTCGAGTTGGTCGATGGCGGCGGGACGGCGTAAGTCAGCCGCGATCAGCGATGGCTTTCGGATACCTTCTTTTTTGACGAGGTATTTTGCGAGCTTCGCGGCGCTGGTGGTTTTGCCCGAACCCTGCAGGCCGACGAGCAGGATGCGCAGGGGTCGACGTGGGTTGATTGCCCGTTCGCCTTCGCCGAGAAGTTTGGTGAGTTCGTCGGAGACGACCTTGACGGCCATCTGGCCCGGGTTGACGGACTCGATGACGGCTTGGCCCAAGCAGGCGACCTTAACGCGTTCAGTGAAATCTTTGGCGACGTTGAGATTAACGTCGGCGGACATCAGTGCGGCCTGCACCTCATTCAGGGCGGGCGTGATATTTTCCTCGGAAAGCTTGGAGAGCCCACGGAGGTTACGTAGGGCTTTGGATAGTTTGTCGGTAAGGGAGGCGAACACGGAAGGGGAAGATGAACAAACTGGCAGGCAGGATGCAAGATTGCTAAGAAAAATTAAGGCGGATGGCGGGGATTAATGGCTCTGACTTGCCAATCCGGACGGGGTCGACAGGGTGCACCCCATGGAAATCATCGTCATGGGCTGCGGCACTTCGCAGGGGGTCCCCTTGGTGGCGCATGACAATCCCGGCATCGACTTGAAGGACGGACGGAATTGGCGCAGCCGGACGAGTATCCATGTCGTCATCGAAGGGCATCACGTCCAGGTCGATGCCGCCCCGGAATTCCGGATGCAGTGTCTTAAGAATGATATTCAAGCCGTGGATACCTTCATCCTGACGCACGGCCACGCCGACCACGTGTTGGGGATGGATGACCTGCGGCAGTTTTGCACCAATAAAGGCGGTGAGCCGATACCGGTCTTCACCACCCCGATTGGAATGGAGCGCGTGCGCGCCATCTATCCCTACGCCATCGGTCGGCCGGCTTCGTCGGGGTATGTCGCGCTGGCTCTTAACCTCATGCCACGGCGGCTCGTCCTGCCGGGCGGCGGCATCCTTAGTTCGACGATCTTGCCGCATGGGCACGAGTCGACTTTGGGGCTGGTTTTCGAAGAGCCGTCCACCGGCGCGAAATTCACCTATTACACCGATTGCAAGAGTGTCCCGCCGGAGGCGGTGGAATTAGGGAAGAACGCGGATCTCGCGATCCTGGACGGCTTGCGCCCTAATTATCATCCGACGCATATGTCGATCGATGAAGCCTGTGCGGTCTCGGTTGAACTCGGTGCCAAGCGTTCGCTCATCACGCATATGACGTATCAGATCGACTATGCGATTTATACGGAAAAATTGCGGAGCACGTTTCCGAAAGTCGGTCTGTGTTACGACGGCTTGCGGATAACGTTGGAGTGACGGACTTCCTTAGGGGATGAACTTCAATGCGCGCAGCCAGATCAGGCTCTCGCTCTGCCATTGATCCCATGAGGGTCCTTTATAGCCATTCAGGCCATGACCACCATTCGGCAGCTCAATGAGTCGGGTCGGCAGCTTATGCGCTTTCTCCGCCTCATAGAACATGCGGCTGTTTTCGATGGGTACGGACTTATCATCGAGTGCATGGGCAAGAAACGCGGGAGGGGTATCGTCTTTGACCTGCTTTTGGCTGGAAAAATAATCCGCCAGACCGGCAGCGGGATTTTCGCCCAGCAGATTCTTTTTCGAGCCGACGTGCTGCACGCCTTCGTCCATGGTGATGACGGGGTAGATCAGGATTGCGAAATCCGGTCGGCTGCTCTGGCCAGTGACGGCGTTCGGGGCGGGGGTTTCGATGGTATCGAAGTGGACCGTGGCGGTCGACGCCAGGTGGCCGCCAGCGGAAAAGCCGATGATACCGACCTTCTTCGAATCTATTTTCCAAGCTACCGCGTTCGCACGAGCCGTGCGGATGGCTTGTTGGGCGTCGAGGAGGGGGACGTAAGGGCGGCCTTTGGGCAGGCGGTATTCCAACACGA
Source organism: Verrucomicrobiota bacterium (assembly GCA_026397965.1). Taxonomy (GTDB): domain Bacteria; phylum Verrucomicrobiota; class Verrucomicrobiia; order Opitutales; family UBA953; genus UBA953. The sequence goes on along the minus strand of JAPLTU010000065.1, from coordinate 23,596 downwards.
TGCCGGTGATGCCATGGCCGTTCAGCCACTTGGCGATACCATGCCCTTCGCCGCCGACGACTAAGCCGCCGTAGCCGCCACCAGGACAGATGATGATCGCAGCGCCGTTAGGCTTTTCTGCCAGATGCACGGTGAGCTTTGCTTTACTTGAGTCGGAAAACTTCCCGTCACCCTCGGGCGCATCTCCCTGCCAAAGCGGTTGCGAGGGCGGTAAGATTTCCGCGGCGAAAGTTGAGAAGGTCAGGGCGAAGAGAGCGAGTAGGTGCATGGGTTTGAAGGGGTCGGGATGGGGGTGGGGGTAGTGTGACTACGTAGGTCGCAGGAGGGAAGGCTCTTGGTGGGGTCGGGACTGCGTCACGACAGTGCTGTATCAAGGTAGGGACAGCACCATGTGCTGTCCTTGTTTGCCGCAGGGCGAACTTAGGTAGGGGCACCATTCATCGTGCAGTCCAAAGGAGGCCGCTTCGGCACAAAAAAGCCCCGCGAACGGGGCTTTTGAGGTATGGGAAGCGAATCACTTTTTGCCGTAACCAGCCATAGGCTTGCCGTCGGTGCCGAGCTTGTCGACGGACCAGAGCAAGCCGCGGGTGACCAAGTCGAGGTAGCGGGGGTCTTCCACCGTGCTGTTGTTGTGGCCGATGGTGGTGCTAAAGATACGGGTCTTCTTCGGGCCGAATTCATTGGTCCAAACCACGATGCTGCTGGCTTCCTTGGCGGGCGTCACTTTCCCTTTCTTGTCCTTCATTTCCGGGATTTTTTGCGTGCCATTGGCGAGGCCCTTGGCGGTCAAGATTTGGACGTTGTTATAGAGCTCTTCGTTGACGGTGGTCCAATCGGTCATACCGCTGACGATGGGGTTGGTCTTGTCACTGAAGGCAATCGAGATGGGCTGTTGGGGACCGTGCGCGGTGGACTGGATGCCGATCATTTCATACCAATGAGAGTTATCATCGCCGGCTTTGACGGGCTCTTTGTAATTACCCCAGCGGAAGCTATGCATGGCGCAGTGGAGGTTGACGCCCGGCAGGCCTTGGCGGTGGGCGTTCAGGATATTTTCGACGTAAGCAGCGTCGGTGATGTCGGCGGCGCACTCGTCGTGTACGACGACATCAAAGTTTTTATACCAATCCACATTTTTGTAGGTAGCGAAGACTGGCTTAGTCTTCTTGTCGGTGAAGGCCTTGTCGTTGATGTCGACGAAGTCGACGGTCACCACGGCGTTAAGGCGAGATTCGATACCATTCTTAAGGATATCTTTTTGCGCCAAGTAGTCGTGGCAGCAACCGCCAGCGACAATGAGGACGCGGAGAGGTGCTTGCTCGGCGAAGAGAGCGGTGACGCTGGCCAGGAATGCCAAAGCGAGGGTGGAGCGGAGTTTCATGGGGGTATCGGGGATAAAGGGCGGGGTGAAGGGTGTGCGCAAAAGAAAACTTACTTTTTGGCTTTAGGGGTGGCAAGGGCTGCCCTGGCTAGCTCCGCGGGGATGGGTTGGCCCTCGATGAAGGCGTAAATGGCCTCTTTCTGTTCCTTGGTGAGGGGTTTCTCGGCCTTCGGCGGCATGACATCGCCGGCAGTGCGCTCTAGGAAAACGCGAGCCAAGAGCATGCTATCATCAGGCTTGCCGATGGTGAAGGTCGGGTTCTTGCCGCCCTTGAGCGTAGCCTCGAGGGTATCCAGGCGCAGCTTACCTTTCACCTTCTTCGGGCCGTGGCAGGAAATGCAGTTCGCGTCGAAGATCGGCTGGATCACCTTGGTGAAGTCCGCCTTCTGGGCGGCGGTGAGCGGCTTGACTGGATCAGGCTTCTTTGGGGTAAGCGGTGAGGCGGCGATGAGCGTGATCGACGAGAACAGAAGGACGGCTCGCATGGGCTTACTTCTGGGCCTTGGGGGCCTGCCTTGGGGCCTTGGTCGCGGCGAGTGCCAGCTTGGCCACTTCGTCGGGGATAGGCTTGGCTTCAATCCAGAGGGCCAAGGCATTGACCTGTTCCTTCGTGAGAGGTGTTCCCTCGGTCGGCATGAAATCATCGTCCGCAGGATCGAGGGTCACGCGCACGTGCATGAGGCTCTTCTTGAGATCGCCGGCGACGAAAGCCGAGCCTTCCGAACCGCCTTTTTTGAGGGCCTCGAGTGTATCCATGCGGAGCTTGCCCTTCACCTTCTTGGCCCCGTGGCACTCGACGCAATGGGCGTCGAGGATTGGGCGGATGACTTGGGTGTAGTCATCGCGTTTCTGACTGGTGGTGACCACGCGCGGGGTATCGGTCTTCTTGGGCGCGGCGACCTTGTTCGGCTTGAAGGGGAAGCCATCTTGGTGGACGAGTTCCCCGCCGATGTGGGCGGCGAAGCCCATGGTCGCGATGGCCAAGAGTTGGGAGCCGAGTCGCACCTTGAATGATTTCACGAGCAACACGCTTGCCATGCCGGCAAAGGCCGAAGCGACGATGCCGCCCCAGAGGTGGAGTTGGACGGCATCCCCGGCGTATCCGTTAAAATGAGCGTGAATGATGCCGAGAAGGACGGCAACCCATGTGCCTGCGGTGGAAATGAGGGAAAGCCGGCGAACGGTGTTCGAGGCGCTTTCTTGCCGATCAAGGAATTCGAATAGAGGGACGATTAGCAACAGGGCCGCCGGCAGGTGGAGCGCTAAAATATGAAAGTTACCCAGAATCGAGAGAGTGGCCGGGCCGCGAGCTTCGCCGTCGGCCGGGAGCGCAAGGGCCGCGAGTACGAGAATGAAATTCGCTGATATCGCCAAAGTGATGGCGCGCCGCGGGGTGAGCGCTTTGATGCGGTCTTCGATCTTGGAAAGGAGGAGCATGATTGAAAGGGGTTAACTTTAACTAACGGCCGATGGTTGTCGGTCAAACGGAAGTGAAGGAAATGCTGTTTATCTCCCTAGAGTTAGACCCAAAAAAAGCCCGCAGGTTGCACTGCGGGCTTTTTAAAAGGACTTTACCGGTCTTACTTGGCTTCGATGAAAGCCTTGAGCTTGGCGAGCTGGTCCTTGGTCAGGGGCGTGCGGTTCTTGGCTTTTTCAGGGGGCATGGCCAGGTCGTCGGAGGGGTTGGAGATGCCGAGTTCGCAGGAATTAAAGATCGAGCTCTTGGCGACGTTGCCCCAGGTGATTCCAGGACCGTTTTCTTTGCCACCTTTTACAAGGGTCGCGAGGGAAGTAGCGTCGAATCCTCCCTTGGGTTTCTTGGCCTTGTCTTTGCCGTGGCAACCAACGCAGCTCTTTTCGAGGATCGGGGCGATGTCGGCCTTAAAGGCGGCTTCGTGGTCTGCGGCGGCAAAAGCCGTGGAGGCAGTAAGGAGTATAAGCAGGACGAGGGTGCGCATGGGTGTATTAAGGTAACACTTAACAAAGCGAAAAGTTTCCCACTTGGGAGAAAAAAATGACCTATTCACGGATAGCCCAAGCCCGGCAGGGCTCCTGCAGACGGGTCGGGATGTAGGCTTCTACTCTAGTTCCCTCGGGAAGGGCCTTAGAATTGAGGATAGTGGCCCCGGCGTGCAGCTTTGAGAGCATGGCGTACTGGTCGTGGGGGATGAGTAGGATCATGTGCTCATCCCGGCTGGCGGCGCATTCCTCGAGGCGCTGGAGTAGGGCGGAGATCCCTTCCCCCGTCCGGGTGCTGATCAGCTTGGCGTCCGGGTAGGCCGCGAGGGCTTGGGCGCGTTCGACCACGTCGCAAAGGTCGGCCTTGTTGAGAACGGTAATCACCGGCCGGTCGCCGGCGCCGATTTCGGTCAGGACTTGCAAGGTGGTTTCGGCATGCTTGTCGCGCTCGGGCGATCCGAGGTCGATGACGTGGACGAGGAAGTCGGCCTGTACGGCTTCCTCGAGCGTCGCCTTGAAGGCTTCGACGAGTCGGTGAGGGAGGCGACGCACGAAGCCGACGGTGTCGGTCAGCAGCAACGCGCGGCCGGAGGGTAGGGCGAGGCGCCGCGTGGTCGGGTCGAGCGTGGCAAAGAGCTTGTTCGCAGCGAGGACTTCGGAGCCGGTGAGCGTATTCAGGAGCGAGGATTTACCAGCGTTAGTGTAGCCGACAATCGAGAAGGTCGGGAGCGGGACGCGTTTACGTTGCTTACGTTGCGTAGCGCGCTGGGCGACGACCTCTGCGAGGTCGCGGCGGACCTTAGCGATCTTATCGCGAATCTTGCGCTGGTCCATTTCCAGCTGCGTCTCGCCGGCGTCGCGCTGCATCGTGCCGCCGCCGCGCTGGCGGTCGAGGTGGGACCAGAGTCGCTTGAGGCGCGGCAGCATCTGCTGCAAGGCGGCGAGCTCGACCTGGAGCACGGCTTCGCGGGTCTTCGCGCGGGTGATGAAGATATCGAGGATAATCTCCTGGCGGTCGATGGCGCGGAGCTTGGCATCTTTCTCCCAGTTGCGCTGCTGCGCCGGCGTGAGTTCGTCGTCAAAAATAATCAGCCCACACTCTTGGGCTCGTGCCATGGCGGCGATTTCTTCCAGTTTACCGGAGCCGACCAGCGTGCGCGGGTTCTCTTCGCGAATCTTGGCGATGAGGGAGCCCCGAATTTCCACGCCCACGTTGCCGACGAGCTCGTGCAGTTCATCTAAAAGGTACTGGGCCTCGGCAGCCGTCTCACCGGGTCTTTGCAATCCGATCAAGATGGCGCGATTAGAGCGGGCGATGACTTCAGGATCGAAAGGATCGAGGGGCTTCGTTTCTGGATCAGACACGTGGCAAAAGGCGTAAGGGAATTAGACTGAAGTCCTCGCCGCCGTCGGTAAAGCCAAACTCCGAGGTTCGGCCAGTCCTACTTGCACCAAAGTAAAGGCTGAGTGATCGCCCGATTGCGTTGCACTTCAGGGTCCGTGGGCTCTTCGTCCAGGGTCTTCCATAGCTCAAGGTATTCGGGTTTATTTAAAGCTAGCCCGTTGAAGAGGAGGTAAATAGGTCGGGCGGGCCAACCTTCCCAGGCTTGGACGTCTGGCTTGAGCGGCCACTTGGACTTATCGCGGATATAAGGGGTGAGGTATTCAGCACCACGTCCGATGGTGCGTCCGTCGGCCAATTTGAAATCCCAGAGGCTTTCTCCGGAGTTCGACAGTACGACGCAAAGCGTCGTGATATTATCAAGTTGGAAGATAGAATAACCGTAGGGTTTAGTGCGGGCGAGTTCGAGTGGGAAGCTGCCGTCTGCCGCCATCTGCTTGGGTAGGAAGATTTCCTTATATTGACGACGGCATTCCGCCAGAGCCGTTTGGTCGTGCGTAAAATCGGCGTAGACGGCCAGTTGCAGGTAGAAAGCTACGGCATGGTTATTTTTGGCGGCGGCTTCTTCTTTGCCGTTCTTACTGGTTTGCATCCAGGTCCCGAGCTCCTGAAACCAAGCCCCGAGGGCCGTTTGTTTTGCTGCCGTGAGCGCTTGCGAGCCGTTGAGGGCCCGGATGGCCGGAGGAATTTCAATCAGGTGCAGGGTGTCAATCACGCCGATGCCGCGGCCCGGACTGACGCCTGGGACGGCTTGCGCAAAATTAAGATTAGGGTTCATGCGCGTTTTCGGATCGAGCAAGAAGACGTCCAGGAACTCCATCGCCTTAGCTGCATACTTTTCTTCTTTCGTTAATTTGTACGCAGCGGCCAGGGCGGATACGTTATCACGGAGTACTTTCATGGCCAAGCGATGTTGGGAAAAGTTTTCTGGATTAGTCGCTCCGTCGCGGCGGATATAGGGTAGGCCGTTTGACTTGGAAGGGTCCGGCCACCAGTAATCGCCGTTCGAATAGAAGTCGTTAGGGCCGCCCTCGCTGAGCTTAGCCGGCGTCGAAGTGATGCTGACGGGTTTGGCTTCCAGGGCAGCTGCGGCGGCCTTCATGACCCGTGCCTGTTGCAGAGATGGGAGGTCGAACGTGGCAGCGACGGCTTGTCCGACAACGAGCAGTGCGGAGAGAATGATGGAGAGGCGAGAGCGCATGGCTGGGTAATTAAGCTTCGGAAAAATTATTGATTAAATTGCACCCAGTCGAGATTCATCAGTCCGCTTTTCCCGGGGTTCACGAAGACCAGGAAGACGTCATGATGTCCCGGGGCGCTTGTAAGCGGGGCTTTATTCTCCTCGAATTTATTCCAGTCGCTCGTGAATTTGATGTCAATGGTGCTGACCAGTGGACCCGTCGCGGAATCGAGCCGGATTTCAACCTTGGTGCCTTTACTGCCGCCCCCGGCTGAGGCACTGAGTGTGACGCTCTTGGTCGTCGCGAGATTTAGATTCGTAAAACGAATCGTATGACCGTGGGCCGTAGAGCCGACGGATTTGGCATTCTTTTTGGCGCCCGTGATTTCGCCGGACTCAGCTTCGATGCGCGGGTGACGCAGAGCGACAGAAGCCTTGCCCGTAAGCGGACCCGCGGCGCCAGCTCCATTATCAGTGTAGGCGGCTTCAAGGAGAAGTTTGCCAATCTTAGCGTCTTTGGGTGTGGTCAATTGTCCTTCCAGTCCGCGTGCGAGCGTCGGGCCGCCTTTGCCCTTTTCGAGCGCGAGCATCCAACGGAGCATGATGGCGACTTCGTCTTCGGTGTGCTGCGGGTGGGCGAGCATCGGAATTTGGCCCCAGACGCCGCTGCCGCCGAGTCGGACCTTTTTGTTCAGGAGTTCGTCCGCTCCAGCCTGCTTGCGATATTTTTCGGCGATGGCCACGAACGCGGGGCCGACCAGCGGGCTTTCCATGGCGTGGCAGTTGAAGCAATCGCTCTGGCGCATGAGCGAGAGGCCTGGATCGACCGCGACAGCCTTGCCGTCGGCAGGGACAATGTCGGACGTCACCACTGTACGCGCAGTGAAGTCAGCAGGTTTGGCGTCCGAGGAGCCGTCTTCGGCATCCTGCACGGTGACCTTATAGCTGAGCGGTTTGCCAGATGCGAAGAAATCGCCGTCCTGCGGTGAGAGGAAGCGAACGACGGGAACGCTATTGCCGACCACGATCGGCAAGGACCGCGTCACGGAACCGCCTTGGCCATCGGAGACCGTAAGTTCGACTTTAAAGTTACCAATGGTCTCCAGAGAAACGGCGAGTTCTTCGCCTTCACCGAGTATCTTGTCACCCGGCTGAAGTTTCCAAGAATAAGAAAGTTTGCCACCGTCGAGGTCGCGCGATCCCTTCGCGGAGAGCGTCGTCTTGAGCGGGGCTGGGCCCGCTGGCGTTGAGACGCTGAGTTTGGCAATTGGCTGGAGATTACCGCGCACATACGAAATCTTGAGGAGGGCGGAGTCCGGATTGGCGCCCCAGGTTTCGCCGTAATCGAGTAGATAGAGGCAGCCGTCAGGTCCAAAGGTCGCATCGACTGGTCGACGGATGATCGTCGCCCCATTGTCGATGAGCATTTGCTGTTTCTTGCGCTGTTCGTCGGTGTTCGCGGTCACGAAGGTCGTGGGGGCGAAGGATTCGAGTCCGGCGAGGTCGGAGTTGGCGTCCAGGTGTGCCCACTTGATGAACGGGCGTTGCCAATCCCAGAAGAGGAGGGAGCGGTCGAAATGCTTCGGGAAGCCATCGGTTTGCTCGAAAGATTCTTGCCAGTAAAAGACTGGTCCCGCGCACGCGGTGCGGCCGCCTTCGCCGAGTTCGGGCCACTGCTCCGAGACCACGTAGGGCCAATAGAGGAAGGCCGGGACGGCTGGGGGAAGCTCGACCAGTCCCGTGTTGTTGCGACTCTTGTTCAGTGGCGCCTTCGGGTCGAAGAGCGGGCCGACCTTCTCGGTCGCGTAGTCATATTCTGCGTAAGGGGAATTATTGCCGACGAAGAGCGGGTAGCCGTAGTTGCCGGCCTTCTTGGCCTGGTTGATCTCGTCATAGCCACGTGAACCACGCGGGCCGTCAACGCGTGCGTCCGGACCGACTTCGCCCCAGTAAACGTAGCCGGTCTTGGGGTCGATGTTCATGCGCCAAGGATTGCGCGTGCCCATCGCGAAGATCTCTGGGCGGGTCTTGGCTGTACCAGGTTTAAAGAGGTTGCCTTCGGGGATGCTATACGTCGCGTCGGCGTTGACGCGGATACGGTTCACCTTACCGACGAGGGTGTTGGTGTTGGCGGAAGTGCGTTGGCCGTCCCACGGTTCCTTGCCCGGGCGCTGGTCGAGCGGCGCGTAGCCTTTGCTGTCGCCGAAGGGGCTGGTATTGTCGCCCGCGGTGAAATACAAGCAGCCGTCGGGGCCGAATTTGATCGTGGCTCCGTGGTGGCAACACTGCAGGCGCTGCTCTTCATATTTCAGGATGATCTTCTCGCTACCAGCGACGACTTTGTCGGCTTTGATTTCGAAACGCGATAAATACTGGCCTTCAAAGCCGACGGGCGAATACAGGAAATAAACCCAATGGTTCTCCGTGAACTTCGGGTCGAGGGCGAAGGCGAGGAAACCGTTCTCGAGCGTCTTAAAAATTTCCATCTCTGCCACGAGGGTGACGCGCTTGGTTTTGGGATCATAGATCTTGAGCGCACCCAGGTATTCGTTGAACCAGATGCGGCCATCGGGCGCAATTTCGAGGTGCATCGGCTGCGGCAAACCGGTGAGCAGTGTCTCGGTCTGAAAACGAACGTCCTCGGGCAGGGCGTCGGCGGCAAAGGCGGCCGGAGCGGCCGTCAGCAGAAAGGCGCCTAGAAGGGAAAGGAGGTGGGCGGGGGAGGAAGCCATGGGAGGTTGACCTTGGGGATAGAAGGGGGTTCCTGCAGGGTTGGGAAAAGATGTCCAAGCGCAAGCGGGGAGCGGCGTTACGCTCAGAGTATAGAGTATGGAATATCGAGTATCGGGGTTGTGAACGGCCGCCGAATGGCGGCCGCGCTTAGGGGTATGCCTACGGCGTGCCCGTCGTGGTGATCATACCCCCTAGTCTAATATTCCAGTTTCCGGTCTCTCTTGGTGTGCATACCTCTCCTCTGGCCAACCGGCCAACGGTTCAACTGATCAACGGCGCGTGAGCGCTCAGATCAACCCGAGCTGCATCTTACCGTCTTCGGAAATCATCGTCTGCGTCCATGGCGGGTCCCAGACGATGTCTACTCTGGCTTGATTGACGCCAGGTACGGTCAGGACCCGATTGCGCGCATCTTCGGCAATGACTGGTCCCATGCCGCAACCCGGTGCGGTCAAGGTCATGGCTACCGTAACGCTGTGTCGGTCCGTTGAGTTTTCAAGCGGTTCGACTTTAAGCGAATAAACCAAGCCAAGGTCGACGATGTTGACGGGGATTTCGGGATCAAAAACTTTCTTCAGCTGATCCCACACGGCTTCGTCGGCTGGTTTGCCGGTATGGCCAGGATGCTCGGCGGTGCCGACTGAACCATAGGCGTCGGTCTTGCCTTCGGATTCGCTGGCATCGGTCGGGACATCTTCACCGAGGCAATCCGCATCGCTTCCTTTAATGCGGAACATGCCCGTGTCGCAGACGACGGTGAAATTACCACCGAGCCGATGGGTGATGGTGACTTTGGTGCCGCCTGGCAAGACGGCTGGGTCGCCGGCGGGG
>JAPLTU010000065.1:0-14103 GCA_026397965.1 Verrucomicrobiota bacterium | reverse complement strand
GGGATAACCGTCACGCTCACATCGCGTTTCAAGGTGCGGTCATGCGGGCTGGGAGTGTGGCGTTGGCCGGTGGTGTCTTCGCTCATATTTTTTAGATTTGGTGGAACTTCACGCGGAGCATTTCGCGAACGGTCGCGGCGGCTTCTTCGTTTTCGACCTTAGCCAAGACTTCTTCAAGGAAGCCTTGCGCCAGGAGCTCTTGGGCGACGGCCAGGGGGATACCCCGGGCGCGTAGATAAAAAAGTTCATCTGGATTCACTTGGCCGGTCGTCGCCCCGTGCGAGCATTTGACATCATTGGCTAAGATTTCTAATCCGGGTAAGGAATCGGCTTCGGCTTCGGTCGAAAGCAGGAGGTTGCGATTAGTCTGGTAGGCGTCGGTCTGTTGCGCGTCGGGGGCGACTTTGATCAAGCCGGAGAAGATGGTGCGAGATTTATCGAGCAGCGCGTTCTTGAACAAGAGGTCGGACTTGGCGTTGCCTGCCGAATGAATCTGCAGGGTGCGTTGGTCGAATTCCTGTTCGCCCGTCGCCACGCTGATGCCGCAGAGGCGGACATCGGCGCCCGGGCCATCGATGCGGACGATATTTTCAAGCCGGGCCCGGCGGGAGCCGACGGCGGCCTGGACGGAAGAGATGAGCGAGTCGCGACCTCCACAGGTGTTATCAATTTGGAAGGATTGCGTTGTCGAACTCCAGCCTTGGACGGCAAGTCGATGGACTTTGGCTCCGCTGCCTGCATGGATGTCGCAGGCTGAGATGGCCAAGGCACGTATCGCGGGCTGGGCGCTCAGGTGGAAATCATGGATGGTAACCTGAGCGAGTTCGTCCGCGATGACGAGCGCGTGCGGGAAGACGGCGGCACCTTCGGCCAGCGTCCAATGAATCGAAACAAAAGGTTGGGTGACGGTGACTCCTTTGGGAATGTGCAAAAGGTAGCCCGAGCGCAGCCAGGCTTGATGGAGTGCGAGGAACTTATCCCCGCCGAGACCGGCCTGATGTTTAAGGAGGTATTGTTTCAGCAAAGCCGGATGATGCCGGAGGGCATCCGTGAGCGGCTCGAAGATCACGCCCTGCGCGGTGAGTTCCGGGGCGAGTGCCGGCTTGTGGATGCAATGCCCGTCGACGTGAACGATGAGTCCGGCCGGCCGGGAGATGAATTGGGAACGGGCAAAGAGTTTCGCGGCTTCGGCGTCGGGCGGCGCCGGTGCTACGGCATAACCGGAAAGCGAAAGCGTCCGCGTGTCCGAGAAACGCCATTTTTCGTCGTCCCGCTTCGGCATCGGCAGCGATTGAAACGTGTGCCAGCCTTGTTGGCGAAGAATCGCAAACCAGTCATGCGCGCGGAACTGCGCGCTGTCGGCCGATTGCAAGGCGCTGTCCAGGATGCCGGTCAAGGCGGGTGACGTCAGGGTATCCATTTAACCGACCGATCCTTCCATTTGCAGTTCAATCAGACGTTTGAGCTCCACGGAATATTCCATGGGGAATTCCTTCACGAGATCGTTAACGAAACCGTTCACCGCGAGCGACATCGCTTCGCCTTCGGAAAGCCCACGCTGCATCATGTAGAAGATCTGCTCGGCGGAAACCTTGGACACGCTGGCTTCGTGTTGGACGGAGTTCTTTTGGCCGCGCACGGAAATCGCGGGATAGGTGTCGGTCCGGCTATGCTCATTGATGAGCAAGGCGTCGCACTCGGTGTTATTGCGGCAATTCTTAAGAGTCTTAGGAATGTGCACGAGGCCCCGGTAGGTGGAGCGGCCGGTGCCGACCGAGATTGATTTGGCGATGATGTTCGAAGTCGTATCATCGGCCGCATGAATCATCTTGGCGCCGGTATCTTGGTGTTGGCCGTCATTCGCCAAGGCGATGGAGAGGACTTCCCCGCGGGCGCCTTTGCCGCGCAGTACGACGCCCGGGTATTTCATGGTCAGGCGGGAGCCGATATTGCAATCGATCCAGCGGACTTCGGCGCCTTCTTCGGCGACGCCGCGTTTGGTAACCAAGTTGAAGACATTGGCCGACCAGTTCTGGACGGTAATATATTGGATCTTCGCGCCTTTGAGCGCGACGAGTTCGACGACGGCCGAGTGCAGGGTCGCGGTCTCGAATTTAGGAGCCGTGCAGCCTTCCATGTAGGTGACTTCTGCACCTTCGTCGGCGATGATGAGGGTGCGTTCGAATTGACCGAAATTCTCGGCATTGATGCGGAAATAGGCCTGCAGGGGCTGGGCTACCTTGACGCCCTTGGGAATGTAGATGAAAGAGCCTCCCGAAAATACGGCGGAATTTAGCGCGGCGAACTTATTGTCGCCGACGGGAATGACTTTACCGAACCAGCGACGGAAAATCTCCGGATGGTCGCGGAGCCCGTCGGTGGGGCCGCAGAAGAGGACGCCTTGTTTTTCAAGCTCTTCCTTCATGCGAGAGTAGACGGCCTCGGAGTCGAATTGGGCTTCGACACCCGCGAGGAACTTACGTTCAGACTCGGGGATACCGAGGCGTTCGAAGGTCGCCTTGACGTCATCCGGGACTTCTTCCCAGGTGCGGACGGGCTTCTGACCTTTTGAAAGGTAGTAACGGATTTTATCGAAGTGAATGTTCTCGAGATCGGTCGTAGCCCAATGCGTGGGCATCGGCAGAGACTCAAAAGTCTTCAGGGCTTTTTGGCGGAATTCCAAGATCCAAGGCTCCTCGCCTTTGACCTTGGAAATATAATCGACCACCGACGGGCTTAGACCGACGCCCGCGTCGAAGGCGTAGTTCTCCTCATATTTGAAGTCGCCCTTGCTGCGATCGACTTCGATCGCTTCGCGCTGGGTCTGGTATTCGTCAATTTCAGCCATGGTCGTTTAGGCGCTGGCGAGTTCGGTCTTTACCCAATCATAACCTTTGGCTTCGAGCTCGAGGGCTAATTCTTTACCGCCGCTATGGACGATCCGTCCGTCCCACATGATGTGCACGCGGTCGGGTACGATGTATTCCAGCAGACGTTGGTAGTGGGTGATAACGAGTAAGCCGGTCTCGGGCCCGCGCATGCGATTGACGCCCTCGGAGACGATGCGGAGCGCGTCGATGTCTAAGCCGGAATCGGTCTCATCGAGCACCGCATACTTCGGCTTGAGCATCATCAGCTGCAGGATTTCACAGCGTTTCTTTTCGCCGCCCGAGAAGCCTTCGTTCACGAAGCGAGCCGTGAAGGTGCGGTCCATCTTGAGGGCGTCCATCTTCGCGTAGAGCTCGGCGTAGTAGGCCTTGGCGTCGAAGGGCGCCCCTTTGGCTTGGCGGGCCACGATGGCGGCCCGGATAAAGTTGGCGATGGTGACGCCAGGGATTTCGCTTGGGTATTGGAACGCGAGGAAGAGGCCGGCGCGGGCGATGACATCCGGTTCGAGGCCGAGGAGCTCTTGGCCGTCGAGCAAAGCTTCGCCGGACTGCACGGCATAGTCAGGATGACCGGCCAGGACTTTAGCCAAAGTGCTTTTGCCAGTACCGTTGGGTCCCATGATGGCATGGACTTCGCCTTTGGGAATCGTGAGGGAAAAATCCTTCAAGATTTCCCGGTCGCCGATGGAGGCATTAAGGTTTTTGATGATAAATGAATCTGACATTGGGAAATTAATTGGAGTGGAGGGGGTCGTTGGCCTTGGTGCGGCCCAGGAAGCTGATCTCGATGACTTCGGAGTCGAAGCCGGGCGGGAGGATCGAACGGAGGCTCTTCATCACCTCGGGCGGGAGTTCGATGTCGTGGACCTGTCCGGTTTCTTTGTCGCGGAAGTGCGCATGCGGGGCTAGGTTGGGGCAATAGCGGGTGGACTCGCGCTCGTGGTTGACCTGGCGGACTAGGCCGCAGCCGACGAACGTTTCGAGGCAGTTATAGACGGTGGCCAAGGAGAGGCCGGGCATGGATTCACGGGCCCGGTTAAAGACCTCATCCACGGTGGGGTGGTCGCGTTGGGCGAGGAGGACCGCAAAGACGACTTCGCGTTGCGGGGTGAGCTTTTGGCCCCCCTTGCCGAGGGCCTCTTGGAGGTCCTCTCGATTGTGTTCATTGAGACTTTGAATCATTCTAATCATTAATGAGTTAGAATGAATCTAAACCGCAAGAAGAAAGGGGCGAAAGATACGGATAGGGTCCGGATAGGGTGGAGGAAGCAAATAATGCCTAAATTCGGGTCTAACAAAGGCCTTGCCCTATCCCTACCCCTTAGCGGCTCAGTTCAGGCCCCGTGCGAGCTCGTCGCCACCCTGTTCGTCCAGTTTCCGCTGGGCGTCGAGGCGGGCGAGCTCATCGGCCACGGCTTTGATCCGCTGATCTTGAGAGAGGCATTCCAGAAGTTTTCGGCGCACCAGCGGATCGGCGACCAGATGCCCAGCAGCCGCATCAGCCAATACGCCCGGTTGATTGGCGAGCCCCCGCAGGCGCTGCAACAACGGCTCCGCTTCTTCGCCGAGCTCGGACGTGAATTTTTCGGCGTAGGCCAAAACCCGGGCGATTTCGCGGACGCAAAGATTATTTTCTGCCACGGGTTCGTCGACGACTGGGACGATCTCGAGCTGCGGATACGGCGTCTTGCGTTTCACCTTGATGACCTTCGCGCGGCGCAGGCCTTCGAGGATGATGTGCGAGGTGCCGTCCTCGAGCTCGACGTGGCCGACGATACGACCGACACATGTGAAAGGGCAGGGCGGTTCGTCGTTATCGGGTGAAAGGCTTTCCTCATCCAGTTGCGAGATTGCGAACATGCGGTTACCGGCGAGCGCTTCTTTCAGCATCTTGCGATAACGTGGCTCGAAGATGCGCAGCGGCATGAGCTGCTGCGGCAAAAATACGCAGTTACCCAGGGTCATGACGGGAACGACGACAGTTGGAACCATGACGTTCAGTTTGCAAAAGAATCGCCCTACCGCAAGCGAGGCGGGCAGTTAGCCTTACTTGGTCTTCGGCTTATTGGCGACGACCGGGAAAATCGGGCTGTCGTAACTGGCTAGATCCGAAGGTTTCGCGTCGCCCGCGCGTTTGAAGGTGCCGAGCCAGGTTGGATTGAAGGCGCCAACGAGACCGATTTCGAGGTCGGGCTTGATGGCGGCATCGAGACCCGTCGTCCAGAAGCACGCATTCACGAGCATGCGGCGGAAGCCGTCATTGGCGAGGTCGCCCGAAGCTCCGTAAGTGGAAGCGAAGACGCGGCCTGCTTTGCCGGAGGTGGATTTATAACTTCTCACCCAAGCTCCCGGCACGGGCTTCTTGGTCGCGTCAGTGGGCGAATCGGGCGTCATGCCGTTAAGGGGCTGGGCCATGGCGAGTACGGTGCTGCCTTCAATGGGGTCAGCGTTGTAGGCACCGATCTCGGCCCAGGCATTCTTCACGCCACGAAGGATGGGATGAGTCAGTTGTTCGGCGACGAGATCGAGACGCGTGCTGGATTTATGATTGGGGCCGTAATGGCCGACCCAAGTTTCGCCGAGGATCTGGCGACCGAAGCCACCTTTATAATCTTCGCCTTTGTAATCGTAAGAATATTTGTAGAGCGGGCTATCTTTAGGGTAGCGGAAGCCGTGGGTTGATGTCCGTAGGCCGATGACCGCGCCGCCACGGTTGAGGTAATCCAGGATCGGTTGCATCTGCTCGACCGGGATAGACTGGAAACGCGTGAAGATCACCATCAGGTCGGCGTCTTTCAGCGCTTGGGTGCCTGGAATATCGCTGGGATTGCCTTGCGCGATATTGCCGGTCTTGGGGTCGATGCCAAACAGCACCGTGCAAGTGAACCCGTGATGCTTGGCGAGGATGCGGGCGAGTTCCGGGAGGGCTTCCTCGGATTTATATTCATGGTCGTTGGCAATGAGCACGACCTTCTTCCCTTTACCGGCGCCTTCGGTGCCAATGTAGGTGAGCGGGGCGTCCGCCGCGCGGGCGACGAGGCTAAGAAAAGCGAGGTAAAGCAGGGCGAGAGAGCGCATGACCTCTTTTATTATCTCATGCCGACAGGGGTCAACCAGCCTCTGCGGCTTGCCCGCCTGACGGTGATGCCTTGACGCATTCGGCGCATCTTCCAGCCTTTCCGCATGCGTCTGCTCCTAGCCGTTCTTGTGTGCACGGGTATACTTGAGGCGCAGGTGCAGGAGTTGAGCTCGGCGCAGCGTCAGGCGTTGAAAGATCTCAAGCCAAGGCTGGGCTTGGCGCAGCATGGACCAGACCCCTCGGCGGTTCGCGCGGTTGTGGCGGAGTCTCTGCGGATCCTCGGTGACCAGACCGGGTTACCAGAGGTGAAGGATGTTTATCGTTCGCCTGTCGCCGGTGCCCAGTTTTTCACGGCCAATCGCGTCGCAGAGGCTTTCGGTCCTTATGCGGACCATATCGAAAAAATTCGCTGGTGGAAGGTCGGCCTTGATCCCGCGAAACTCAACCACGCTCTCCGCGAGACCGCGACGATCACCCGAGCCTGCTTGGCCGTCGCTCGAGCTGAGCCCAAGCTTGCCGTTCGGTTGTTACCAATCGCGCGCGAATGCGGCGACTTCATGCTCTGGGCGCAGTCCGAGGCTGGCACGGGTGTGATTCCCTTTCCGGCTTTGCGCGACGGGGCTGGTCGTTCTTTCGAGGTGAGCGAACGTTACCTGGCCGGTTTGGAGAAGTCCGGTCAGTTGGCATCCGTCGTCCGCAAAGGTTGGGTGAGCGCCGATCCAACGGAGGATGGTGGGCTGCAGTTCGATAACGGGCTGGGCGGCTGCGCCCTGCTGGAACTTTTCGCCGCGACCCGAGATCAACGCTATCTCGACGGCGCCCTGAAAGCCGCCGATTGGGCGGCCTCCGCACCGGCGGTGACTAATTGGAATTATAACTCCTTTAGCATGCAGCTGCTGGCCCAGGCCTATGAGGCCACGCGGGAGCAGCGTTACCTTGTCGCCGCTCGCAGGAAGTTCCTGATGGGTGTCCAACCTGGGCAGCTGGTTGACGGACCTCGGGCCGGACGCTGGGTTGATGCGCATAACGCCCGGCCGGCCTACCACTACATCATGGTGCGGGCCCTTGCCTCACTGGTCGCAGTCATGCCCAAGGACGATGCGGAGCGCCCCGCGTTGCTCGCTTGTCTGCGGCTCGCGCTACGCGCGCGGAACCCGGAGTTCACTTCCAAGGGGATCATGAACATCGACAGCAGTATCGAGGCGCTCGTCGCCGTGGAGAACTTGCCCTCGGCGATTTGGACCGAGCTGGGTCCTTGCGAGGTCACCGAGGCGCTGGATGTCTTGGAGCGTTATGCCGCCTATGGTGTCATGCAGGGTAAGCCGTCCGCCGGCCCCGAGGCCTGTGCGCTTCTCTTGGAACGGGCCGCCCGCAGGGTCAAATAGCCCTCAAGCCAACGGCCTAAGACTTTCCCGTGTCATAGCCACTGATCCAGAAAAAGTCGCTTCGGATCGGGTTTATCGGTCTCGGCGAAATAGACGCCCATCTTTAAAGCCGGCAGGTAATGAGCTCCGGGTTTTTCTTTGGAGCGGGCTTTGATTTCGGTAAGTAGGCTTTCCGGGGATCGACCGGCAAGCTGATCGACGCGATAATATCCGGCGTCGAGCAGGTCGCGGGCGACTTCGACGGGAAAGCGCGAGATACGCATGAACGGGCTGCACACAGCCTCCCGACGTCGTTCGGCCGCGCGTTGTCGTTCCGCTTCGTCCACGATCAGAGTCGGGCGAGGATCGCCGCGCCCATGGCCTTCGTGCCCACGGCCTTGCCTCCGCCTGCGATGTCCGCGGTACGGATGCCTTCGGCGATGGTTTTCTCAACGGCAGCTTCGATGGTCTTGGCTTCGGCTTCGAGGCCGAAGGAATGGCGAAGCATGAGGGCGACAGAAAGGATTTGGGCGCAGGGATTGGCTTTGTCCTGGCCGGCGATATCCGGAGCTGTGCCGCCGGAAGGCTCAAACAGGCCATAACCAAAACCGTGACGGTTCATGTCCATGCCGAGCGAAGCAGAGGCCATCATGCCAAGCGAGCCGCAGACGACGGCCATTTCGTCGGAGAGGATATCGCCAAACATGTTCTCGGTGAGAAGCACGTCGAATTGCGCGGGCTTTAGCACGAGCTGCATCGCAGCGTTATCAATATACATCACGTTGAGGGCGATGTCAGGTGCGTTCGCTTTGACCCGCTCGGAGACGACTCTGCGCCAAAGCACCGAGGTTTCGAGGACGTTGGCTTTGTCGACGAGCGTGATTTTTTTACGACGAGCGCGGGCGGTGGCGATGGCCACGTCGGTGATGCGCTCGATTTCGGATTTACGATAGACCATGGTGTCGATGGCTTCGATGTCGCCATCGGCAAGAGTCGTGGTGGACTTAGCTCCGAAATAGAGTCCTCCGGTAAGTTCTCGAATACAGACCATGTCTACGCCGTTCGGGATGCGATCCGGGCGGATGGGTGAAGTGTCGATAAGGTTCTTGAGCAGCAGGCCTGGGCGGACGTTGGCGTAGAGACGGAAGTGTTTGCGTAGCGGCAGAAGGGAGGCGCGTTCAGGTTGTTCCTTGGGCGGAAGTTTTTCCCATTTAGGACCCCCGACCGAGCCGAAAAGAATAGCGTCCGCGGCGCGACAGGCTTCGAGCGTAGAATCCGGCAGGGCTTTGCCGTGATTATCAATGCCGACCCCGCCGACGTCGTGCGTCGAATGTTCGAGCGTGTGACCTAATTTTTTCAGGACGGACTCAAGGACGGGGATGGCGGCGGCCATGACTTCTGGGCCGATGTAGTCGCCGGGGAGTACTGCAATCTTTAGGTGCATAGGAAAGGAGGGAGTAAAGATGAACGGGGGGAGTGAGCGCAAGGACAAGCGGAAGGCTGGGCGGGCTTAAATGGCGGCAATTGGAAGATTTTTGCAGAGCGAAGGATTGCGCTAAGGTCAGCTCTTGCTTTTGAGTAGGGGTTCACCGCTCAACCGTATCATGTCAAATCAGTCTCTCACTATTGGTAAATTCTCGTTGGGCATGGGCGACCGTTTTGCCCACGAAGCCGAAGCTCAGCTCGCGGCCTGCATCGCGGCCAAGAAACTTGGCGTCGAAATCGTGCCGGTTTGGAATAAGTCCAACCGCGAACACAATATCATCGGATCAGAGCCAACCAGCACCCGCGCCGCGGCTGATGCTGCCGTCAAGGCTCTCGGTTGGACCGCCCCTTATTTCCTGGATGCTGACCACATTGGTTTAAAGACCGTCGACCGTTTCGTCGGGGTCTCGGATTTTTTCACCATCGACGTCGCTGACTTCATCGCCCAGCCCGCCGACCCCGCCGCCGTCGAGGCTTTCGTTAATCGTCACTCAGAGTTGGTTGGGTCCCTGAAAATAGCGGGCATCGATCGTCCTTTCACGACGACTCGGGCGGACGTCGAACGCACCGCCGGTAAGTTCCTCCTTGCCGTCCAGGAGGCGGGTAAGGTTTATCGCCATATCGCCACCGTGAAAGGTGTGGGACGTTTCGTGCCCGAGATTTCGATGGATGAGACGGACAATCCTCAGACGCCTCCTGAGCTGTTGATCATCCTCGCCCTGATTGCGGATGAGAAAGTGCCGATCCAGACAATCGCGCCGAAGTTCACGGGTCGCTTTAACAAAGGCGTCGATTACGTGGGCGACGTCGCTCAGTTCGAACGCGAATTCAACGATGACCTTTGCGTCATCGCACATGCGGTTAAGAACTACGGCCTGCCGGCTAACCTTAAACTTTCCGTGCACAGTGGCAGTGATAAGTTCTCCATCTACCCGGCCATTCGTCGAGCCCTTGCGAAACATAACGCAGGCGTCCACGTCAAGACTGCCGGGACGAATTGGTTGGAAGAATGTATCGGCTTGGCCGAAGCGGGCGGGGAAGGGCTCATCATCGCGAAGGAAATCTACGCCGAAGCGCACGCCCATATGGACGAGCTCTGCCTGCCTTATGCGACGGTCATCGACATCGATCGCTCTAAATTACCCTCGGTAGCGGAAGTGAATGGCTGGACGAGCGAGCAATATGTCGGCGCTTTGCGTCACGAGCAGAAGAACCCTCTTTATAACGCCAATATTCGGCAGCTAATCCACGTCGGCTTCAAGGTCGCCGCCAAGATGGGCCCACGTTATCTGAATGCATTGAAGACCTATCGGGCTGACTGTGCACGCAATGTGACCGGCAATCTTTTTGACCGCCACATCAAGCCGCTCTTCCTGTAAGCAGGAGCCGCGCACTGCGAACTAAGGCGCGGAGCGATTTGCGCCTTTTTATTTGCGACGGGCCTGAAACCAGCCGACGAAGAAAAATAGGCCCAGGGTCAGGATGATAATCGCGTGCTGGTAGGCAGCGACGAAGAGCATCGCAATGGCATCATGGTTGCTAGACTTGGTGTAGAAGTGGAAGGTCAGTTCCGTGGAGAACCAGGCGCCAAAGAGGCCCGCAAGTATCGTCGCGATGAGGGCGCCGATGGCCGAAAATTTGTCGGAGCGGACCGCCAGCGCGACCAGGACAAAGGGTGAGACGAACCATAGTGCCAGTGCCAGGTCGGCTACCAGTAATCCCGATTCAGTGAGGTTAACGTTGCGAAGCAGCAAGCCCGGACCAATCAGTGCGAAGATGGCGGCTAGGCCGCAGGTGAGACGCCCCAGGTTCATAGCTTTACTTCTTCGCCGAAAAGTCGCGCGCGTAAGCTTCGGCGAAGTACGTCAGGATCACGTCAGCTCCGGCGCGGCGGATGGCTAAAAGCGTTTCGTCGCGCGTGGCACCAAGATCTAGCCAGCCTTTCTCGGCAGCGGCATGCAATTGGGCGTATTCTCCCGAGACTTGATAGGCGGCGATGGGGAGGCTCGTCGACTCGCGCAGGTCGCGGATGATGTCGAGGTAGGTACCGGCAGGCTTCACCATCAGGATATCGGCACCTTCTTCGGTGTCTAAGATTGCCTCGCGGGCGGCTTCACGGCGATTGGCCGGATCCATCTGATAGGTCGCCTTTGAAATGGGGGCGGCTCCGGGCTTGCGGGCACTGCCTACCGCGTCGCGGAAGGGGCCATAAAAAGCGGAAGCATATTTGGCAGAGTAGGCGAGAATTCCGGTGCGCGTGTGGTTTGCGAGATCGAGCGCATGGCGAATGGCTTTTACTCGGCCATCCATCATGTCGGAAGGGGCGACGAAATCGGCGCCAGCTTGGGCGGTGAAAAGCGCCATCTTCACGAGCGCTTCGACGGTGCGGTCATTATCTACGTCCGTCCCTTCATCGTTAAGGATGCCGTCGTGTCCGTGGGTGGTGTAAGGGTCGAGGGCGATATCCGCGAAGATCACCGTGCCGGGAGTCTTTTGCTTCACTTCGCGAATCGCTCGCAATGCGAGGTTCGAAGGGTTGAGCGCTTCCGCACCTTCGGCGGTTTTACGCGTAGGGTCTACCTTAGGAAAGAGGGCGACGCCATGGATGCCGAGGAGCTGCAATTCGGCGCACTTGGCGGCAAGCTGTGAAAGGGGGGTGCGGCTGATTCCAGGCAAGGAGGCGATAGGCTCTGGTTCGCTACCTTCGGTCACGAAGATCGGCTGGATGAGGTGGCGCGGTTCGACGGTATTCTCGGCGAGCATCGCCCGGATTCCGGCCGAAGCACGAAGCCGACGAAGGCGGATGGATTGGTCGAGACGGTCCGACATGGGAGGGTCTAATTACTTAAACCGCTTCCCAAGGGCAACGGTGAAGCCTCAAGCGTCAATCGGTCAATCAAGGTGAGACAGTTTGTCATAATGCCTCAGTGTCGACCGGGTGTTTTATGGGCTTTAATCCCTAAATCTGCGATTATCAGGCTTTTTCTTATTGGCACATGCCCTGCCATAAGGATGCACACCAACTATCTATCATATGAGTAAAATCATCGGCATCGACCTCGGCACCACCAACTCCTGTATGGCCGTCCTGGAAGCAGGCGAATCAGTAGTCATCGCGAACTCGGAAGGCGCACGCACCACGCCCTCCGTCGTAGCGTTCACCAAGACCGGCGACATCCTCGTCGGTCAGGCCGCCAAGCGCCAAGCGGTCACCAATCCCAAGAATACGATCTTCTCGGCCAAGCGCCTCATCGGACGTAAGTTCGCCGAGGTAAAGAACATCGCCTCCAAACTTCCTTATAAGGTCGTCGAGGGTAAGAACGGCGATGCCGCCATCGAATGCGAAGTCGAAGGCAAGCCTCGCGTGTTTGCGCCCGAAGAAATCGCCGCCAAGGTTTTGGCTAAGCTTAAGGCCGACGCCGAAGCCTACCTAGGCGAGAAGGTCACGCAGGCCGTGATCACGGTGCCCGCTTACTTCAATGACTCGCAGCGCCAAGCTACCAAGGACGCCGGCACAATCGCTGGGCTCGAGGTCTTGCGTATCGTCAATGAGCCCACCGCGGCCTCCTTGGCTTATGGCCTCGACAAAAAGGGCGACGAAAAAATCGCCGTCTACGATTTGGGCGGCGGCACTTTCGACGTCTCCATCCTCGAAATCGGCGGCGGCGTCTTTGAAGTCAAGGCGACCAACGGCGACACCGAACTGGGTGGCGATAACTGGGACGAGCGTCTTATCCAGTGGCTCATTGACGGCTTCCGCGTCGAGTCCGGCATCGATCTCTCGAAAGATCCGATGGCGAAACAACGTCTGAAGGAAGAAGCTGAAAAGGCCAAGATCGCCCTCTCTTCTTCCAATTCCGTCGATATCAATTTGCCGTTCATCACGGCCGATGCTTCCGGCCCCAAGCACCTTAATGTCACGCTTTCACGTGCTCAGATGGAGAAGGTCTGCGATGACCTTTCCGAGCGCACGCGTAAGCCTTTTGAATCTTGCTTAAAAGATGCCGAACTCAAGATGAGCCAGGTCGATGAACTCGTGCTCGTCGGTGGTATGACGCGTATGCCTAAGATCATCGAAATCGCCCGTAGCTTGGCCGGTAAAGAGCCCCACAAGGGCGTCAATCCTGATGAAGTTGTCGCCATTGGTGCCGCCATTCAGGCTGGCGTGCTCAAGGGCGACGTGAAAGACGTCCTGCTGCTCGACGTGACTCCGCTCACGCTCTCGATCGAAACCATGGGCGGCGTTTCGACTGCGATGATCGATCGTAATACGACCATCCCTACGAAGAAGTCCCAGACTTACTCCACGGCGGCCGATAATCAGTCCGCTGTCGATATCATGATCCTTCAAGGCGAACGCCCCATGGCTAAGGATAATAAGAAACTCGGGACTTTTAAGCTCGATGGTATCATGCCTGCGCCCCGTGGTACGCCTCAAATCGAAGTCACCTTCGATATCGATGCCAATGGTATCTTGCACGTCTCTGCGACCGACAAGGGCACCGGCAAGGAGCAGAAGATTTCGATCACGGGTTCCTCCGGTCTGTCCAAGGAAGAAGTGGAGAAGCTCCGCAAGGAAGCCGAACTCTACGCGGAAGACGACAAGAAGGCCCGCGAATTAGCCGAAGCCCGCAATCAACTCGATGCTGTCATCTTCCAAGGTGAAAAGCAGTTGAAGGATAACGGTGAGAAATTCCCTGGCGATACCAAGGCTCGCACCGAAGCCGCCATCAAGGAAGGCCAAGAGCTTCTCAAGAAAGAGGGCGCCACCGCCGAAGAATTCGAAAAAGCCCGTGAAGCTATTTTCGCTCCGCTCACGGAAGCTGCTCAGGCCATCTATGCCGATGCCGCCAAGCAGGGCGAACAAGCCCAGCAAGCCCCTGGAGCTGATGCCGCTGGCCAAACGGATGGCAAAAAGAAGTCCAAAGACGGCAAGGTCGTCGATGGTGATTTCGAAGTCGTCGACGAAGAGAAGAAATAAGCGCGACTCGTCGCACGGGATAAGGGTCGGGGTCGTGAGACTCCGGCCCTTTTTTGCGCCGAGATGAAATCATGGAGGTTGTGCCTAATCTCACCTTGCCCCCTTCGTTCGACTCACTAGGTCTTGAATCGTGAACTCTTCAGAGCAGCTTTTCCAGCGCGCCCTCGCGATGATCCCGGGCGGCGTCAATTCTCCGGTCCGCGCTTTCCGTTCGGTCGGCGGTACGCCTTTCTTTACGAAGTCTGCTAATGGCGCCCGGCTGACTACGGCGGATGGCCAGGAGCTCATCGATTTCGTCCTGACCTG
>JAPLTU010000010.1 GCA_026397965.1 Verrucomicrobiota bacterium | reverse complement strand
GGGCGAAGGGCCATGGGGTAAGGTCTACGAGGTTATACACCAAAAGCGGATTAAAGTTTCACTCCAAACCAAATGGCAGACCGAAAACCGGACTTAACCTTCGAAGCGCTTGAAAATCAAAGAAGCATTGTGCCCGCCGAAACCGAGATTATTGGAGATGGCGACATCAACCTTACGACGTTTAGCGACGTTCGGGGTGTAATCCAAATCGCAATCGGGGTCAGGATTCTCGTAATTGATGGTCGGAGGGATGATGCCGTGGTGAATCGCCAGGCAGCAAGCTGCAGCCTCGATGCCACCCGCAGCACCCAGCAAGTGACCGGTCATCGACTTGGTCGAAGAAATTGAGATCTTAGGGGCGAGCTCGCCGAAGCAGCGCTTGATGGCGAGGGTCTCGCAACGATCGTTGATTGAAGTCGAAGTACCATGGGCGTTGATGTAGCCCACTTCGGATTTTTCGATCATGGCTTCGGCCAAGGCACGATTCAAGCAGAGGGCTAAGCCCTTCCCTTCCTGGTCCTGCCCGGTGATATGATAAGCGTCGCAAGTGGCTCCATAGCCGACGAGTTCGCAATAGATGCGGGCACCACGGGCTTGGGCATGCTCAAGCGCCTCGATGACCAAGACGCCAGAACCTTCGCCCATCACAAACCCATCGCGTAGCTTATCGAAAGGGCGGGAAGCTTTCTCGGGCGCGTCGTTAAAGTCGGTCGACATCGCTTTCATATTACAGAAACCGGCATAACTCAGGCGGGTGATGCATGCCTCGGAGCCGCCCGAGAGCATGATGTCGGCATGGCCGTCGCGGATGTGGCGAAGCGCTTCGCCTAAGGAGTGGGAACCGGAGGCGCAGGCGGAGACGACGCCGAAATTGACGGACTTGGCCTGGAACTCGATGGCCACGACGCCGGAGGCGATGTTGGCGATCAGCGAAGGAATCGTGAACGGTGAGACGCGCGAAGGACCACGCTCAATCAAAATACGTGCCTGGTTCTCGATGGTCTCCATGCCACCGATACCCGAACCGATGATTACGCCGAAGCGCTCGGAATCGATTTTGGTGACATCAACCTTGGCATCTTCGATGGCCATCCGCGAAGCTGC
This sequence comes from Verrucomicrobiota bacterium, assembly GCA_026397965.1. GTDB lineage: Bacteria > Verrucomicrobiota > Verrucomicrobiia > Opitutales > UBA953 > UBA953. The sequence goes on along the minus strand of JAPLTU010000010.1, from coordinate 468 downwards.
CACGGCATATTGGGTGTAGCGGTCATTCCGTTTGGCCTCTTTCGCGTCCATGAACTTGGAGGCGTCAAAGTCGCGGATTTCCGCGCCTACTTTGGAAGGGAAATCCGTCGGGTCAAAACGGGTGATTCGAGAGATACCCGAACGTCCTTTAATCAAGCCATCCCAGAAGGCCGCCGTATCTGGCCCAAGGGAGGAAAGGCAACCAATGCCCGTAACGACTACTCGGCGAGTTTTGCGGTCGGTGCTCACAGGGACGGGCCTAAGAGGTAGCCCGTTTTGGGTTACTTTTTGGCGTTTGCCTTGATGTGCTCGATAGCATCACCCAAGGTCTTGATCCCGGCGGCCTTATCTTCAGGAATCGTGATGCCAAACTCGTCCTCGAAGGCCATGATGATCTCGACGAGGTCAAGGGAGTCGGCCTTTAAGTCACCCTGAAAGGTGGCTGAGGCTGTCAATTGCTCAGGGGTG
>JAPLTU010000073.1 GCA_026397965.1 Verrucomicrobiota bacterium | reverse complement strand
CGTCACCGATGCCCAGATCCTATGGAAAGACGTGCCCAATATCATGGCCTTTGCTTGCAAAGATTCGGTCATGGCACCGGCCCCCTTTGATGCTTGGCGCCCAGATATGGTCGCCCTCTTCGGCGAAGAGGATACGGTCACCGTCAGTTTTCATTACCGCTGATGTGTGCCGCCCCCTTTGATTGGATTCCTTTTGGCCGTGGCGTGCGCGTGGTGCAGCAGCACGAGTGCGGCTTATTCGCGGTCGAAAAACCTGACGGTATCTTGGCACATCCTAATCCGAATGAGGCTAACGAGAAAGGCACCGTATTGATCGAAGGTAATTATTCGCACGAAGAGGAAGCCTTTCATATCCGCGACGGCAAGGGGGGCATCCGGCGCGTTTATCTGCTCAACCGGCTCGATTCTCCGACCAGTGGCGTGCTCTTGCTCTCGCTGGACGAAGCGTTAGCGGATATCGTCCGCAAACTTTTTGCGACATCGAAAGTTTCCAAGAAATACATCGCCTTGGTCAAAGGCCGGGGGCTGCGTACCCCGCGCGGCACTTGGCAGGATATGTTGGTGAAGTCCAAAGGGCCTGGTAACAGCGTGCGTTCCGGTGTCGCCAGCGGCGACGGTTTGGCCGCGATCACGATGTACCAATGGGAGCGAGCGGCCGGAGAGGATATCCCGCTGTCATTGATCCGGTTGGAGCCCCGTACGGGGCGCACTCACCAGTTACGCGTCCAGACCTCCCAGCATGGTCACCCGATTCTCGGCGACCGCACTTACGGCGATTTTGATTTTAATAAGACAATCGGTAGTGCCCGAGGCTTTAAGCGCCTCTTCTTGCACGCGATGGGTACCGAGCTGACCTTCTCCTGGCAGGGTCAGGAAATCCATTTCAGCGCGACCGCTCCAATGCCTAAGGAATTTGAGAAAGCCTTGGGTGGTCCGGAGAAAGGTCCAAGCAAAGGTGGTTCGGGTCCGCGGCGCGATACCGGTACGCCTATCTCGCCCCGCTTAAGGATTAGGCTTTGAGGTCAGCGTCTGGTAGGGCTGACCACCCTTGGTCAGCCGCGGTTGAGCGAGGGCGCTCAACCCTACCCAAGGCAGATAAATCATCTCGGGTCCCAGGTCTCGGCCGTCGGGTACCAGGTACGGGTTGTCGGGTTCGGGTACGGGTGCAGGCCCCGAACCTGAACCTGGTGCTGAACACCTGAACCCGGGACCCGACGGCCGAGACTCGAGACCTGAGAATGCGTTCCCGCCACCCGCCACCCAGGGCTGCCACCCGCCACCTGAGAATGAAGGCAAAAGAGGACAGCACGTGGTGGTGTCCCTTCCTAAAGACATCGGATGAGATGTCATCGCGCCCCGCCCTTGAGGCAGTCGAACAAGGGCGCTGGCGATTTTATTCACCGTGCCAGACCTTCTTGAGCATGGCCACGGTTTCGGGGTCGTGTTGCACGAGCTCCTTGCGATTGAACGGGAACATGTCGTTTTCGCCGAAGAACGCTTCGCTGGTTTCGGCGAAGAATTCATGCGGGTTGGTCATGGCATAGGCTTTGACGTTGGGGGTGACCTTACCCTGCCAGTTTTTGCGCGAAACTTTGTCGTAGGATTTATTGGCTACCGCGCGGGCAAAGCAGGCTTTGATGTCCGGCTGATTAGCCCCGAGGACGCGGTCGTGGTAGCCGTGGGCGAGCTCGTGCAAGGATAGCATCGGCATCCGCAATACTTCTTTGTCGAGAATATCGAAGTTGGTGAATTCGACGCCCTTGGCCATGGCGGGGTCGCGCCCGTTTTTCTTGAGCCAATCGGCCCCAGGATGGTATTCGGCGCGTTGCGGAATCTTGGGGTAGGGGGGCGAAATCCAGAGGGGAATCTTCCGCAGCTCCGTGACGGCCGCGGCGGGCACGACGCGTACGATTTCGACCAGCTGTTGGGCGACCAGTGACAAGCGGGCCTCGGTGAGGGCTTTCTTTTCCGGCGTCAGGAGTTCGCTACGGACATGGACGGACCAGCCTTGTAGGTCGCGTACTTCATAACTCGGGGCGGCGGGAGCTTCGGCGGCGGCAAGACTGGCCGATAGCAGAAGCCCCAACGCGATTTTACCAATCATGGCTGCTCGGAAGGGTCGTAGAGGCCTTGGCGGATCACGTAGCGGATGACCCCGGCTACATCGTGCACGCCGAGCTTGCGCATGAGATTGGTGCGATGATTTTCGACCGTCTTGGCGCTGATGTTGAGTCGGTTCGCAACTTCTTTGCTGGAATGACTTTGGGCTAAGAGCACGGCGATCTCGCGTTCGCGGCCCGAAAGCGCCCCGCCTTTTTCATCGACCTGACTCTCGGAGGATTGTTGGGCGTCGATGATGGCTTTGTGGTAGGAGGGGGTGAACCAATTCTTACCTTCGGCCACCGCGTCGAGCGCTTCGCGCAGTTCGGAGAGCGGGGCGCTCTTGTTCACGAAGCCGCAGACCCCTTCTTGAAGCAGACCGTGGGCGAGTTGCTTTGCCGTTTTGGCGGAAAAAATTAATACCCGCAGGGTGGGCAACGTGTGGTGGAGTCGTCGCAGGACCTCGATGCCGCTGATGCCTGGGAGCAGGATATCGAGAATGAGCACATCGGGTTTAAGTTTAAGCACCAACGCGACGCCTTCGGCGCCATCGGCCGTCGAACCGACTGCCGAGTATTTGCCGCGCGATTCAAGCATTTCCATAACAAGCTCCCGAATCGCGGTCTGATCCTCGATGACCACCACGGTCTTTTTCGGAGCTGGGGCAGGCTTCATGGGGTCAGCATGCCCTATTCCCGACAGGGTTAAAGGGTTAAAGTTTAGCCCCCTAGGCCGCATCGCCCGAGGGGTCGACCAGCCCCTGCCGGATGACGAAGCGGACCAACCCGGCCACATCGCGCACGCCCAACTTACGCATCAAATTGGCCCGGTGGTTCTCGGCCGTCTTGATGCTGATCTGCAGTTGGCCGGCGACTTCCTTGCTGCTGTAGCTCTTGGCGATAAGAACGGCGATCTCGCGTTCGCGCGGCGTTAACTGATCCAACATATTATCAGCGTGATTGACTGGGGTGGCCAGCGCTTCGCGGACCGTGCGGTCGAAGTTTTCGCTAAACCAAGTTTGGCCATTGGCAAGCGAATCGACGGCCTTGCGGAATTCAGAGAGGGGGTCGGTCTTGTGCACAAAGCCGTGGATGCCTTCTTGAACCAGCGCGCGAATGATGTGCGGTTCTTTCTTTCCGGAAAAAATTAGCACCTTCATGAAGGGCAAGCCACGACTGAGTCGGCGGAGGACCTCGATGCCGCTGAGGCCAGGCATGATTACGTCGAGCACCAGCAAGTCGGGACGTAAGTCCAAGGCCATTTCGATACCAGTTTTTCCGTCGGCGGCTTGGCCGACGACGGTATAGCGTCCGTGTTTGGAAATAAGTTCCGCGAGCATGTCGCAGATTGCCGACTGGTCTTCGATGATGACTACGGTTAACTTAGAGGCTGGGGTTTTGGACTTAGCCAAGCTCGCATCATTACGAAGAGGGGTACGTAAAGCCGTAGGTTTGGAGACACGGATTTTCAGGAGCGAGGTTTTCATGGTTAAGTTACTTGGGGTATTTCCTGCGTTGATGGGTAATACTCAATTAAAAGACGCTAAGGTTCTTTACTCATGAAGACACATCCCGGCTGGGCACTTTTGTTGGTCCTGACCTTGCTTAGCGGGCTATTTTTTACTGTCATAGCATTATCTTCAGGGCTTGTCGTGAGTAGCCGAGAGGCCACTATCAGCCGTCATTTACGGATTTTACGAATGGGAGCCGAAGCGGCGGCGTTGCGCGGGGTGGGGGAGCTGCAAGGGCAGGTCGGGCGGGATGATGCGCCGACCTTTGATGATTTAACGTTAGGCTTGTGTTTCAAACGTCGCGACGATCGGAATAAATTGAGCGGGGAATTCGTCGCGGAGGATGGCCGGCTAAGTTGGCGGATCGAGGACCTGTCTCTGAAATATGATGTCTCCGCCGGCCTCTCGGCGGCGTTCCAATCATCGGTTTGGGCGAAGACGTCAGCGGGTCGGCAAAAACTTTGGCTGAGCGCTCCGGACTCAAAACTTAATAGTTCGGCCCGACTGGCTTTGGCGCTGGGTGATCATGATTTGTTTTATCACCATGCGGGTTGGGCTGAAAAACCGGGAGTCAGCTGGGGAGTGCGGGGGCTTTTGACTAATCCGATTGATGGCGGCTTTAAACATAACCTCTCAAGCCCATCGGTCTTGAAGTCGGTGTTAGGCCAACGATTGGCAGATGCCCTATCCGCGACGCCGGCTCTACGTTCGCCCGCACTGGGCTCGGCGCTCCAATATGAGAAAGAAGGCGCTCGATTGCATACGAACGCGCCGATGTTGACGGATTTCAGACTGAGCCTTGGGTTTTTTAATTCACGGAGCGACGGAAGGCATCGCCTACGTTTCCATGGGACGATGGTGTGGTGGAATCCTTCGTCGTCGCCGGTTCTCGCAAATTCAGCTCACCGATTATTTCTAGTCGAAATCCAAGGCGCGCCTGAAGTTACCATTAAGAATCTGAACTCCACCGCTACTTTTACGACCGCGCTTGATGATTGTCCGCAGTTCGACCTTGGCGTGATTGAGCAACGATTACGAGAACAAGGCCTATGGTTTTGGGCGGAAATCGGCGACGCTTCGCTTGACGGCATGGAGCGTCGGGGGCTGTTGCCAGGGGAGGTCTTCGCGTTGGTCACGCCGAGTCCGACCTCGCAACCGCAGGGCCTGGCGCGGATTCTAACTCGCACGACGTGGAAGATGGATACGGCGATTCATGGCCCCACTTGGCGGCGGCCTTCGGTGACGGTTTTTCAGCCAACAGATAAGATTGAAATAACGATAAGCTTTCCGGAAAAACTCTCCCTCCGTTTTCGACCTGCGACCGTGGAGGCCGATCGAGATACGTTGATTTCGAACTATCCTTCGAGCCCGATGATTACGCTCGAAAATATCCCCATGCCAGATTTTCGTATTCTGACGACCGGGGCGGATTATTCCCGTGAGGATAGTTCGAGTTATGTGATCGGAGAAAGAAGGGCTTGTCTGCGATTACGCCTACGCAATGAGGGGTTGGTGGAATTATTTAGTCGGGCTCATTGTCACGACTTGCTGAAAACTTATTGGAATCTGGACGACCCCTTGGATGCCGCGGATTGGGTGGTAGATAATCCCTTATTATCCAGTTTAGATGAGCACGACTTTGCCCAGAGTCCGGCCGAAGGGGTATTTTGGGATACCGATGCGAATGTGCATAACGCCGAAAGCGCCGGAGCGTTTGCGGGGGCCCGAGTCCGCGAGTTCATCTTGCCGCCGCTCATCTCGACTGGGGCGCTAAGGCATTTGGAGGCGCCCGCCGGCCAGGGGTGGTATGAGTGGATAGACCAGGGTTTTTGCTCGGCGCCGCTTTCCGCGCCGGAGGCCGGAGTTTTTTCACATAACCCGCGTCTGGTGCCTTGGGTTTCGGGACCGTCGTTTGATGAGGGAAACGCCGCCGAGAAACTCGCCCTGCGTGGGGTATTTAATATCAATAGTACGGAAGTGGCCGCCTGGGTCGCCTTCTTAAGTTCCGCGACTTTCCGCTGGCAGGCGGAAGCGGGCGGTCCGCAGCTGGCTGGTCAATTGGTTGGAAATATTTTCTTCAACCAGCCCAGTGGCGCTCATTTGGCCAAATGGGCGGCCGTAAATCCGATCGATCTAAGCCGAGAGAAGCTCGAAAGTCTCAGCTTTGAAGATTTGATTAACGTGAGCTTGCAGCAATCAGCCCGCTGCCTGACCGCGGCCGAGATTAAGATGCTGGCAACCAAGATTGTAGAATTACAAGCCAGCTGCGGCTGGCCGTTCTCATCGCTTAAGGCTTGGGCGGAGTCCGGCCTGCTCGACCAAGCGATCAAGCAGGCAGGCCTCAATACCTTCTTGGGTTCGGAGCTGCTTCACTCGCCTTTGAGTTTGAAAGCGGAGGCGATGTTGGAGGCTTTGGCTCCGATGATTTCGGTACGCGGGGATACATTTAGGGTAATCGGGCGGGCGGAATTGTCGGGGGTGAGCCAGGGTGGGGCTTGCGAGGTTGAATGGATTGTCCAACGCATACCCGAGGCCCATCCGCAGGCCACGTTGGGTCGGCAGTTCAGGATAATTTCCACCCGCATTCGTAACCTATAAAATGCTTGGGGGCTTGACTGGCACAAGAAAGACCTAAAATTAAATGTGTGTACGAATCCAATCCCTTCATCGTCGCTGACGCCCCGGCCGCTGACCGCGCGGCTTTCTTTCGTCGCACCTACGGCCTCGTGGCCGCTTCGTTCGCCGCCTTCGCTCTCGCCCTTTACGGTTTTTTCGTTTCCGGCGTCGCCGAGACGTTCATGCGCGCCATCGCCGGTATTGGCTCCTGGGGTATGCTTGGGGTGATGGTCCTCTTCTGGCTCGGTACCACCGCCGCCCAGTCTCTGGCCTTCAACCGCGCCTCCCGCGCCGCGCAATACGCCGGTCTGGGCATCTACGTTCTCCTGCAGGCTTTGATCTTCGTTCCGCTCATTTATTACACCGCCATCGTCACCAAGGGTAGCCCGGGTGAAATTCTTGTACCCGCTTGTATGGTCACCGGTGCCCTCGTGGTCGCGCTGACGGCCGTGGTATTCATGACTAACCTGGACTTCTCCTTCTTGAAGGTCGCCATCGTCATCGGCAGCATCTGCGCTCTCGGTATCGTCGTCGTCTCGCTCTTTGCTGGTTGGTCGCTCGGGACTTGGTTCTCCATCGCGATGATCGTCCTCATGGCCACCGTGATTCTCTACCAGACCAACGAAATCAAGAACACCATGGAGACCGACCAGCACGTTGCCGCGGCCTTCGTCCTGTTCTCGTCCTTCGTCACGCTGCTCTTCTACGTCATCCGCCTCTTCGCCGGTCGTCGCGAATAATCGGGGTCGACGGTAACCTTTTAGGGCTTTCCGGTGTTACATCGGAGAGCCCTTTTTGTTTATGCATCGTTTCCTTCTCCTTTGCCTCTCCTTGGTTTGCACGGTTTCCTTATCGGCCCAGGCGAAATCTCGGGACGTCTTGACGGCGAAGGCACCTGAAGGGTTGGTCGAAAAGTCCTGGACGATCGACGGTGTGAAGCGGACGGCTTTGTTACGGGTGCCGGCGGGCGTTGCGGGGCAGGTGGCCGTGGTTTTCGGTTGGCATGGACATGGCGGCCGCGCCACGGCGGCGGCGGGCAAGTGGGGCTATGACTCCGCCGACACGACTTCACTCCTCGTCTTTCCACAAGGCCTGCCGACGGTCTCGCCGCTGGTTGATAAGGAAGGCCGCCTGCCAGGGTGGCAGACGACTGTGGGCAGCGAGGGCGACCGCGATATCCATCTCTTCGATGCCATCCTCGCCGACTTAAAGAAGCAGTATCCCGTCGATGAACGGCGCATCTTCTCCATGGGCCATTCCAACGGCGCGGCCTTCAGCTATTTGCTCTGGCAGGCCCGTCCGGAAGTCCTCGCCGCCATCGGCTCCGTCGCTGGCGGTTTGCGTGGCGAGGTCAAGGGGCTGCCACCGATGCCGGTGATCCATGTCGCCGGCGAGAAGGATCCCATTGTCAAATTCTCTTGGCAGCAGGCGACGTTCGCCGCTGTTCGTCGGTTCAACAGCTGCAGCGAAGAAGGTAAGCCATGGGCCAAGGAAGGCGTGCTGGATGCGACCATCTATACCTCGACCAAGGGTGCGCCGCTCGTGACCGCCATCCATGGGGGTGGCCACGAATACGCCAAGGGCTCGAGCGAGCTTATCGTCCGGTTTTTCAAGGAGAACCCTAAGCCCGCGAAGTGATCAGCGTCCGATGGAGCTTGATATGATGGCAAGATTATCGAGGTAGAATTCGGTCTTCTCGTTGGCATTGCTGATGAACCCGACCCAATTAAGGGCGGGCAGCGTCTTGCTCCGGAAAGGCAGGTCTTTGGTTTCTTGGGTGGTTTGGCCTTGGGGTGTGACTCGGATGGTCCAGCGCCCTGGGGCGGTGGGGCCGACTTCAGCGATGATTTCGACGTGCACCCATTTCTGGAAAAGAAAATCTAGGTCCAAGCCTTTGACGCCGGTGAGTTTGCCATCGCGAATCTGCAGGATCGGGCCGCTGCTATAAGGATTACCTTTGCTCCGCCATTCATGGCCGAAGATCGCCTTAGGTTCCAGGTAGAGGTCGAAACTCACCGTCGTCGTTCCGCTGGTGTGGTTGGGGTCGAATGCCAACATCGGATAGTAAGATGCCGGCAAGCCGGGGGCATCCTGGAAAAGGAGCGATTGTAGGCCTTCAGATTTCTTGGCGCGGGTGAGCGTGAGTGCATCGCCCAGGCTTATGCTTGGTTTTCCGGGGGCGGAACTATGGGCCGTAAGGGGGGGGTGCGCAGCCGGGAAGGGGTGCTTGCTGTCGGAGATGCGACCTTCGAAATTCTGGCGAATATTGACCGACGGTGCTTCGGGTCGAGCGGGGCGTGGGGTGGGTTGCCGTTCGAAGGTTTGGGCGAGCTTTTGCCACGTAGGGTCATCATGCAGGACGCCCATGGTCGAGACATCGATTGAGGCGATGCCCATGGCAAGCGCTGGTGATTCCGCTTTCAGGCGAAAATCATGAGAGTATGGGTTTTCAAAAAGCGGATCGCCGATGGCGGAGCCAAGGTCTTGTCCGCTTTGCTGCCAGGCGGCCATGGTCTGGGCCTTGAGCGGGAAGGTGACGGGGCGGAGCGAGTAGTCCCAATAAAGATTATTCCGGAGCAGGAAGTTCTGCGGCGTGCCCGTCCAGACTCCGCCTAACATCTCCCCGCGATCGAAGACGACGATGTTCTTTTCAAAAGTAAAAGAGAGATGTTCCTCGGCCCGCGAGCGCTTCACCTGACGCTCTTCCGAGAAAGCGAACACGTTATTCCGGATGATGTTATCCTTGCCGTAGTGTTGGTGGAAGCCGCCATCGGTAGTTTCGTAGGTCACGTTGCCTTCCATCGTGATGCCCGTGCTGCCTTCGTCGGTGTAAAGCCCCCAGCCGCCGTAAGTGAGGCAAGTCACGTCATGGATGAGATTATGGCTGACCGAGGTGCCCTCGGACGGCCCGAGGGTGTAGACGCCGCCCATGTCGCTGAGTAGGCCTTTGCCAAGGTGGTGAAGATGGTTCCGTTCGACCGTGTTGCGTTTGGCGTTGCTGGGCGCGTAGCCCCAGCGCCAACCGACCGAAATCGCGGAGTAGAATAGGTCGGAGATTTCGTTGTGCGTCACGACGTTGTCGGACGAAGAGCCAATCCAGATGCCCACTGCGCAAGGAAAGCTCAGGCCGCCGTCGCGAATGATATTATTATGGATTCGGTTATGGCTGACATGGTTTTCAGGCAGCGTCTCATCGGCGAGCGTGCCGACCTTGATGCCACCGGCGCCCATGTCGGTGATGAGGCATTTTTCGATGGCGATCTCGCGGCTGCCTTGACGAAGGGAGAAGCCGTAGCTGGCAAAATGGGAAAGTTCGCAGCCGACGAAACTAATCTGAGTCGCCTGTTCTAAGGTGATGACACCGTCGACAGTCCGCACGGCGGCTTGGTTAGGTTCGGCGACCGCGAGCGAGGAGACACCTTTGGCGTGGCGGAAACAGATATTCTTAAAGGCCAAGTCGTGTACTTTATGCGATCCCGTGCCGGTGAAAGTGATCAGCTTATCGACGACAGGGAAAGTAGCGACGGCGGTATCGATGGATTCACCCGGCCGCGGCAGGTAAGTCAGCAAGCCTTGGCGGCTGAGGAACCATTCGCCGGGCTCGTCGAGGAGTGAAAGCAGATTCTCGATGACGACTCCGGTATGGTGGTCGAAGCGTGTATTGGTCTTCAGGGCGGACCCCCGAATCGTCAAGGTCCCTTGGGCGGGATCGACTGCTTCGACGCGACGCCGGGTACTGTCCCACTTATGATAGAAAGTAATGACAGCATCTTGGGCTTCGGTTTTTTTGACTTCGCCGAAGGCCGCGAGTTCCTTGGGGTCGAGACGAAGCTTTTGTTCGTATACGGTGGCGGAGCCTTTGGCACCGGCGAGTGGGCTTTCTTCTTCGACGTTGCGGAGAAAATGTGAGCCCGGAGCAGAAGTGCGCGCTCGGGTGGCTCGACGATCTCCGACCCAGAGTTGTTCGAAGCGTTCGGTGTTGGCCGGAAGGCTCAAGGTCCACCGTCCATTTCCCGAAGGTTCGAAGGGCGGTAGGCTTTGGCCGCCGGAAAAGACGACCGTGGCGCCAGGGGCGGCGGCATAGGTCACCGGTTTGCCGGCCTCTCCTGAGTCTTCCGCCGTGAAAGCTACCGCCTCGGCGAGGCGATAGGTGCCGGAGGCGAAGATAACCTCGACGGCTTCGGTGAAAGGACGGGGAAGCCTGCGTAGGGCTAACCTTGCACCATTGAGTGAAGCCAGAGGGCCATCGGTGTGGCCGGAGTTGACGGTTTCCAGGTTGCCGGACCAAGCATCATTACCTTCTGGGCTGACAAAAATCTTCAGAGCCCAAGCGTTCAATGGCAGCAAGCAGAGACTAACGAATAGCAGACGCAGAAGTGGCATATAGAATGTCGGACAAGAGAGGTCGGGGGTGGTTCCTTCAAACCTTTCTGGCGACGTAAAAACGGGTTTCTCCGGCGAAATCTCGGGCAGCTTTGCTATCTAGGGCCACTTCGGTGCTTAAGGGCGAGGTAAGCGTCGTGAAGCCGCAGCGCTCAAGCTCCGCATAAGTTTCTTGTTCCGTGCTGCTGTGCATGAAGACGGGTGAGGTTTCGGTTTCGTGCCAACGATTGCCAGGTATGCCATCGGCCGATAGAGTCTGATCTTTCCAGTGTGCCGCGTTTTTGCCTTTTTCCCGGTCGGGCGCGGTGAAGATCAGGATTCCCTGTGGACAGAGTACACGATGTATCGAGCACAAGGCAGCCAATCGGGCTTCACGATTCGGCAGGCACATCAGACCGTTGAACGCATAGATGACGCCGTCAAAGCTGGCGTCCGCATACGACAAGGTGGTGGCATCTTGTTGGGCGACGAGCGTGGCCCAGGCGGGGTTGGCATCGGCGAGTACCCCGCGAGTTATCGAGACCATAGGTTCGGAAAAATCGGTGAGCCGCAGTCCCGTGTAACCCAGCTTAAGCATCCCCAAGCCCGCCCGACCGCCCCCACAACCGACTTCAAGTAAGTCGTCCGTCAGGGCGAAGTATCGTTGAATCATGATACGCTCAGATTCCCAAAGACCGATTTGGGTCGCCGTGCGTGCGTACATCAAAGCCGTCGCCGGTTCGCGCCAGTGAGCTTTGGGGTCCCGGTGCATAGAATGAAGCAACCGATTCTTGCCACGGAGGCAATCGCAGGAAATATGGCCAGATGTCCCGACTATTACTCATGATGGGTACCGTACTTCTGGCGGCGTGCGATGCTCGCCCTCCGGTCGCCCCGCCGTCGGCAGGTGCCGAAGCCGAAATGGAAGTGTTGTTTCCTGTGCGGGTCGGCATGGTCGCGATCAATCTTCGCCTCGCGGCGACCGAACTGGAAAAGGCCCGCGGACTGATGGGGACATTGCAGCTTAAGGAAGGAGAGGGCATGGCCTTCTTATACGAAGCCGATCAGCAGATGAGCTTTTGGATGAAAGATACCCCCCTGGATCTCGATATCGCGTTCGTCGCGGCGGACGGGAAAATCTTAGAAATCAAGACGATGAAGGCGGGCGATACCGAGACCACCGCTTCGACCTCGAATCAAGTCCGCCTCGCGGTCGAAATGAGTGCGCAATGGTTTAAGGGTTCCGGCATCAAAGTGGGCGACCGGCTTAACCCGGATGATCTTCGCCGTGGGCTGACCGCCCGGGGTTTTGTGGCGACCCGTTATATTCCCTGAGGTTTAAAGCGAGCGCCAGAAAAGGATGAGCAGGGTGGCGAGCGCGAGGAGGCTGAGCCAAAACGAGACGGCGATTCTTTCGGACCGGGTGGTCAAGAAAAGTTTCATCTTACGGCGAAAGACGAGCAGCAGCGAGACGGAGGAAGGACGTCAGGCGCAGCAGAAAGTAAGGTGAAGGCGAGCCCTCGATGGCGAGGAGCGCGGTTTCGGCGGCGGCGATTTCTGCATCAAGCAGGCGGAAGGATTCGCGCCAAGTCTCTGGGGAGATGATCGTGCGCGGATCATGGCCTTGGCGGAGTTTGCTCAGGAACGCAGGCCCTTGGCGGTCACGTTCAAGCAACATGGGTAAGGTCAGTTTACCGCTGGCCGCATCGGTGCCGAGGGTCTTGCCGGCCTTGGAGCCGTCTTGGAGCAGGTCGATGAGGTCGTCGTAAATCTGATAGGCGATGCCGAGGTGACGGCCGAAAGTCCGGCAAGCTTCGATATGGACCGGCGGATATTCGGCGAGGAGGGCGCCCGTAAAGCAAGCGGCTTCGAAGAGTTCAGCGGTCTTGAGGCGGATGTGCCGATAATAATCGTCCAGAGATAAGTCGTCTTGGCCGCGGGAAAAGGTTTGGCAGACCTCGCCGGAGCAGACTTCGCGGGAAGCGCGGGCGACGATGCCGCAGAGTTCGGGCGTGCGATGTTCAGCGGCGAGGACGAGTGCGTGCGCAAAAAGCGCATCGCCGAAAAGCACGGCCGCATGGGCGCCGTGAGTACGGTTGGGCGTGTCGGCCCCATGGCGTTGATCGGCGCCGTCGAGGACGTCGTCATGGACCAGCGTGGCCAGGTGGACAAGTTCGACGATGCCTGCGCCCCGGACGAGTGCATCGCTGGGCGGGCCGCCCGCACCCGAGGCGAAAACCAACAAAGGGCGCAGACGTTTGCCGGGGTGGGCCAGCACCTCACGCACCATCGGGCGCAATTCTGGCTCAAAGACGGACTCTTGGGCGTTAAGAAAAAGTTCTAACGCCTTGAAGTGTTGCTCGAGACCTTCATGAAGCGGGGAGGGCACGAGGAAAATTGTGATGAATACCTAAAAGTCGCAAGCGAGGATGATGGGATTTAACCCGTGGTCCTCCGATTAAGGTATAAACTTGGTCTCGACTGTGATGGCCGTTTTGCCGCCTTCGCATTCCGTGCATGGGGTGCGTTTATCTTCTAATTTACCTTTTTGGGCTTCGCGGGTGAAGCCCAGTCCGCCACAGGTCTTACAGGTGACTTTCTCAAGCGTCGTGACGCTGTAGTTGGACCCTTGCAGGATCTCGGTGGCAAATTTTTGCAATGCGGCCGGCGAATCTTCGAGCGGGGTGCATTCCACGAAGGCATCGCGGCGCATGGTTAGACGCTTGCCGTCGAGCGGCGGGAATTTGGCAGTGAATTGAATCGAGACCATGCCCACGTGCATGCCGTTGGCTTTGCCGGAACTACCGACGGCGACTGGGTGGTCCAGTAACAGGATGCAATATGCATCGGCGGCAGCCGGAAGACCGTCTTTGATTGAACCGACGGCCGGCCAGGAAGCTTTCACGAAGTAGCGGTTATCGCCGAGGTCTTGGTGGACCACGTAGGTGATTGTTGCGATGTAACCCAAGGCTTTGCTGAAGCCGGCGGGCGAGCCGTCCACGATATTCTGATTGGCGTAAGCGGAGAAGAGTCGCTGTAGTTCGCGGGTGGTTTCCGTGGCCTGCAACTTATTCAATTTTGCGAGCTGGAAAGTATGCGTCTCCTTGGCGGTCGGCAATTGGGCTGGCCGGAAGGGCGTGATGATAGTGGCGTCCTCGTCGACTTTTGCGGCAACGGTTTCACTGGTCGCATCGGCGGCTTTCTTGACGGCAGGTGCGGCCGTCTGGGCGGAGGCGTGGGTCATGAGGCCGAACGCAACGAAGAGGAGGAGGGATCGGGTGATCATGGGGATAAATTAGTCGAGTGAACTCAAATCGCCTTCGGCGGGAGGTGGCGTGGATTTAGGTTTCGCAGTTACCGTAGAGGCGGCAGGCGAAATGGGGGTGGAGGGGCGGTCGTAACGTGAGGTGCGGTCGTCGTCATCGTCTTGATCATCATCATCGTCGATATCGTCGTCCTCTGGGTTGGGCTTATCTCCGCGGGCGATACGTTTGCGACGGACGATCACCGAGCCGATGGAGACGGCGATTAGATAGAAGCCGAAAAGAATACCGGTCAGTACGCCTAAGGAGATGGGTTCGCCGATGGGCGTGATGACGGCCACGACGATCAAGATGCCAAAGAGCATGCCGCGCCAGGAGCGGAGTAGGGTGCTGGGGCGAACCAATTCGAGCCACATCAAGATAATGAGCGCTAACGGAAATTGGAAGGTCAGCCCCGTGAGCAAAGACATCATGATGACGAAGCCGTAATAATCCGAGGCTTGCCAGATGACTTCCATTTTTAGTCCGGTCGCAAAGTGGTGCCAGATTTGGACCGACATCGGTGTGAGCCAGACAAAGGCCAGGGTGGCGCCAGCTAAGAAGAGAATGAGCGCGGCGACGCAGAAAGGGATGAGGCCGCGTTTTTCACGATCAGAGAGGGCGGGACCGACAAAGCGGACGACCTCGTAAAGGAAGACGGGAGATGCCAAGGCGATGCCCACGCCGAAAGCAGCGTACATCAGGACTGACCAGACGCCGATGAACGTGAACTCTTTTAATTCACCTAAGGCGGCGAGGCCGGGTTCGGCGGCGCCCAGGACCATGTGGAGGGGAGAGGTTTCCGGGTGCTTGGCCCATTCGAGCGGCATACTCAGGAAGGCCGGGACTTTGTCGTAAAAGATCAGAGCGCCGACCATGCCGACGGCAAACACGGCCATGACTCGGATCAATGAGATGCGCAGATCGTCCAGATGCTCGAGGAACGACATCTCGCTCCGGGGCTTGTTACGTCGAATAAGTGAGGCGAGCATGGGGTCAGTCCTTGAGGAGTAGGGCTTTAATGTCGTCGAGGCTGATCGCAGACGAAACCGAGTCTGATTCGGTCAGGAGCTTACGCAACATCTCAGACTTGGTCTTTTGGAGTTCCATGACCCGTTCTTCGATGGTTCCGGAGGCGATAAGTTTGATGCTCGTGACGGTGCGGGTCTGGCCGATGCGGTGGGCACGGTCGGTGGCTTGGGCTTCGGCGGCCGGATTCCACCAAGGGTCGAAGTGGACGACAGTATCAGCCCCCGTCAGGTTGAGGCCGGTGCCTCCCGCCTTCAGCGACATAAGCATGACGGGGATGGAAGGCGTGGAATTGAACTTATCGCAGACGCCTTGGCGGTCCTTGGTGGACCCGTCGAGGTAGCAGTAGGGGATGCCGCGATCTTCGAGCGACTTCTTGATTAGTTGGAGGGCGGTGACGAAAGTGGAGAAGACCAGCATGCGGTGGTTCGCGTCTTTAGATTCTTCGACCAGTTCTAAAAAAGCCTGGAGTTTGGCCGAATCGGTTTCTTCGAGCTTGGGGTCGAGGATGCGGGGGTCGGCGCAGATTTGGCGTAAGCGAAGAAGCTGGTTGAAGGCCGCCATGCGGATGCGGGCTTCGCTGGCGCCGCCCATTTCCATTTCGAAGATTTCTTTCCGCGTCGACTCTTGGAACTGTGCGTAGATGGCGGACTGGTTTTCTTCGAAGTCGCAATAGACGATCTGTTCGATCTTGGGCGGGAGTTCGGGCGCCACGGCAAGCTTGGAGCGTCGCAGGATATAAGGGGCCGCCATTTGCAGCAGGCGATCATCGTGCCATTTACGATCGTCAGCCAGTAGGCGTTCCTCGGGCTTGGGCAAGTAGCCGGGCATCAAGAAGCCGAAGAGAGAGCGAAGATCTTCCAGCGAATTTTCGACCGGCGTACCCGTGAGGATGTAGCGCCCTTTGGCGATCAGTTGCTTAACGGCCTTGGCGGCTTGGGCGCGGGCATTCTTGATGTTCTGGCCTTCGTCGCAGACAGCGGCGCCCCAGGTGATCAGGGCGAAAGAGCCGATATCGCGGGCTAAGGTACCATAGGAAGTGATGACCAGGTCGAACTTTTTCAGGTAATCCTGCGAGGTGATGCGCGACTGGCCGTGGTGGGCGAGGACTTTGAGGCTGGGGGTGAAACGGCGGGCTTCGCGGCGCCAGTTTTCGACCAAGGAGGCCGGACAGACGACGAGGCACGGTCCGTCGGCGGGGCGATGGACACGGAGGGCTTCCATGAACGCCAAAGCTTGGACGGTCTTACCTAGGCCCATTTCATCGGCCAGCAGACCGCCCAAGGAATTATTATGAATATGCCAGAGCCAAGCGACGCCGACTTGCTGGTAAAGGCGCAGCATTTTCGTGAGCTCTTCGCGCACGGGGGCGGCCTGCAGTTTGGATAGATTCCGGATCGCCGAAGAACGTTGGCTCCAGGTTTCGGGCGGCGCGAAGGCGGCTTGAAGCTCTTCCGCGATGGCATCGGCGCTGGCGAGGTCGGCGTAGCCGATCTTGAGATTCAGATCCAAGTCCACGTCGCGTTTCGATTCACCGGTGATGCGGCGTTGGGCGTTACGGATCGAATCCATCAGCTCGGGCGTGATGAGACGCGGACCGCGATCGGTGTAGAAGAACATTCGGCCGCTGGCCAAGGCCTCTTGGACGACCTTGGAAGATTTACCTTCGGGGTCGATGCCGATGGCGAAACGGAAACCATCTTTTTCTTCAGCCGCATCGCATTTCGCTTTGGCTAAGTCGACGTTACGGAGCGAGTGCGAAAGATTATGGGTGAAGTACGCATCGTTCTGCTCGATGAGCAACTTGTGGTGGCGGGCGAGGAAGTTGAGGACCTGGATTGTGCCCGCGAGGTACCATTCACGCGTCGTCGTCTCGAGGGTGAAACCGCTGCGCGAAAGCACGTCGCGGAGTTCGGCGACCGGGCCGGAAGATTGTTGGGGCAGGCGGATACGCAGCCATTTCATCGAACCATCGACCCAAGGGCGGTCATCGCGGCCGCTATCTTGGGAACGTACTTCCTGTTCGTCGTTATTGTCTTCGACCGGATCGCCGGAAGCGGTCGTTTGGGGCGTGGATTCAGGCTCGTCGAGGTGTTCGTGTACTTTCTCGAGATTATCGCCGGTCCATTTCAAAGGGGTTTCGGGCGCATTAGCCATCCGGAAGACCGTGAGACCTTTGCCGACGGAAAGCAGTTGGCGTAAGTGGCGACGGGTCAGGGGGAGGATCCCTTGAAGTTTGCCGTGGCAGAGATTTTCCAGGATCGCCAAGAAGAACACCGTGTCGGGCTCCATGGTCCAGGCTTTGCTGCGGTCGAGATTTTCTGGGGCGACTTGCACAGCGTCGACGCGTAATTCGAGGCGGCAGATGATTTCATCGCGTTGCGCCGCCGTAGTGATGTTGGGTGGAATGATGAAGCGCACCTCAATCGGCGTCCCGCGCGTATGGGAGAGCGTGATGGATTTGAGGCGAGGCCCAGCTTGGGTGGCATCCGCCTCTTTTAATGTCTCGGTTTTTTTATCAATCTTATCTCCTTTGGTTTCCTTGAGCGCGACGGGGCTGGGCTTAGGGGGCGTTTCGTCGCCCTTGAAGTAACCTTCCTTGATCGCCAGAGAAATGTAGGCGGCGACGGAGTGGACGCAAAGTTTGCGCTGGAGAAGAGAGACGCTGCAGCCGCACTCGTTACGTTGGAAAGTGATCGAGCGCAGGTTCCAGCGGGCCTCGCGAGATTCGGTGCCATCGTCGACTAAGGCTTCGACGACGGGCGCGGTCCAATGGGCTTTCTTGACCTTGCCTTTGGCTACCAGCCCCTTGGCGAGCAGCACGGTGGCTCCTCCTGCCAGATCGATCAAATCGTCTTCAGAGATGTTAGGTAGCGGCTGGCGCGGCGCCATGAGTTGGGTCGTACGTTGAAGGGCACTGCCAAAACGGCGTGCCAATGGAAAACTGACTAGGGGAAGACTTCTCGCCTTAAACAGCGATGTCTTGGTCCGGAACTCCGGGGTGCATCTCAAAGATGCCCACAGGGGTCGTCGGACCTGTCATCACGATGGAATAATCATCCCCGATGCCAATCACAATTTTGCCTCCGGGCATATTAACCGTCAAATCAGCGTCAACTAGGCCCATTTTACGGGCTACGGCGGCACAGGCGGAGGAGGAAGAGCCCGAAGCGAGAGTGTAGCCGGCACCGCGTTCCCAGATCTCGATCTGGATATTTTTGCGATCTAAGACCTTCATGAATTGCACGTTAGTGCGGTTGGGAAAATTGGCATGCACTTCGAGTCCCGGACCGTAGGTTTTGGCAAGTTCGGCGTTTAGGGTGTCGACGGGAATGACGCAATGGGGGTTGCCCACGGTGGCGGCCCAATACTTGAAGGTCTTGCCGGCCACGGTGATTTCTTCGCCGAGGACTTCGCGGTCGGGTCCGATGTGCGGGATGACTGGGGCGCGGAAAGAGACCTTGCCCATTTCGACCCGGATGCGTTGGCCGCCTTCGAAGACCGAGCAACGTACGACGCCGCCGAGGGTGTGAAGCTTAAATCCTTCGCCTTCTTGAATGCGTTTAGTTTCGAGGAGGTGACGACAAAAAATGCGGATACCGTTGCCGGATTTTTCAGCTTCGGAGCCGTCCGGATTCATGATGCGAAGGCCGAAGGTGCCATCCGCACGGTCGATCGGTCCGAAGAGGATGCCGTCGGAGCCAAGTCCGTAGTGTCGATGACAGATTTTGCGGATGGTTTCGGGAGAGAAAAGGGTCGGGCAATCCTTGGGCTCGAGGACGAGGTAATCATTGCCGAGGGCGTGGTATTTGGCGAAACGCATGCTTACCCTATGATTGGGGTTCAAAGGCTGGCTTGGCAAGCAAGGGGTGCAGTCGAGTATTCTAGGCTTTATTTCCTGCCGCCGTCGCCCTACAAGAAGCCTATGCGTCACTTGACCCTAGTTGCCCTTTCCTTCGTCCTCTCGGCCTTCGCGGCGGATAAGCGCCCACCCAACATCGTCCTGCTCTATTCGGATGATATCGGTTGGGGTGATCTCGGTTGCTACGGCTCAAAGGTCATCCCGACCCCGAACCTCGATAAGCTTGCCTCGCAGGGCACGCGCTTCACCGCTGGTTATTGCACTTCCGCGACTTGCACGCCTTCTCGTTATTCCCTGCTGACGGGCGAATACGCTTGGCGCCGCGAGGGGACTGGTGTCCTGCCTGGTGACGCCCGCCTCATCATTAAGCCCGGCCGTCCGACAATGGCCGCCAGCCTCGCTAAGTTGGGTTATGCGACCGGCGTCGTCGGTAAGTGGCACCTCGGCCTCGGCTCTAGCGAGGTGGATTGGAATAAGAAGATCGACCCGTCGCCTAATCAGATCGGCTTCACTTACTCTTTTATCATGGCCGCCACCGGCGACCGCGTGCCCACGGTTTTTGTGGAGGATGGTGCTGTCGTCGGCCTCGATCCTAAAGATCCGATCGAAGTCAGTTACAAGCAAGCCTACCCTGGTAATCCTGATCTGACCACCGATGCCGAACGCGCGAAGCTGAAGATGGATTGGTCGCATGGCCACAATATGGCACTCGTCAATGGCGTCGGCCGTATTGGCTGGATGAAAGGTGGTAAGTCCGCGATTTGGAACGACGAGACGATGGGTGATACTTTTGCCGAAAAGGCCTGCGGCTTCATCGCGCGCAACAAGGACCAGCCGTTCTTCCTCTATTACGCATCGCATGAGAATCATGTACCGCGCGTCCATAATCCGCGCTACGCCGGCAAGACGCCGCTCGGCCCGCGCGGCGATGCCGTGGTGGCGTTCGATGATCAGGCTGGTCGCATTCTCGCCGAGCTCGATAAGCACGGTCTCGCCGAGAATACGCTGGTGATTTATTCTTCCGATAACGGCCCCGTGCTTGACGATGGCTACAAGGACAAGGCCGTCGAACTGAACAAGCAGGCTGGTCATACACCCGCCGGACCTTTCCGCGGAGGTAAATACAGCATCCTTGAAGGTGGCACCCGCGTCGGCTTCATCGCTCGCTGGCCTGGGCACACTCCGGTTGGGAAGGTCTCCGAGGCGCTGATTTCACAGGTCGACCTGCCGGCTGTCTTCACCAAGGTCGCGGGTGGCGACCCCGCCGATTTCCTCAACCTAGACTCCGTCGATACGTCTGCGGCTCTCACGGGCGGCGCCGGCCGCGAGACGCTCATATCCAGCACGCAGGGCACCTTGCTTTCGATCCGTGACGCTCGCTGGAAGTACATCTCTGGCGGCGGCGCTGCCGGTAAAGGCAAGAAGGCTCAGGGTCCCGTCGTCGCTTTGCTTGGTTCCGAGTCCGAACAGGCTAACGATACCCGCGACCAAGTTGGTCCGCGTTTATTTGATCTTCAGAGTGATCCCGGCGAGCGCAACAACGTCGCTAATGATCACCCTGAAATCGTGGCCCGACTCAAAGCCTTACTCGAGGTGCAGCGGGCCAAGGGCGTTGCCCAGCCTTTACCGCTTTAATCGGTCGAATAACTTTCGATCCAAAAACTCTCCCGGCTTGAAGCGGGAGGGGGAAGGGTGATGCTGGTGCTTCGATGAGCCTTTCCCCCATCCGTGTCCTTTGCGTCGGTGCCGGCCATATGGGTAGTTCCCATGCCCTCGCTTACCATAAGCTTCCGGGGTTTCAAATTTGCGGCTTGGTTACCCGCTCCGCTGATTCGCGGGCTAAACTTAATGCCGAACTGGGTGGAGGGTATGCGGAGTTCGGTGATTTCCATGCCGCCCTCCAGGCGACCAAGCCGGACGCCGTTTCCATTTCAAGCTACCCCGACACGCATGCCGAATACGCGGTCGCCGCGCTTGCGGCCGGTTGCCACGTTTTTGTCGAGAAGCCGCTCGCCGTCACCGTTGCGGAAGCCGAGCAGATCGTCGCCAAAGCCAAGGCGGTGAAGCGCAAGGTGGTTATCGGTTATATCCTGCGGCATCACCCGGCTTGGACTCAATTCATCCAGACGGTGCAGACTTTAGGTAAACCTTTGGTGATGCGCATGAACCTTAATCAGCAGAGTTATGGCGATATGTGGAAGACGCATCGGGCTTTGCTTCAGACCTGTAGTCCCGTCGTCGATTGCGGCGTACACTATGTCGATGTCATGTGTCTGATGACGGGGAGCCGCCCCGTGCGCGTTTCCGGTATCGGTGCGCGTCTGACGGAAGACATGCCCGCTGGTCAGATCAATTACGGGCACCTGCAGGTGACCTTCGCCGATGGCTCCGTGGGCTGGTATGAGGCTGGTTGGGGTCCGATGATGTCGGAGGAGGCCTTCTTCGTGAAAGATGTTATCGGCCCGAAAGGGTGCGTCTCCATTGTCGCCGGTAAGGCCTCTCAGGCCGGCAATTCCGCCGACGTCGATTCGCATTCCGCCGCCCAGGCGCTGAAGGTGCACTCTTCGCAGCTCGGTCCGGATGGCAAATTTACCAAGCCCGACGAAATCGTCCCGACCGAGGCTGATCCCGGGCACGACGGGTTATGCGAACGCGAGCAGGCGTATTTCGAAAAAGCCATCCGCGAAGACCTTGATCTGACCGCGCACATGGATGACGCCGTCAATTCGATGCGTATCGTCGCGGCCGCGGACCAATCTTTCCGCGAAGGCCGCACAATTAATCTCTGACCAGCGATGGCGCACCCTAACCTCGTCTTCATGGGTGTCTGCGGTTGCGGCAAGAGCACCGTCGCGGAGATTTACGCTCAGCGCACTGGCGCCACGCTCATCGAAGCCGACGTCTTTCATCCGCCGGAGAACGTTGCGAAGATGAGTGCCGGCACGCCGTTGACCGACGCCGATCGCGCCGGCTGGCTGGCGGCCATGGCCGAGCGCCTCGCCGACGGTATGGCCAAGGGTGAGGCCATGGTGGTCACCTGTTCCGCTTTAAAGAAGGCCTATCGCGATCGCCTGCGCCAGGGCGACCCGGAGCTCTTCTTCGTCTTCCTCGATGGCAGCCAGGAGCTCCTGCAGGCGCGCCTCGATGCACGCAAAGGGCACTTCATGCCGCCCGGCCTGCTCGGCAGTCAGCTCGCCACGCTGGAGCGCCCCAACCTCGCCAGCGAGAAGTGTCTACACGTCAGCATTAGCCTTTCGCCCGAGCAGATTTGCGCAACGGTCGGCGTGGCGATGCGTCGCTTCGCCTGAAAAGCAGAAGGCCCGCGCGATGACGGGCCTTCGTTGTCCGACGTAAGCGGGAAGCTTATTTCTTCCAGACCACCTTCGAAGGTTCGATGACGCTCGTCTTGTCCTTGGTCGGGAAGCCTTCTGGTACGCCTAAGGTGAC
This sequence comes from Verrucomicrobiota bacterium, assembly GCA_026397965.1. GTDB lineage: Bacteria > Verrucomicrobiota > Verrucomicrobiia > Opitutales > UBA953 > UBA953. The sequence continues at coordinate 1,644 of JAPLTU010000073.1, read as the reverse complement.
CTTGCCAGTCGCGGCCCATTCGGTGGAGCGGGCGAGGATGGTCTGGAAGCCGACGCAATAAAGCGCGTCGAAGTTGGTATCGCCGACCCAGAGGTGGCCCATCGAAGTGGTCACCACGCGACCTTTGTTGAATAAAGCCCACCAGACCATCGGTTCGTGCATCTCGGTGCCGCCAAACTCCTGCTTGGAGAAGGCGCTCTCGATGACATCCATATGGTCAGGGCTACCGCGCATGCGGCCGTAGAGTTCGTCGGTCGCGTGAAGCCACTCTGCTGGCAGGTCTTTCATGACGGGGTGAGAAGCATCCCGGGTTTTGAGGACGAAATCGTGCTTGGCACCGTGGCCGGAACCAAAGCCTTTGGTGGTGATTTTTTCCTGATCATTGGGGACGCCGATGGCTTTGCCGGTCGCATCATCGACGGCGACGCGTTGGCCGAAGTCGGCCCCGCGCCAGCCTGCGCAAATCATCTCGTTGAAGTTATCCCAGCCGGTGAAAGCGTTGTTGGCGGCATGGACGTTGACGAGGCCGCCGCCGTTGAGAACGAAGTCGGTGAACGCATCTTTCATGTCGGTGCCCCATTCGGGTCCGTTGTAATTATTTACGATGACCTGGTAGTCCGTGAACTTCGGCACCCAGCGGTTCCACTCGGCGGCATGGGCACTATTGAAAGCCGCCTCTTCGGCGTTCCAGGCTTTCATGTTGGCGTCGAAAGCTTTTTTGGCGACGGCATCGCCAGCCTTCGGTTTCGCTGGCTTGGCTTTTGCAAAGGCAGCGGGGGCGGTGGATACCGAGATGGTGAAGAGACCGGTCGCTTCGAGGGTGGCCTTGCACGATTCGGTCGTACGGAGCCAGTCGTGATTATTGCGTCCGTCGATGATTAGGACGCGGATCTTTTCGGCCGCGTCGAGCGGAAGGGCCAGAAGGGCGAGCAGGCAGATGAGCCCGAGTTTATGGAGGGATTTCATGGGGATGGGGTCATTGGATGATTATTCTAGACGGGGGCGAGCGTTTTTAACTCCGATCCAGCGAACGATAATGGATGGCTTCCAGCAAGTGTGACGTGGCGATGCATTCCGCCCCGGCGAGGTCGGCGATGCTGCGCGAAACTCGAAGAATGCGGTCATAAGCGCGGGCGGAGAGGCCTAGTTTCTCCATCGCTTGTTGTAGCAGATCCCCCTGGGCGCGATCGAGGGCGCAGTGATCGCGTAACAGTTGACCGCTCAGTACGGCGTTACAGGCGCCGGACCTTTGGCCAAACCGTTGCCGTTGGATCGCGCGCGCCGTCTCGATTCGAACCCGTATCAGTTCGGAAGATTCTCCCAGCTGAGCGGTGCGCAGTTCGTCCAAACTTAGGGCGGGTGCTTCGATTTGGATATCGATGCGATCAAGCAACGGGCCGGAAATCTTGGCGCGATATTTTCTTACCTGTTGCGGCGAGCAACGGCACTCACGTTGCTTATCGCCGAGATGCCCGCAGGGGCAGGGGTTCATCGCCGCCACCAGCATCAAGCGGGAGGGCAGGGTGATTTTGGCGGCGGCCCGAGAGACGGTGACGTAGCCGTCCTCCAAGGGTTGACGTAAGACTTCCAGTGCCGAACGGCGGAACTCAGGTAGCTCGTCGAGGAAGAGGACGCCGTGATGGG
>JAPLTU010000053.1 GCA_026397965.1 Verrucomicrobiota bacterium | reverse complement strand
CGTCATAATCCTCGCCGACGACCTCGGCTACGGCGACCTGGGCTGTTACGGCCACCCGACCATCCGCACGCCTAACCTCGACAAGATGGCCGCCGAAGGCATGCGCTTTACCCAGTTCTACGTCGCCGCCGAAGTCTGCACACCCAGCCGTGCGGGCTTGTTGACGGGCCGTTACCCGATTCGTAGCGGCATGACCAGTTACCAATACCGCGTTCTCCGGGCTAACTCTGCCGGTGGCCTGCCTGCCTCCGAGATCACCCTCGCCCAAGCGATGAAAGCCCAGGGCTATGCCACGGGTATGATCGGCAAGTGGCACTTGGGCGTATGGACGAACAACCCAGAACACCATCCGCTCAAACACGGTTTCGATTTCCACTTCGGCCTCCCGCATTCCAATGATATGAACCCGTCTCCCGGCAACCCGCCCAAGGCCGGTGCCAATGCTGAACAAAATGCCGCTTGGTGGAATGCCCCGCTCTACCGCGGCTACGAACTGGTCGACCCCAAGGCAGACCAGACGCAGCTGACCCGCCGCTACACCGAAGAAGCCACTAAGTTCATCGCCGCCAACAAGACCCAACCCTTCTTCCTCTACTTCGCCCACACCTTCCCGCACACGCCGCTGTTCGCCTCGGATCGCTTCAAGGGCAAGAGTAGCCGCGGTATCTATGGCGACGTCGTCGAAGAGCTCGACTGGAGCGTCGGCCAAGTGCTTAAGACCTTAAAAGATCAGGGCCTTGCCGAAAATACGCTCGTCGTCTTTACGAGTGATAACGGCCCATGGACCCTGATGGGTACCGAGACCGGTGGTAGCGCCGGCCTCTTGCGTGACGGCAAAGGCAGCACTTGGGAAGGCGGCATGCGCGTGCCTGGCATCTTCTGGATGCCCGGTAAGATCCGGCCCTCGGTGACCACCAATGTCGCGGGTACCATGGACCTCTTCCCGACTGCGATAAAGTTAGCGGGTGGCACGGTGCCCAAAGATCGCCCCATGGATGGCGTCGATCTATCCAGCCTCTTGTTCAATGGTGAAGCCATCGAACGCGAAGTCTATTGTTACTACCGCGGCGAAAAACTTTATGCCGCCCGTCTGGGCGCCTGGAAAATCCACTACGTCACCCAAAACGGCTACAACGACAAACCCGTCGTTCACGAACAGCCTTGGTTGTATAACCTCGAAGTCGATCCTTCCGAAAACCACGAAATCTCTGCCTCGCACCCGGAAATCGTCGCCCGCATCGTCGCTGCCGTCGAGAAGCACAAGGCCACCGTCGTCGCAGCGCCGAGCCAGCTGATTGAAGTTGTCAAATAAGCTGCGTCGAACCGCGGATTCTTCCTTTCCTCCGGTCAAAGATTGGCCTATTAAAGATTCACGGGCCTATAGCTCAACGGTTAGAGCAGAGAACTCATAATTCTTTGGTTTCCGGTTCAAGTCCGGATGGGCCCACCCTCTTTTAGCTCTAATAGTAAAGGACTTACGAATGACGAAGCCCCTGATAATAGGGGCCTAAGTCCGCTTTTCGCACGATCTGCGAGTTTCCTAAGGATTACGCTCACCTTTCGTCACCCTTCTTGCGGGATTAAGGCCTTTGTTGGGCCCCTGCTTGATAATAACCCTTTAAACGTTAAACACCCAAGGGCCTCATAATTCTTTGGTTTCCGGTTCAAGTCCGGATGGGCCCACCCTCTTTTTCGGCTGATAGATAAGGATAGTTCTTATTCGTCACCGCTACGAGTAAAGATCTAAGTCCGATATTCAGGCAACCTGCGCTCAGAAAGGAAAGATGATCGTATTTCTACAACATTAAGGCCGCGTTAAGGTCACTGAATTATCAATTCCGTAATTTACATTGAAAGATAAAAGCATTTTGTGCCGTCTTCATGTTTAACCAAAAATTTCTCTCCACCGCCAGTGTCGCATTAGCCGTTGGGCTGCTTGCACCCAGTCGCAGTAGCGCAGCTGATGTCACTTGGCTCGATAGTGTTAAGATCGACGGTGTTTTTTATAGATTCATGAAAGCCCCACCAGCGACGGATGCTTCTGTTATATATTTCGGAAATCCGATTCAAGGTTGTGGAAGTATTACAGACGGAGGGCTCGAAAGTGCATTTATGTTTTTAAATGATTTCACTCTACCCGCACTAGGCGCTAATGCTTTTGGTCATAACGCATCGCGGGCCTATAATACCTCTGTAGGTGCAGATTCCGGGGTAGTAACAGGGTACAGCTATAACGATTCAGGCTTTAAGCGTGCCGTTGTCTGGGGTGGCGATTATGGAATTTTTGATCTTGGAACCCTCGGCTCTAACGAATCTGAGGCCAGAGGATCTGCAGAGAATAGTAGCAAGGCTGGAGAATACATAATTGTCGGAACTTCAATCGGGGTTTCAACATCGACCGCTTTCGTTACCACCTTCGGCTTCGCTACCGGAAACGTTGGGACCATGCGCAGCCTCGACCCGAGTAATGCCTCCGAAGCCAATGCCATATCATCCGACGGGACGGTGATTATTGGACGGTCTTCGATTGTTGAAGGTTATGGCAAAGCAATGGCGGTTACCTATGATCCTGCCTCAGGAAATATAGGGTCAATCGTTAGCTTAGATGACGTTGTCGCGCCAAGTCTCAGCAATGGATACAGTCGGGCAAACGCTGTTTCTATGCTTGGTAGTGTCATCGTCGGAGGCCGAAGCCCAGGCGGCGATCCGGAACAAGCATTTGCAATCACCTTCAATAAACTTTCCGGTACGCACGGAGAGATCTGCATCCTTGGGGGTATCAATTACACCGATAGATCTTGGGCTAACGGCGTCTCCTGGGATGGCAAAATTGTCGTTGGCGGAAGTAGCAATGGCACCACTACCCGCGCCTTTGCCGTTACCTACGATCCGATTACGAATACCCACGGCACCATGAGGGCGCTGCCTTCACTGGGTGCTAATACAAATAATAATTCCGAGGCGTTTGGTTCGTTCGAAACCTCGTCAGGCTCTTCCGCTAATGTTATTTTCGGTTATAGTGAAAACGACGATTTAATTAAGCATGCGGCTGTATGGACACTTGATTACACTGCAGGACCAGACCCTAAAGTATACATGGTCGACACGACGGAGTGGATGCAATCCCTCAGCGGGCCATCAGGCATTCTGCCTATCGTAACGTCGTTGACATCCCTACCGATGGAAGGCGCGCACCACCGGCCTCTGATGTCCCTCGATGCGATGGGCAAGACGAGCCAAGTCTGGGTAACGGGTGATTTCGGAGCACGCTCCCGCACCTCTGACAGCCACACCACGAGTGGTGAAGCCGGCGTCAGCCGCACCTTCGGCAATGTCGTCGCTGGTGTCGCCGCAGGCTACGGTGAACAGAACAACGATCTTCTTTTTGGGGGTGCAAGTCATGTTTCCGGCCAATACTTCCTCGGTGAAGTCGACACCCGGCTCCCTGATAATCAGAGTATCCTCTCGCTCACTGCGATGTTCGGCAGCTGGAAGTCTGCTTCCAGCCGTGGGTATGGCATCAGCGGTGGCCTTACGGATTACTCCCAAGGCTCCACGAACCTCAACTCCGCGAGCGTCCGCCTGCGCCTCGACGGACCGTCCTTCAAGATGGTCGACCGTGTTACGATTACCCCGTTTACCTCATTCACTTGGAGCAGCGTCTCTGTCGATGCCTATGACGAAAGCGGTGGCTCGTTCGATGCCCACTTCAATGACCAGAAGCATATCTCACGCGAAGGTCGTCTCGGTCTGACCTCAAAGTTCACGCTCAACCCAGACACCACCCTCCTCGCCACCGCCGAATGGATTCATCGCTTTGATAAAACTGAATCCGCCTTCTCAGGTACCGACATCGATCATGGTGCCTTAGCTTTTAATGTCTCAGGTGCAGTCATCACCGCCAACCAAGCCCGCTTTGGTTTCGACGTGGATCACAAGCTGACCGCTGATACCATGCTCAACCTCACGGTACACGTCTCGGGCGTCGGGCCCTCGGCCGACGTTTCAGGCGCGCTCAGCATCCGCCGCGCGTTTTAGCTATAATTTGAAAACAAAAAGCCCACCGTTACTGGTGGGTTTTTTGTTTGGGTGTAATCTAAAAACTTTCGGCCTAACCTCGTAAAGGATTCCGCCATGGGCGAATCACTTGCCGGCCTTCTTGGCGGCTTTTTTCTCCACATCCGCATTCTTCGCAGCGATCTTCGCCTCGATTTCTTTTTGTAACTGTTTCGTACGTTCTTGTCCGAGCAAACGATCTTCTGGCGAAACCTTTTCGTCCAACCTGGCAAAGGCCTCGCTGGCAGTTTCATTCGCCATTCCGGCAAGCTTGTAATAGGCATAGGCTTCGGTGACATCCTTCACGACGCCTTCGCCATAATAGTAGCAATACCCGAGGTGATATTGGGCAGAATTATCGCCCTGATCCGCGGCCTTGCGATACCAGGAAACCGCTTGAGCGAAGTCCTTTAAGACACCCTCACCCTTGGCGTAACAATGCCCTAAGACAGACTGGGCATTGGCATGACCTTGTTCGGCAGCCTTGCGCCACCACGCGACAGCCTGAATAGGATCCGCCGCTACGCCTTCCGCCTCGGCGTAGTGACGCCCGAGGTTATATTGGGCATTGGCATCACCTTTGCCGGCCAAGACCCTATCGTCCTTAAACTGCTTAATCTCTTCGGGCATCATCCCAGCAACCCCCTGCGTCGGCCTTAACGTCAGGGCACCAAGACTGAAAACCATCAGCCAAAGCTTCGGTGCGCGTGAAGTCATAAGATGGTTTTAGAAAGCAAACCTTAGCCGACCTCCGAGGTCAACCGGGTATCGCCTCAGCGGGCGAGCTTCTGATGTAGATGATCTAACCTACGCCGGTTAGATCAACATCCTGGAGGTGCGCCCTTCGGTGTCTCTTCGGGAAATACCCCAGAGTCTAAGGCGCTCTGATTAGCCCAGAAAAGTTTAACCCCGCTTTCAGCCCGGTATAAAATCACCGTGGAAGGACCGTTTTCGAGCCAGATAAATACGCCTCCGCGAGGATCGCCAGCAGAAATTTGCTTAACCCCCCACCCTGACACGGCATCAATCTGCATTTTATTTAGGTTATGAGGAAACTTTTCGTTTTTGTGATGATGCATAGTAAGTATTTATTAAATACGACCCTCGCCTTCAAACTTTTTAATCAAAAAACCGAGACCAGCCTGGGTGAGCCCTTAAATCGCTTCTTCTCCCGTTTCTCGGGCCAAAAACAGTATCAATAATCCTGATGCAGGCGATCGGTAATGACTTAAATCAGCTCTAAAAGTAGGTTCATCCCCCTCGGCGCAGGGTGCGATCCTGCTCCAACTATCCCTGCCTAATTCAGGATAAAACCCACCCTAGCAGAGCCTTTAAAAGCCATCCGGACCGACGTTTAACCTCTTCGCTAAAATTTCTGGAACTCCGCCGGCATCTGGCTTACAAAACTCTTAGTCCCATGCGTAATACCCTCTTTGGATTTTTCCTCCTCGCCATCGTCGGCATCAGCGCCTGGCGCTACCTCGCCCCGGCTCCCGTACCGAAGTCCCCGATCGATCGGATGAAGGCCTCTGTCCCCGTCGAAAAAATCAACTACAAGCATAAGACTTCCGCACCCATCGTTCGCGAAACCGCGCAAGCGCCCAAGGAAGACGTTGTCCGCGCGAAAATGGAAGAACGCTTCACCGACCTAAAAGAAGAAGGTAAACGCATCCGCGATACCCTCATGGCCAGCGACCCGAAAGCCTCCCAAGCCATGCTAACCCTCTATAAACGTCCGGAGTATCGGGAGATCCTTGATAAACGCCACAAGATCGAAAACGACTGGCCCAACGCCTCTGAAGGTGAACGCGAGGGTATGCTCGCCGAGATGAATAGCCTCCGCCAACAGGGCGTCGGTCTGCTCATGATGGAGATTCAGCAGATGAACGCCCAGCCGGTAGCCGCGCCTACCCCCGCGACCAAAGGCGCGCCGCAAGTCACGACCGCCCCCGGCGCCCCCGCTGCCGAACCTGCTCCCCCACCTTTCATTCAGTAAGCTGTTTCGAATGCCTCCGCTGCTCTTCGCTTGGCTTTGTCTTATCGCCATTTTTTTAGCCGAAGATAAAACGACGCCCTCGCCCACCGTTAAGGCGCAGGCGACCCCTTCATGAGCCAAAACTCGGTTAAAGAAGACCTACGCCAGAAACTCAATAGTTGGGACTGGTTGGTCCTAGTCGTCGCCGTCGTATCCCTGCTGCTGGTTTTCCTTGAAACCTTCGTGCACATTCCCGCAGGTACGCTGCTCGTTCTGCGTGATATCGATCGACTGGCCTGCGGCATCTTTCTGACGGATATCATGGTGCGCTGGCGGCGTGAAAAGTGGGCGGCCTCATTCTGGCGCTGGGGCTGGGTCGATTTGCTCGCAAGCATCCCCTTCGATCCGGCGTTCCGCACCCTGCAGGCAATCCGGATTTATCGTATTATCCGACTGATCCGCGTCCTCAAGAAACTCCAGACCTTGACGGGTGGGACCAGCTTAAACGAAAAACTGATGGCACTGCCGGCCATCGCCTTGGTGATGGTTTTCTTTAGCACCAAGCTCATCCTGGAAGTCGAACGGCTTGACCCCACTTCGAATATCAAGACAGCGGGAGATGCCTTATGGTGGGCGCTATCGACCGTCACCACCGTGGGTTATGGGGACACTTACCCCGTGACGACCGAAGGCCGCATTATCGCCGCGGTCCTGATGCTCATCGGTATCGCGCTCTTCGGTTCAATGTCCGCCATCATTACCTCCAAGCTCATCCTTCCCAAAGAGACCAAGGATCACGAGGAAATGCGCCACGAGATGCGACAACTTCACGCCGAGATCAAAGACCTCCGCGACGAGTTGAAGAAGAAAAACTAAGGCGCTTACGAGCCCCAGCTAAAACGCTCTGGCACCCAAGCATATTGGTCACCCTTGGGAACGACGGTACCGATACCAGGCCAAGGCAGATGGAATCCAAAAGCACGGGACTTATTGGCCGACATCCGCGTGAAGAGCTTCTGGCGAGTCTTGACCGCCGTTTCTGGGTCGTGATCCATTGCGACCGTCCAGCCGACGTTATCGAACATGAGCACGTGGTGGTGGACGACGTCGCTGATGTGCACGAGCGACTCCTCGCCCGAGCGGATTTCATAACACGCATGCCCATCCGTATGCCCAGGGGCGGCGATGACTTCGACAGCGTCATGGAAAAGCTTTTGACCGTCTTTGGCGATGACGAGCTGGTCCTTCAGGATGTCGAAGTTCTTGCAGATCGTCTTCACCATCGCGGGTAAAGGCTTCTTATCACGCTTCGACTTGGAGAAGTCGGGATTCGGGCCGCGCCAGAAATCGTATTCCTCCTGCAAGAGGTAGATTTTAGCGTTCGGGAAGGCCGGCTTGCCGTCGGCGACAAAACCATCGAGGTGGTCGGAGTGCGAGTGACTGAGGAAACCCGTTGTCACCTGCTCGGGCTTGATGCCCAACTGACGGAGACCTTCAGCCAACCAACCAAAATTAACGTTCGGATGACGTTCACCGAAGCCGGCATCGATCAACGCAACCTCGTCGCCGATTTTTAATCCCATGATATTAATATAGAGCGGCAGCGCGTCGAGGCGCTCGCGGTTGAAAACCAAAGCCGCTTTCATCTTCGGACGGTCCGCCTCGGGCCACATCAGCTCCAGACCTTGCTTAAAGAGCATGTGACCGTCGCTGATGGAGAAGGCCTCGATCTTGCCGATATTGAACTTATAAACGAAAGGATTGGGCGGGCGTTTGAGCGGCGCCTGAGGGGCGTCGGCCGCCGCCAGACGGGCGGACATGGACATGCCGGCCAGGACAAAGGCCGCGGCACCGAGGAATTCGCGACGCGAGGACGAGAGGGATACGGAGTCCATAGGGGTAGCCCTGAGTCTTTCTTTGCCCTTCCAATTATCCAGCCATTTTAACGACGGAATGTGAGCAGTTTAGGTTATCGGGATATAAGTTGAAACCCCAAGCCGGCTGCCTTGTCTTATCCTTACCCCATGGCTCTCGCCCCTCGTCTTACTCTGTTATTTTGCGCTTTCAGCATGCTTCCGGTGTTCGGGGAAGAGGTGCAGTTTAATCGCGACATCCGCCCCATCCTCTCCGAAAACTGCTTAAGTTGCCACGGCAGCGACGAAAAGGCCCGCAAGGCAAAGCTTCGTCTCGATAATGCAGCCGCCGCCACCCGTGAGCGTAAAGGTGTTACGCCCCTCGTGCCAGGAAGCCTGAAAGAGAGCGCTATCTGGGAGCGTATCCTCTCGACTGACCCGGAAGAAGTGATGCCGCCGCCCAAGTCGCACCTCACCCTGACTGCGAAGGATAAGGCCAAAATCAAGGCGTGGATCGAACAAGGGGCGAAATATGAGGACCATTGGGCCTTCGTTCCCCCGAAGCGTCCTGCCCTGCCCGCGACGAAGGATCTCAATCCCATTGATTGGCTTGTCCGCAAAAAGTTAGCCGATGAAGCATTGCAACCCTCCCCGGAGGCGGATCGCTACACCTTGATCCGACGACTTTCTTTTGACCTGACCGGACTCCCTCCCTCCGCCGACGAGGTGGAAAGTTTTGTCCAAGACCGCAATCCCGATGCTTATGCCCGACTTGTCGACCGTCTCCTAAAGAGTCCGCACTTCGGAGAACGCATGGCGCTCGATTGGCTCGATGCTGCCCGCTATTCGGACACCAACGGCTTTTCCATCGACGGCGGACGACACCTCTGGCTCTGGCGCGATTGGGTTATCCAAGCTTTCAACGACAACAAGCCTTACGACAAGTTCATCGCCGAACAGATCGCTGGCGACCTGATGCCCGATACCGACGACGGCAAGCTCATCGCCACGGGTTTCCAGCGCAATAACATGAACACCCATGAAGGGGGCACGATTTTGGCGGAAAATCTGGTCAACTATAACGCCGACCGCGTCAAGACCCTCGGCGAATCCGTCTTGGGACTCACGCTCGGCTGCGCTCAATGTCACGACCACAAGTTCGACCCCATCAGCCAGAAGGATTACTACCAGATGTTCGCGTTCTTCAATACTCTGGAAGATCGCGGCATGGACGGTAACGGTGGCGTCAACTCGCTGCCTTCAGCCATGCGGAAGACGGTGTTGAAGACAGACGAAATTAAAACCCTCGAGGCCCGCCTGACCTCTTTACGGAATCAATTACGCTCGCCGAACCAAGCGGCACTTAGGGCTTGGGAAAACATTCAACAACAGCGACTCCAAGAGCGTCGGCTTGGCCTCGAGATTATCCCGATTAAATTGACCAAGATTTCCACGCCTAATAGCGGCGGCGGCTTCACCATCGAAGG
>JAPLTU010000016.1 GCA_026397965.1 Verrucomicrobiota bacterium | reverse complement strand
TGGCGTCCGTGGGCGGATAGATTGTGGAGATCCAGATGTCTCTGCCCGGCTCAGGGCACGTTTCTCTGCGAACGGACGCGACGCAGTCGCGCCCCTACCTGGAGACAGCTAGGGCAGCACGCGGTGCTGCCCCTACCAACATTACCTAGCCCTGTCCCCAGCCCTGGCCCTATTACGCAATCCGGCTCCAGAGCACCTTGAGGTAACGACCCTCGGGGTGGTTGGAGGCGTTGGGGTGGTCGCCGCCGGGGCCGGTGCGATCGAAGATCTGGAGGCGCTTCTGGTAGCGGTGCGCGGCCTTGCTGACGAGGTCCTCGAAGGCCTCAGGGGAGACGAGGCCGGAACAGGAGCACGTGACGAAGAGGCCGCCGGGGGCGACGAGCTGCATGGCGAGGACGTTGAGATCGTTATACTTCTTCAGGCCTTCGGCCTCGAATTCTTCGTCCCGGCTATCAACAAATTTAGGAGGATCACAAAGGATTAAATCCCAGGTCTTGCCGTTCTTCTGCATCTGACGGATCCACGTGAACGCGTCCGAATGGACGAAGTCGATGCGGACCTGATTTAAATTCATGTTCCGCTTGGCCATTTCGATGGCTTTTTCATCCAGGTCGACGCCGGTGACTTCGGTGGCGCCGGCGAGTTTGGCGGCGATGGAGAAACCGCCGGAGTAGCAGCAGAGGTCGAGGACCTTGAGGCCTTTGGCGAGGGCACCGAAGCGGCGACGGTTATCGCGCTGGTCGCAGAAGAAGCCGGTCTTGTGGCCTTCAGCGAAGTCGACCTCTTGGACCATGCCGAACTCCTTAATTTTAACGAACCTAACGGGCGATTTCGGAATATCGGTCGGCATGATGCCTTCGATGCGCGCGACGTGCGGATCGACTTGGACGATTTCACGCTTTGTCCCAATCGCGTCATGCAAGATGGGTATCCAGCGTGGAAGGCGGCGCATCACCGCGTAAGAGGAGACTTCGATGGAAAGGACATCGCCCAGGCGATCAACAATCAGGCCGGAAAGAAAATCCGCGTCGGCGTTGACCACGCGATAGGCGTCCGTGTCGGCGTCGAGCTTGAGGACGTCCTTGCGGAGAGCGGCGGCTCGGCGGAGGGCAGCTTCGAACCATGCATCATCGGGTTTGCCTGCGGAGGCCTTGAGGACGCGCAGGGCGATTGGTGCGCCGGCATTCCAGAAACCATAACCGATGAAAGACCCCTGCTTATCATAGGCCGCTACGACATCACCTTGACGGGCATCTGGTGAAACCTCCCCGATCATGGAGCGGAAAATATTAGGTTTGGACGAAAAAGTCTTCAGCTGCACCCATGGCTTCTCGCGCGCGATGGGCGCGGGAATATTGGGGAGAATGCTGGACGGTTCGGACATGCCTCACAGGTGCATTGACCCGGAGGGCTTGGCAAGCGTCCAACGGCCACCGGAAGGGATTTAACCGATGAAGCTGCAGATATACTGGCAGATTCCGGACTTTACCGAAATCGTGAAGCCAGACTTGGCCGGGACGTCGAACTGGGTGCCTGCAGCATAGGTTTTCTCTTCTTGGGATCCGTCGATCACGACGACGCACGAGCCGTCGGTGATTTCCATGATTTCGGCTTTGTCGGTCCCGAAGTGGTAGGAGCCGGCATAAATCAGCCCCAGGGTCTTTTTCTCGCCGGAGGCGAAGAGGATCGAGTGGGAGACGACCTTGCCATCGAAGTAGACGTTGGCTTTGGCGACGGCGGTGACGTTTTTGAATTCCATGGGACGGTTTTGTTAGAGGGCGAGAGGGGGAGGGTAAAGGGAGAAACGATGAAGAGGGGTGGTGCTAGGTAATATTGGTAGGGGCAGCACCGCGTGCTGCCCTAGTGGTTCACATTCTCAGGTGGCGGGTGGCGGGAAGAGACGATGGGCGCTCAAAGGGAAACCGGAGACCGGATGATTGGCTGTGGCATCTAGGTAGGGGCGCGACTGCGTCGCGTCCGTGGGCGGACGGAGCTTAGAGGGTCGGTAAACTTTGCCCGGCTCGACGCACGTGCTTCTGCGAACGGACGCCACGCAGTGGCGCCCCTACCCAAGGCAGATACACTCCAACAAAAAATAGGATAGCACGTGGTGCTGTCCCTATTCCCCGATACTCGATACTCGGGCCAACGATACGCTCTTAGGTCAGATCAACTTCAGACTCGGGACCGCTTCGCCCTGCTGGCGCTTGCGGATGGACTCGAGGTACTCATCCTTGAACTTGGGGACGGCGGACTGCACAGGCCAGGCGACGGCTTCGCCGTGGGCGCAGATCGTGCGGCCGGCCACCTGGT
>JAPLTU010000086.1 GCA_026397965.1 Verrucomicrobiota bacterium | reverse complement strand
CGAAGTCCGTGTAGCGCTTCGAAATTTTATAGCGGTCGCCGATTTCCTTGAGCTTGGCCGGGTTGCGTTGGCATAAGGCCACGATTTCCGCGTTCGGGTGGGCAAGGTAGATCGGGATGAATTCGGCACCAAAGCCGAGGCCGGCGAGGGCGATGCGGATTTTTTTCGTGCTCATGGGGTAGAGGTATGAAGCGGAAAAGCGGATGGATAAGGAAGCAGATTTTCTTTGATAAAGACGACCTGCCGCTTCGCAAATCTACCAAACGAAGAAGGCCGCACTTCGCAGTGCGGCCTTCAGCTTCATAGCGAGGGCAGGGCTGATTAAGCCTGCTCTTCGATCTTTAGGGCGCGATAACCGCCGAGGCTCTTGAAGTAGAAGAGCAGCAGCAGGTAGATCGCGGCCATCGCGAGAGGGATGAAAGAGTCAGCCTTCAGCGTGGCGCGGTCACCGGCCTGGTTGGCGGCGACAATTGCCTTCTGGTCGGCGGTACCCGTAGCTCCGGCCTTCTTGGCGGCTTCGAGCTTATCACCCGCAACCGCAGTAACAGGAGCGAGGAAGAGGAACTTCGACTCGCCGGAAGCCTTGGCGGAGGCGTAGACGGCTGGGGCGTCTTTGTTCAGGGATTCGGAAGTATAGCGATCCTTGGCGTAACCGAGGCCAGGGCCACCGATCAGGCCGGCGGAGAGCATGCCGATGCCGCCCATGATGGACATCGCGACGGCGCCAGAGCGAGGGAAGCGGTCGCCAACGACGGCGAGCATGGTGGGCCAGAAGAACGTCTTGCCGAGGGCGTAGATGCCGAGGGCGATCAGGGCGACGGCGAAGCTGTCCATGCCAGAAGCGAGGCGCAGGCCGACGAAGGCGAGCACGGAAGCGGTGACGAGGAGGGCAATCGGGGACCCGACCTTCTTCTCGATGAAGTCAGCGCAGAACCGCAGGCCGAACATGATGGCTGACGTCCAGATGAAGAGCGTCTTGCCTTGGTCGGCGGTGAAGAGATTACCGGTAATGGCTTCGATCCAGGAGTCCGTGCCGAGTTCGACGGCGCCGACGAGGGCATGGGTCACGAAGAGTACGAAGAGGAGAAGTGAACCGAGCGAGAAGCGCGTGATGATACCGACCGCGATCAAGAGCACGCCGCCGATGGCAAAGCCGGTCGTGGCGCCGCCGAAGAAGAGGGCGACAAGGTAGCAGGCAACGGCCGCACCGAGGATGCCGACGTCCTTGAACATTTCGCTGAAGTTCGCACCTTTGAGGGCGGCTTCCGATTTAGGGAAGGTCTGGCCCCAGAACATGACCGCGTAAGCGATAGTCGGGACGAGGTAGAAGGAGAGTTGACCCTTCCAGCCCAGGTGCATCACCGAACCGAGGAAATACGAGGCGACGGCGCCGACGACCATGCCGAGGGGCCAAGAGGCGTGCAGGATGTTGAGATAGTGCGTGCGCTTTTCGGGGAAGGTCGTGGCGACGAGCGGATTGGCCACGGCTTCGAGGGTGCCGTTCGCGTAGGCGAAGATGAACATGCCCCAGTAGAGGAAGTCATACGCATTCGAAGGCGAGGAGGCGCCGAAGGTGACGAAGGCCGAGATGATGTGACCCAAGAAGGCGAGAGCGATCAGCTTGCCGTAGCCGAACTTGTCGACCAAGACGCCGCCGATGATGATACCGAAGCAGAAGCCGGAGAAACCAGCGCCACCGATCGCACCCAGCTGGGTCGCGGTAAAGCCGTATTCAGAGGCCCAGGCGCCGAAGATGCCGCCACGAAGGGCGAAGCCGACGCCGGCCGCAAGGATAGCCATGAAGCCGGCCCAGAGTAGGCGCTTCGCATTGGGTGCAGTAGTTTCTGTGCTCATGTATAGGAGTGTAGGGGTAGATGACGAATAAAAGGCATCCGCCCCCGCCTGTCGAGTAGGCAGTGTGGTCTATGATTTTCCCGACACCCTCCTCTCAGTCGGCCGCCTTGCCCAGGTAGCTTCGGCGGTATTGGGTCGGGCTCCCCTTCATGGCCCGACGGAACTGTCGAGAGAAGTCGCTGGCATCATAAAAGCCCGTCTGGTGTGCGATTTCCGAGGGTCTAAGGTCAGAGGTGCGCAAAAGATCCGTCGCCGCGGCTACCCGCATCCGTACGAGGTAGGCCCTCGGGCTCATCTGATAGGCTTTATGGAATTTACGCTCAAATTGACGCACCGAGAGGCCGGTCAGCTTGGAAAGTTTCTCGACGTTGAGGGGTTCGGAAAGGTTGGCTTTGATAAATTCAGCCGCCGCCTCGACCTGAAAAAATGGCTCCAAGAGCGCCCGGGTCCCTTCATAACTGCGAACCGTTCCACACACGCCGCAGGGGTTACCGTCTAGGTCTAAAAGGGGTAGCTTTGAAGTCTCATACCAGACGTGTTCGCCTTTCTCATTCGGGAAAAGTTCGATGATGCGCGGAGCGGGTTGCCCGGATTGGCTGACTTGAAGGTCTTTTTTACGAAACGCTGCGGCCAGTTCGGCAGGGAAGATATCTTTATCAGTTTTGCCCAAGAGGCTGGCTTCGTCGGCAAAGCCGCAACGTTGGGCGAAGGGTTCGTTCGCCATCGTGAACCGCCCCTCGAGATCCTTCGCGAAGAACATCACTCCGGGAAGATGATCAAAGACGCTGCGCAGGCTCGAGATTTGCACTCGTCGCAGCCAATCTTGATGGGCTGGTGTCGTTCTCATACCATTTAGGTTGGAGTTAAAAATCTCAAATACGACCCTGTTTTAAGGGTAATAATGGTATTATTACGCCCTCTCTGGCCAGAGGGTCGCATGTCGTTTTAAACCGATAGGGCTTCGGGCGGTTTTGCTAATGCCTGCCCCGGCTGGGCCTTATGTTATGGGGCAAAAGGGCTTGGGGATTATTTTCACTTTGAGATTCTCGGGAAACCAGCCTCTTTGAAGGTCTACCAATTCACCATGTCCTCATCCTTCAAGCTCCTTGCTTTCTCCTTCCTCGCCACGGCCGTCTTTGCCGAAGACGCCAAGCCCAAGACGCCTGACGCCGAGACGATGAAGCGCGGCCTCGCCGTTTATTCTCGTACCTGCATCGCCTGCCACCAGCCGACCGGCATGGGCATTCCTCCGGTCTTCCCGCCGCTCGCTGGCTCGGAGTGGATCGCCAAGAGCGCGTCCATCGCCGTCCGCAATATCACGAACGGCATGCAGGGCCCCGTCACCGTCAAGGGCATGAATTACAACAGCATGATGCCTCCGGTCGCGGGTGTGACCGATAAGGATATCGCCGATGTCGTGACCTATGTGAATAATGCTTGGGGCAACTCGGGTGCCGCCGTCACCGAAGAAGAAGTGAAGGCGATCAAGGCCAAGTATGCCGACCGCAAGACCCCTTGGACCGCCGCGGAATACGAGAAGGAAGGGAAGTAAGCCCGCCAAAGGGTAGGGTGGCTTGACCCAAGGGGACCTGCACAGCATTTTGGTGTCTCAATCAGAGACGCCCGAGGCGTCCCACCCCCATGTCTTCCCCGCACCCCCTCTCTGGCACGCCCCCTCGCTCCCGCGAGCAAGTCGCCGAGCTCCATTTCATGGACGCGCGCTACAAGCTGCTCGACCTCGCGGCCTTCCTGGACCGTCTCGAGCGAGCTTCCGGTGGCGATGACCACCGCATTCGCGGGCTTCGCCAGGCCTTGCCGCTCCTGCTGGAAAAAGGCGACGGACGGGTCGCGAAGATTCTCTCGCTCTGGTCCGACCCCTCTGCCGCCCCGATCGAAAAGTCCGACACCAAGGCCGCCACGGGCGTCTGGCCAGGCATCAAGTAAGCTACGACCATGCGCTATATCGAACCCCACGGCCACATGGTGAGCCGCACCACGGATGATTACCAGGCGATGACGATGGCCGGTTGCGCCGCCATTTGCGAACCCGCTTTCTGGGCCGGCTTCGACCGCAAGTCCGCCGACGGTTTCTACGATTATTTCTGCCAGCTGACGCAGCATGAACCAAAGCGTGCCGCCAAGTTCGGCCTGCCGCATTATTGCTGGCTCTGCATCAATCCGAAGGAATCCGAAGATGTCGCCTTAGCGAATGACGTCCTGGCTTTGATCCCGCAGTTTCTCAAGTCCCCCACGGTCCTCGGCATCGGCGAGATCGGTCTTAATAAAAATACGCGCAACGAGATGAAGATCCTCGAGCAACACATCGAGCTGGCCGTGAAATACGACCAGCTCATCCTCGTCCATACTCCCCACTTGGAGGATAAGCGCAAAGGTACCCGGTTAATCATGGACGCGTTGAAGGCCAATGGCGTCGTCAAACCGGAGCGCGTCATCATTGATCACGTCGAAGAACATACCATCGGCGAGGTGCTCGACGCAGGCTTCTGGGCGGGCATTACGCTCTACCCCGAATCCAAGGCGACGCCTGTCCGGGCCGTTGACATGCTTGAGAATTTCGCATCGCAACGCGTCTGGCTCAATAGCGCCTGCGATTGGGGCGTCAGTGATCCGATCGCCGTGCCGAAGGCCGCCCAGGAGATGCGCCGCCGCGGACATTCCGCCGCCGCCATCGATAGTCTGGTCTACGGCAATCCGGTGCGCTTCCTTTCGCAGTGCCCGAACTTCAAGGACCCTGCTGCGCTGAAGTCGTGAAGCTGACCCAAGGACTTTCCCTGGCTTATTGCACCAACGTCCACCGCGGCGAAGGATGGGCCGAGACGTTCGCTGGTCTGCGTGACCACGCCTTACGCGTGCGCGACCGCGTCGCCTCTGGTAAGACCTACGTTCTCGGCTTGCGCCTCGGCGACCTCGCCGCGAAGGAGCTCGCCGTGCCTGCCACGCTCGCCGCCTTCCGCAGTTGGCTGGACCAAGAAAATTGTGTCGTCGCGGGTATCAACGGTTTCCCTTTCGGGCCGTTCCACGGTCAGGCGGTGAAGGACAACGTCTTCGCGCCGGATTGGTGTGAGGCACCGCGCCTCGAATACACCAACCGCCTCTTCGATCTGCTCGCCGCGTTCGGGCCGCCCGATGCCGTTGGCACCGTCAGCACGCTGCCAGGTTCTTTCAAGGGCTTCGCCCGCAACGCGGATGAGCTCAAAATCATGCGGCGCAATTTGCTCGCGTGCGCCGAACACCTCGCCCGCCTCCGCGATCGCACCGGTACCCATCTCCGCCTTGCGCTCGAGCCTGAGCCTCTCGGGTATGCTGAAAACACTCCCGAGTCGCTTCGGCTTTTCGAACAGTTGCGCGCCGAAGAGCCAGCCAAGGGGCTTGTCGACGATTTCTTGGGAATCACTTACGATACCTGTCACTTCGCTTTGCAATACGAGCAGGCTCACGAGGCGATTGCGCGGCTCAATGCCGGCGGTGCGCCCGTCCTGAAATTCCACCTCAGCTCGGCGTTGCGCCTGAAGCCTACCGAGGTCGCCCTTGCGCGTCTCGCGAAGATGCATGAGCCCACGTACCTGCATCAGACCATGGGCCGGGCGAAGGATGGCTACATCGTGCGGTTCAAGGATATCCCACTCGCGATGGCGGCGATCGACCAGCTGCGTACGCTTGAAGAGCTGCGCGTGCACTTCCATGTGCCCGTGAACGCCGACCGTCTGTCCGACGAATTCACCACCACGAACGACCATCTGTGCGCGGCGCTTGATGTGATTGCGAAAAATCCTGGAGCCTGTCGGGAGTTGGAAATCGAAACTTATACTTGGGAAGTCCTGCCGCCGGAAGTCCGCGCGGACGACGTTGCGGATATGATCGCGGAAGAATATCGCTGGACGCTCGCCGAGCTCGCGAAACGTGGCGTAAAGCCTCTCTGAGATGTTCGCCCGCTTCTTCGCGAAAGTCCGCGCCTGGCTGATCCTCACCCGTGGATCGAATCTGCCGACCGTCTGGAGCAACCTCTTCGCCGGCTGGCTGCTCGGGTACGTCTACGCCGACCGCTTCCCTTGGGGTCCGTTCCTATTGGCTTCGCTGATTGGCCTGCTTATCGGCGTCTCGCTCATCTACGTCGGCGGCATGATCCTCAACGACGCGTTCGATGCGCGCTGGGATACCGAACGGCGTTCGACACGCCCGATCCCCTCCGGCCTTGTCTCCGTGACGGCGGCCCATGTCGTCGGCTTCCTCTGCCTCGCACTCGGATCCTGGTTGACCGTCATCTCTTCGCTCGACGGCCATGGCCGCGCGACGTTCATGCTCGTCGCCTTGTTGGTCGCCAGCGTGCTCGTCTACGATCGCTGGCATAAGGGCGTTAGCTGGGCTCCGGCCGTGATGGGGCTCTGCCGCGCGCTCCTGCCGCTCATCGGCTTCTTCGCCGTCGGCGGATTGGTCGATGGCCCGCATTTCCGCGGCTGGCCGCTCATCGCGTTGCTTGCTTATCCGTGCGTACTCTGGCTGCTCACGTTCTCGATCACGCTCGTCGCGCGCCATGAAGCCGGTCCGGGCACGCCGCCGATCTGGGCCGAGTGGCTGGTCTATCTCGTGCCCGTGCCGTTGATCCTCGTGCAGACCTTGCCCGAGGTGTACGGCGTCCTGAAGGTCGCGGTCTTCGGCTGCCTGCTGTTCTGGCTTTGGATCTGGCGCTCAAACCGCCGCCACGCTTTGCCCGCCGGCGTCGGCCCGCGCGTCGCCGATCGCCTCGCCGCATTCCCGCTTGTCGACTACGCCGCGGCCGGACTTTTCTATTTCCACTCCCACTACATGCGCCAAGGTAACGAAGGCTCGGCCGAAGTGGGTTGGGCGACGGCGGCGATGAAGTTGGCATGGATGGTGCCGTTCGGCTCGTTCGTCCTGACCCTGATCTTGCGCCGCTGGATTCCGACCACCTGACTTCATCTGGGGTTTAGGGCGTTTCCCACGGGTAATAATGGGAACTTGGCTTGTCCTCAGGCGTCTAACCTCTTCTGATAAACCCTCCCCTGGGCTATGGACGACTCCCTTGACCTCGAATTCGCGGTGACCTACCGCCATCGCATCTTCTTCACCGAAGGTGCGTTTGCTGCGGGTAACCGCGTTCTCGCCGACCTCTTTGCCGGCGCCAAGGTCATCCCGTTCGTCGATGCTGGCCTAGCGAACGCTCACCCAGGGTTTGTCGCCGAGGTCGTCGCCTACGGCAAGGCTATGGGCGTGCACTTTACTCGAACCCCGCTTGTGCTCACTGGCGGTGAGGCTGCTAAGAAAGACTCTGCCGTGGTTAAGGCCGCGTTAGCCGCGATCGAAGCCGACAAAATCTGCCGCCATTCCTACGTCCTCGCCATCGGCGGCGGCGCCTTCCTTGACGCCGTCGGCTTCGCGGCCGCCACGGCTCACCGCGGCGTCCGCCTCGTGCGCATGCCTACCACGACCCTCGGACAGGGCGACGCCGGCGTGGGCGTGAAGAATGGCATCAACACTTTCGGTAAGAAGAATTTCACGGGTGCTTTTTCTGTACCTGCGGCTGTCGTCAACGACCTCGCACTCCTCGCTTCGCTCGACGCCCGTGGCCTGCGCGACGGCCTCGTCGAGGCCGTGAAGGTCTCGCTGCTTAAGGACTCGGCCTTCTTCGCCAACCTCGAGAAGGATTCCGTGCTGCTCGCCGCCGGGAATATTCCAGCCATCGGCCGTGCGGTCCGTCGCTCCGCTGAACTGCACGCCCGTCATATCGCTGGAAACGGAGACCCTTTCGAGCTGGGTAGCGCCCGCCCGCTCGATCTCGGTCATTGGGCCGCGCACAAGCTCGATTGGACTCTTCGGCAAGGAAGAGACCGACCGCACCCTTAACTTGCTCGTCGCCCTTGGCTTTAAGATCTACGCTCCCGAGATGCACCTCGATGGTGGCGCGCCGATGCTGGCTGGCCTCGAAGAATTTCGCGAACACCTCGGCGGCCAGCTCACGCTCGTTTTGCCGACCGTCATTGGTAAGTCCACGCAGGTCCACGAGATGGCTTCTGCCGTCGTGCGTAAGGCTGCCGACGAGCTGCGGACGCGGGATCAGCAGCCATGCGTCGCGCGGTCCTGAACGTTGTCGGTCTTTCCGCTCGGGACCTGAGCTCCGGTGTCATGCCACGCCTAGCCGCGCGCGCCGCCCAGGGCAGCGTCGCCAAGGTCCGCCCGGCGTTCCCCGCCGTCACCTGTACCGCGCAGTCTGATTACCTGACTGGCAAGCAGCCAAGCGTGCATGGCATCGTCGGCAACGGCTGGTATGACCGCACGCTCAGCGAGGTGCAGTTCTGGAAACAGTCGAACCGCGTCGTGCTCGCGCCGAAGGTCTGGGACGAGCTGCACGCGAAGAATCCCAAGCTCAAGGTCGCAAACCTTTTCTGGTGGTATAACATGGGCACCGCGGCCGACATTAGCGTCACGCCGCGTCCGGTCTCCCAGGCCGACGGCGGGAAGATCTTCGACATCGCGAGCTACCCGCAGCGCTTCAAGGAACTGCTCAAGCGCGACCTCGGCGATTTTCCGTTCCATTCCTTCTGGGGCCCGCGCGCCGGCCTACCGTCGTCGCAGTGGATCGCCGATTCGGCC
>JAPLTU010000041.1 GCA_026397965.1 Verrucomicrobiota bacterium | reverse complement strand
TAGCCGGAATGCATCGCGCAGTAGCCTCGAGTTTCGGGAAGACGTTGGCAGGCCGTCCAAGGCAGCCACAGAAATCGCCCTGCCCTTTTCATCGGATCGAGACCGTTGCAGGTCGCGACATTATGATAGCGCGCCCCAGCCAGCCCATTCATCACCCCTGGGGCGTTATAAGAATAAGTGCCCGGATCTTCGGTGATCCACTCATTATCCCAGCGCAGCGTAACATGCAATTGATCGGCGTGGGCGGGACGGTGTCGAAAGATTGTCGGAGCGCGAAAGAACGCCGTACCGCGCGCATGATGCAAGGATGAGACGCCCGAGGTCGGGTGGTCGTAAGTGAAAGCTAGTTCCGAGCCGGCGCTGGCGGGGAGCGGGCCTAATAAAAATATCGCAGCTTCGTCCCACGGACCGGCGGGTAAACGTTCACCGAGAAAAAGTGCAGCGGCTACTCCCAGCGCTGGCCTGAAATCAGCGTAGCCGCAGCCGCTTAATTGAAAAAGGTTAGCCCCATCGTCGGCACCGTAGCGCGGCACCGTCCCATCAGATTCCAGCAAAGAAAGTAGGAAGCGGGTGGCTTGGCTTACGCGTTGCCGCGTTGCGGCTGGCAAAGTCGTGCCGGCGGCTCGTTGGACGAGCTCGCCCCAACTCATCAACTGTAAGAACAACCGGTGATAGTTGGTGGAGTGCTGGCTGAAGCCACCATCGTCGGCGACAAGATTTGCGACCTGTGCTTCGAGGGCTTTTAAGCCCTTCTGACGCCATGCAGCGGCGGCGGACAACTCGGGCCAAAACGTGCCCGCGGTTAATAAGCCTAGGGCTTCGGAAATCCCGTGATTATTCGACTGGGAGAGCGCGTAATCAAAATGAACTAAGATCCGGCGGGCCGTCGCATCGGCGAAACGCGCTCCCAGCAAGATGCGTTCATCGGTCGTCGCGGGATGGCAGCGGAAGGCTTGCAGCGCATAAGTGAAGGCGATTAAGCGAAGGGAGGCTTCCTGGCCGCACATCCAATTCGGCCCCCGGTTAGGCGGATTTTTTTCCATCCAATCTTCGACTAACTTCCAGAAAAGCTCGACGTGGCGGGCCTCGCCATCGAGTGCCCAGGCTCGGACCAGAGTGAACGCCCATGAGAAACGCGAGACCTCCCAAACGCCTTTGATATCATCCGCCCCGGCGTCGCTACTTTTCGTCCAATGCGCGCTGCTCGGAAGCGTCTGGCCCGTGAGGACGTTCTTCGCCCATTGGGGCGGATAACCTAAGTCGCAAAGCGTGTGCGAAAAAATCCGGAATTGCCCGCGGGCCATCGCCTCCGCTTCGGCGACTGGTGAGTGGCCACCCGCCAAAGCCCATGCTTCGAGGTGGGGGGCGAGAAAAGTTCGGTTGAGTTTGGTGATTGGTAACGACGGCGACTGAACCCTCCAGGCTGGATTAGTTTTCGCAGATCCGAAACTCGCCCAGGGAAGTTGCGGCGAACGTTTAGCCAGCAGGCCCAACTTCCGTTCCAACGCAAACCAGGTTCGTTGGGCAAGCCATCGCGGACCGAGATGATGGAGAAGCGGAAGGAGCAAGAGACGAGGGCTGAGAGAGGCCGATAAACTAGAGGCTCAGTTGACCAGAGGCTCGGAGGCTCAGAGTGATAAAAATGGCAATGAGACAGTGCAAAGGTGCAAATCGGAGCAGAGCTCCTGTGCAAAAGTGCAAAGGTGGATTCACGAAATACTTAGCCTTGATGTCTCATCTCGAGGCCACCCGACCCGAGGTACCTAGCCGAAAAAGGTGGTGAGCTACCCTGCCTCAACTTTTGCACCTTTGCACAGGCCGCAGGCCGATTTGCACTTTTGCACTTGTACTGTGCAGTGATTCCTATGCCTCTCCCTTTTGCACCTTTGCACAAGCCGAAGGCGGGTTGCACTTTTGCACTTTTAGATTCTGACCTGCACCCGCACCTGAACCTGATAACCCGCACCTGAACCTGATAACCCGTACCAGAGACCTGAGGGCCGAGACCTGGGACCTGAAAATGTCTTCACGTTTGCACTTCAGGCCCGCACCACTCCCCGCGTATCAATCAGCTTCTTGCCGGCGAGTTGCGCTAGAGTGAGGCCGGCGAAAGCGCGGTGATCGACGAGCAGGACGACAACGGAGGCACGGGCGAGTGCATCGGCGAGCGAGACGAGTTCCGCCCTGCCCTGTAGCACCTTCGGCAAAGCGGTCACGTGCGGTTCGACCGCGAGTACTTTCAAGCCGGCGGCGGCGAGTTGCTCGGCGATCTCGACCGCGGGCGATTCGCGCAGATCATCGACGTTCGCCTTAAACGCGAGGCCGAGGCAAGCGACGACGGCGTCCTTACCGGCGGCGGCGTGCACCTGAGCGATGACGTGATGAGGCTTGCCATCGTTGACCTCGCGAGCCGTGCGCATCAGGCGCGCTTCGGCGGGGGCGGCATCGATGATGAACCATGGGTCGACGGCGATGCAGTGACCGCCGACGCCTGGGCCGGGAGAAAGTATTTTTACGCGCGGGTGTCGATTTGCCAACCGGATGAGCTCCCAGACGTTGATGTCGAGCCGGTCGCAAATCAACGAGAGTTCGTTAGCGAAGGCGATATTGACGTCGCGGAAAGCATTCTCGGTCAACTTAGCCAATTCCGCCGTCCGGGCGTCGGTCAGGAAAATCTGCGCGGTGCAGAAGATTTCGTAGAGTGCCTTGGATTTTTCGGACGCCTCGGGGGTAAGCCCGCCGCAAATGCGGTCGTTGGAAACCAGTTCCTTCAGCATCTGCCCGGGTAAGATGCGTTCAGGACAATGCGCATAGAGTAGGCCGTCGACTTTTCGGCCCAGCTTGGACAATTCATCATCGATCCAGACTTTGATTTTTTCGGTCGTGCCGACCGGCGAAGTCGATTCGAGGATGATCAGATTTCCGGCCGCAACGACCGGGGCGACCGACCGGGCCGCGGCTTCGACGTATTTTAAATCGGGCACCCGGGCGCCACTGGCGGTCACGGAAAAAGGCGTCGGCACCGCGATAATGAAAGTATCGGCGGCGGCGGGCTTAAGCGCAGCCTTGAGATAGCCGGATTGAACGGCCGCTCGTACAAGCACATCGAGATCTGGTTCTTGGATATGAATGCGGCCGCTGTTGATTATCTCGACCACGGAGGGGACGACATCGACGCCGAGCACCTGCCGGCCTTTAGTCGCAAAAATCGAAGCGGTGGGAAGGCCGATATAACCTAGGCCGAGAACGCAAAGAGAGGAGGACATCGTGAAATTGAGAGGGGGGTGGGATGAGAGACAGAATGGCAATGAGGCAGTGCAAAAGTGAAAAGGTGAATTCAGGGGTAGGGACAGGGGACAAGGGATGCGAAGAGAGAGGCAGTGCAAAGGTGCAAATCGGAGCGGAGCTCCTGTGCAAAAGTGCAAAGGTGGATTCAGGGGTAGGGTTAGGGGTTGGGGTAGGAAATGCTTTCAGGTCTCGGGTCTCGGCCGTCGGGTGCCAGGTTCAGGTCTTCAGGTTCGGGTACAGGTTCGGGCTCTGAATTTCACCCCGCACCTGTACCTGATAACCCGTACCAGAGACCTGATAGCCGAG
>JAPLTU010000040.1:24641-171593 GCA_026397965.1 Verrucomicrobiota bacterium | reverse complement strand
CAGATTGCTCACGTGTTACGCACCCGTTTGCCGCTCTCTTTGTATTGCTACAAAAATCGCTCGACTTGCATGTCTTAACCACGCCGCCAGCGTTCACTCTGAGCCAGGATCAAACTCTCCAAAAATCCTGCCGAAGCAGGCATTTGAAGGTTCGGATCCTGGGATCCGAACTATTTTTATTTTCTCAAGTTCCTAGTGAAACACCGGTGATAATCTAAATTCGCGTTTTCTAATTTTAATGGTAGAACCCGCGATCAGTTATCGCCGGGTTCACCAGGTGTAAGGTTTTGACTAATACGATAGGCCGTATTGTCGCACAAAAAAATGAACTCTCAAAGAACCGAAAGGGGCCTCCGGTTAAAGGGAGGAACGGCGGACGGTGTTGTCGTTGATTGTTTCGTCAACGTCTTTTTTCGGTCACCGGCGTTTTTATTTGCGCCACTGACTCCGAACACCGAACGATCCAAGGAACAGCCTCCTTTAAGGGGAGGGAAGTCCAAGAGTGAAGAAACGTTGCCTCGATTTCAAGCGGATTTTTCATTTTTTCACAGGCGGCATACATACGATATCATGCTTATTAAGAACGGTTTAGGATGAAGATATGTAATTTTAACATATTTTTTACTACCAACCATCTCTCCCTGAGGCTTCTTCGGCTCCCGAAACCCGAACTCTACCCATCGGGCCTATGCGCTTAACGGCCGGCAGATCTCTCCATCCCCAAGCAAGCCGGCCAGACCAGCATTATAACCGCCGGCAATTTGCAGCCCAGCTTAAGGTTGTCATCATTTTTTTGATACACCGGTTAAAGCGTGGGCCGAAAGATTGAGCAGACTCCAATAAATCCTGAAGGGTGCAGGCCGACGACCCCTCGGGCTTCGCCGCTTCCCTCACTCAAGCGTAGCATCTCGCATCACGTCTGGCGCTACCCAACTTAGGCGTGACCAGGGGTTCGCGGATACGGAATGACATCCCGGATGTTGCCTTCTCCCGAAATGAACATGAGCAACCGCTCGAAGCCGAGACCGAAGCCCGCATGCGGCACCGTGCCAAAGCGACGAGTGTCCACATACCATGCATAGTTCTGAAGGTCGAGTCCGTGTGATTGCATCGCCGCGACCAAGCGATCAAGTCGTTCCTCTCGCTGACTGCCTCCGATGATCTCGCCGACACCGGGAACTAACACGTCCATCGCGGCCACCGTTTTGCCATCATCATTCTGTCGCATATAAAACGGCTTCGCACCCTTCGGATAGTCATGGACGGTCACCGGGCATTTGAAATGGACTTCGGTCAAAAAACGCTCGTGCTCCGATTGCAGATTCTCGCCCCAGGTGACGGGGAATTCAAAAACCTGCGATGTCTTGGATAAGATATCGATGGCCTCTGTGTAAGTGATGCGCGCAAAGGGTCGTTCGGCGACGAATCTCAGTCGCTCGAGTAGGCCTTTATCGACGTAGGCATTGAAGAATTCTAGTTCGTCCGGACACTGTTCCAGGGCCGTCTTTACAAGGTATTTGACGAGTTCTTCCGCGCATTGCATGTCCCCCGTAAGGTCGCAAAACGCCATCTCTGGCTCGATCATCCAGAACTCGCTGGCGTGCCGGCTGGTATGCGAATTTTCCGCCCGGAACGTCGGGCCGAAAGTATAGATATCCCCAAGTCCACAGGCTAAAGTTTCCCCTTCCAGCTGCCCCGAAACCGTAAGGTAGGATTGCCGGCCGAAAAAATCTCCCGCCCAATCCACCTTACCCTGATTATCTTTGGGCGGATCTTTAGGGTCTAAAGTGGTGACGCGAAATAACTCCCCTGCCCCTTCGCAATCGCTCGCCGTGATGATGGGCGTATGCACATTAACGAACCCCTTTGCTTGAAAGAATTCATGGACCGCCCAGGCCAGGCGACTACGGATACGCAACAGGGAGCCCGTGCGATTCGTCCGTGCCCGCAAG
The DNA here is from genome assembly GCA_026397965.1 of Verrucomicrobiota bacterium. Classification (GTDB taxonomy): domain Bacteria; phylum Verrucomicrobiota; class Verrucomicrobiia; order Opitutales; family UBA953; genus UBA953. Next base: position 169,641 of record JAPLTU010000040.1, on the reverse strand, counting down.
TGCGGGATTGAGCGCAAAAATTCCACGGTGTGTCCTTTTTTTTGCAGCGGGAAAGTCTCGTCGGCCCGACCGAGAAGCCGGAAGGCCGTGGCCTTGAACTCCCATTTCTGGCCCTTGGCCGGCGAGGGCACGAGTTCTCCATCTATGCTGACCGAAGAGCCGGTCAGCGCTTCCTTAAGGTGTTCCGCGCCCGGAGCAGTGGCGTCCACCACCACCTGAAGGTTCTTGAAGCAGGAGCCGTCATTGACTTCCACGAAGGAAAATTCTTTCGCGTCGCGTCGCGTACGGACCCATCCCGCGATCGTGATATCCATGAGCGGCTCCGCCGAAGCCAAAGCCTGCTTAACCTTAATTCGCATGGGGTAATTTGAACGAGCCAGCCCCCCAAAACAAGCGAGAGATGGCAAAAGCATCCCCGGCGGACTCGCCACGACTCTGGCTGGACAATTTCATCCCCTTTATCACGCTCCAAGCCCTTCCACTCTATGAACGCACTCGAGCAACTTCGCCAACACACCAAAGTCGTCGCGGATACCGGCGATTTTGCCGCCATGAAGGCCTTCAAGCCGCTGGATGCCACGACCAACCCGAGTCTGATCCTCAAGGCCGTCCAGATGCCCGAGTACCAGGCCCTCCTCCAAAAGGCCGCCTTGGACAACAAGAGTCGCGGGGTCCAGGCCGCCGTCGACGCTCTCCTCATCTCCTTCGGCACCGAAATTCTCAAGATCGTCCCGGGCCGCGTCTCCACCGAAGTCGACGCCCGCCTGTCCTTTGACAAAGTAGCGACTATTGCCAAGGCCAAGGAACTCATCGCTCTCTATAAGGCCGCCGGCATCCCCAAGGAGCGCATCCTCGTCAAGATGGCTTCGACCTGGGAAGGCATCCAAGCCGCCGCCGAACTCGAAAAAGAAGGCATCCGTTGCAACCTCACCCTGCTTTTCTCGTTCGCCCAGGCCGTCGCCTGCGCCGACGCCAAGGTCCAGCTGATCTCGCCATTCGTAGGACGCATCTACGATTGGCATAAAAAATCTCAAGGTGCCAATTGGAACGAAACCGCTTCTTCGGGCGCCAATGACCCTGGCGTGCAGTCCGTCCGACGCATCTTCGCCTATTATAAGCGTAACGATATCAAGACCGAAGTCATGGGCGCCTCCTTCCGTAATTGCGGCCAAATCAAGGCCCTCTGCGGTTGCGACCTTCTCACGATTGCCCCGAACCTCCTCGAAGAGCTCTCCAAAGACTCCGCCCCAGTGCCCAAGGCGCTCAATGAAGCCGCCGCCAAGTCTGAAGGCGAAGCCGCTAAGGTCTGGGACGAAAAGGACTTCCGCTGGCACCACAACGAAGACGCCATGGCCACGGAAAAGACCGCCGAAGGTATTCGCGCGTTCGCCGTCGACGGCAAGAAGCTGGACGACCTCGTCGCCAAGGCCATCGGCTAAGCGAATCGTCAGTCTCTCAAACAAGACCAGGCTAAACCCCTGGTCTTTTTATTTCCGGCGCTGGCGGACCGCCTCGAAGAGGCAAATCGCCGCGGCACTGGAAACATTGAGCGAATCCGATGATCCAGCCTGCGGGATCGAGATCTTCTCGTCCGCGCTCTTAAGCCAAAAATCCGTCAAACCGTCCTTCTCCGAGCCGAGCAACAAGGCGACGGGTCCGCGACAATCGACATCCCAATAAGCCTTGGTGGCCGCTGGTGAAGTCGCCAAAGAGCGGATGCCCTTCGACTTCATCCAAGCGGCTGCCTCCTGCGAGGTACAAACCGCCACGGATATCGAGAAAAGCGCTCCCTGAGACGAACGAACGACATTGGGATTAAAGACATCGGTGATCGGGTCGCAGACGATGAGCGCATCACAACCGGCGGAGTCCGCCGTACGAAGTAAGGCACCGAGGTTGCCTGGCTTCTCGACCGATTCGGCGAGCAAGATCAGAGGATTAGCCGAAGGCTTGAGTTGCCCAAGGGAGCAATCCCACGTGCGAGCAACACCAATCAACCCATCGGGCCCTTCGCGCCCACTGACCTTCTCAAACGCCGAAACCCCCAATTCACAGCACTGCACCCCGGAGGCTCGACCATGGGTGACGAGTTCGGCGGCCTCCGATCCGCGAAACATCGACGGGCAGAAATAGATCTCCAGAACCTCGAGCTTGCGCTCGATCGCCCGGGACAGCTCCCGCAGACCTTCCGCGATGAACAAGCCGCGGGCTTCTCGCTCCGCGCGGTCGCGCAAGCGGGCCAACGCCTGGACGCGGGGGTTCTGACGACTTTGGATGACCTCTTCGGACACGGTGGCAGTGAGTAGCATGTCCTGCCGGAGGGCAAGGCTAGCCGTCAAGGGGCCACAAGGGATAAGGCTCGACCTCCTCGCGTTGTGGCTGACTTTCATCACATGTCCGAATTCGAGCCACCTCAATCACGCAAGCCTGACGCATCCAAGTTCCGTCCTGGCAAATTTACTTACCATCAAGAGATCGAGGTAGAAATAGCCACAATCACCAACCTCGGCGAAGGTCTCGCCCGCGTCGACGGCTGGGTGGTCTTTATTCCTGGAGCGCTACCCGGGGAAAAAATCGTCGCCCGCGTCTGGCATAATTCAGCCAACTTCTCCCGAGCCGACCTTGTCCGCGTCGTCATCCCTTCGCCGCATCGAGTCCAACCCCGTTGCGACCTCTTCGGAGAATGCGGCGGCTGCCAATACCAGAATCTGGCCTACCCTCAGCAGCTCGAGTGGAAGCGCAAGCAAGTCGCGGAAGCCTTCGAACGCCTGGGCGGACTCAAAGTAGAAGTCGAACCCTGCCACCCATCGCCGAAGCAATACGGCTACCGTTCGAAGATCACGCCGCACTTCATGACCCCACGACGGGCCGACTTCCCCATCGGCTTCCTGGCCTCCGGCACATCCCGCCGCGTCATCGATGTACCTAAATGTCCGATTGCGACCGATGCGATTAATTCATCTTTTGCGAAATCCCGGAAAGAGATTCGGGGCAACCCAGGGCGCTTCGAACGCGGAGCCACCCTGCTCTTCCGCGATTGCGAAGAAGGCGTCATCACCGACCCACGCCAAGTCGTCACCGAAAAAGTCGGTGCCATTCAACTCAAGTTCCTGGCTGGAGAATTCTTCCAAAATAATCCCTCCGTCCTCGAGCAGTTCGTTGGTTATGCCATCAAGCTTGCCCAAGAGTCAGGCGCGAAGCACCTCGTCGATACCTATTGCGGCTCGGGCCTTTTCGCCCTCTCAGGTGCCCGTCAGTTCGAATCCGTCAACGGAGTCGAGGTCAGTGCGGAAGCGGCCCGCAAGGCGGCGGAGAATGCGACCCTTAACCGTCTGGTGAACTGCCGCTTCATCGCTGGCACCGCCGAATCCATCTTCAAGAATATCCCAGTCAACGGCGCTGATTCTGCGGTGATTGTCGACCCGCCCCGCAAGGGCTGCGATGAAGCCTTCTTAGAGCAACTGCACCGCTTCAATCCGCGTCGCATCGTCTATGTCAGTTGCGCTCCGGACACCCAAGCACGTGATTTGAAATACCTTTGCACCCTGGGATGGAAGGTGATCGCCGTCCGCCCCTTTGACCTCTTCCCGCAAACGCGGCACGTCGAATGCATCGCGGCGCTCGAACGCACTTAAGCAAATAAAAAGGGGCGCCCCTTGGCGCCCCTTTTGCTTGCCTGGAATCGCTGGCTTAAGCCGGTGGCTTGGCGGCGTTTTCTTCTTCTTCCTCCGACCGCTCCACTTTCGAAATACCCAAGAGCGCTTCGCCTTCTTTAAGGCGCATGACGCGTACTCCCTTGGTATTCCGCCCGGCCGTACAACGGATGTCCGACACCTTGGTACGAATCGATTGACCGCCCTTGGTGAGCAGCATGACTTCGTCTGCTTCCTGGACGCTGAGTGCGCCGGCCACACCAACCTCGGTGGAGATCGCAATGACGCCCTTGCCGCCACGGGATTGCTTCCGATAGACGGGCTCTTTGGTCTCGGGATCGTCAAAGGGCGTACGCTTGCCGATGCCGTCGATGCCGACGACCAAGAGCGTACAGGCCGGATCAACGATTTCCATCGCCTTGACCAAGTCACCCGAATCGAGACGCATGCCCACGACGCCCGTGGTGTCGCGTCCCATGGAACGCACATCGGATTCATGAAAGCGAATGGACATACCCGACTGCGAGATCATGACGACTTCGTTATCGCCGTTGGTCAGCTTGGTCGAGATGAGACGATCGCCGTGTTCGATATTGATGCCGATGATTCCGCCCTTGCGGTAGTTGGCATACTTGGAAATCTCCGTCTTCTTGATCGTGCCCAAGGCGGTACTCATGATCAGGAACTTACCTTCGTCGAAGTTGGAAACACAGACCATAGCGGCCAGTTTTTCGTCGTCCTTGAGGTCAAGCAGGCGAGCAATTGACTTACCGCGAGTGGCCCGCCCGGCTTCTTCGATTTCGTAGACTTTCTCTACGTAGACCCGTCCGTTGTTCATGAAGAACAAGATGTGGTCATGCGTATTGGCCGTGAAGAGGTGCTCGATGAAGTCACTGTCGTCATCGGAGGCTGCCTTGGAAAGCTCCGCGCCCTTGGTTCCCTTACCGCCGCGTCTCTGCAGGCGATACTGGGCCACCGGCGTGCGCTTGATGAAGCCCGCGTGCGAGACCGTGACGACGCACCCTTCGTTCGCCACGATATCTTCCATCGACAGGTCGCCTTCTTGGGCGTTCACCTTGGTCTTGCGCGGCCCGACGTGATTCTTGGCAGCTTCGCGCAGTTCCTTTTTGATCAGGGCCAACAACTTGGCCTCGCTGGAAAGAATGCTGCGAAGCTCTTCGACGAGCGCCATCAGTTCGCGGTATTCGGCTTCAATTTTATCACGCTCCAGCCCGGTGAGCTGGTAGAGACGCAGGTCGAGAATCGCGACGGCCTGGCGTTCGCTGAGGCCATACTTGGCGATCAACTTCACCCGAGCCTCGTCACGGTTGACGGAGGCACGGATGATTTTGACGAAGTCGTCGAGATTACGGAGGGCGATTTTGAAGCCTTCGAGGATATGGGCGCGGTCTTCGGCCTTCCGGAGGCGGAAACGGGTACGGCGGGTGACCACGTCGCGGCGGTGCTCGACGAAACATTCAAGCAGCTCGCGGATATTCATCTGCTTCGGCCGACGCTTATCGAGCGCGAGCAGGATGACGCCGAAGGAGTTTTCGAAATTCGTGTGCTTGTAGAGCTTGTTGATGACCACCTTCGGATTCTCATTCCGCTTCAGCTCAATCACCACGCGGGTATTTTCATCGGACTCGTCGCGGAGGTCAGAGACTTCGTCGAGCACCTTCTCGGTGCAAAGATCAGCGATGTGTTTAACCAAGGAAGACCGGTTTACGTTGTACGGAAGTTCGGTCAGGACAATCTGCTCCTTGCCGTTCTTCATCTCTTCGGTGTGGGCGACGCCGCGCACGCGAATGATACCGCGCCCGGTGCGCAGGTACTGCTTGATGCCGTCCTTACCGTTGATTACCCCGCCCGTCGGGAAGTCTGGACCGATGATGATCTTCTCCAAGTCTTCGACCGTCGTATTAGGCTTATCGATAATCAGGCAGGTGGCATCGACGAGTTCCTGCAGATTGTGCGGGGGGATATTGGTCGTCATGCCGACCGCAATACCGGTCGAACCATTCATCAGGAGGTGGGGCAAAGCGCAAGGCAGCACGGTTGGCTCCGTGGTCGACTCTTTGTAGTTGGGAATGAAATCGACCGTGTCTTCGTCGATGTCCGCCAGGAGCTCGGCGGAGACCTCGGAAAGGCGGCACTCGGTGTAACGGTAGGCGGCGGGTGGATCGCCGTCGACCGAACCGAAGTTGCCCTGAGGTTCGATCAGCTGGTAACGCATCACCCAATTCTGGGCCAAGCGCACCAAGGTGTCGTACACGGAGCTATCCCCGTGCGGGTGATAGTTCTTCAGCACTTCACCGACGACACCGGCGCACTTATCGAAAGGACGGTTATGGACGAGGCCTTCGCGCATCATCGCATACAGGATGCGGCGTTGGACGGGCTTCAGGCCGTCGCGGGCATCCGGGAGCGCGCGCGAGACAATGACGGACATCGAATAATCGATGTACGCCGTCTGCATGATATCCGTGATATTAGCGGAAGTGAGTTTCTCTTTGTCAGAATACATGGAATGAAATATTTAGGGGGAGGAGAACGGGCTCAGACGTCGAGGTTGGAGGTGTTGAGCGCATTATCTTCGATGAAGGCGCGGCGAGACGGCACGTCTTCTCCCATCAGCATAGCGAAGACCCGGTTGGCTTCAGCGGCATCTTGGATGTCGACCTTAAGGAAGCGCCGTTTGGCGGGATCCATCGTGGTTTCGAACAACTGCTTAGGATTCATTTCGCCCAAGCCTTTGTAGCGCTGGATCTGCAACCCCTTGCGGCCAAACTGGCGAATCTGTCCAATGAGCTCAAGGATGGTGCCCAAGGGGATAGGGTCGGCTTTCTTGACCAGCTTCTTGGCCGGCTTCTCTTCGCCCTTGGCCTTAGGTTCGTCTTCCGCCGCTTCGGCGGCGACCAGAGCTTCTTCGGGCGTCGAACCATCGATCAGGTGATAGCGGGCCTCTTCGTCGGCTCTGAACTGCTTGACGTCCATCCCTTGGGTCTCGAGATCCTTGAGGACCTTGGAGATCGAATCGTTCTCGAAGATCTCGATGACGTTCACGCGCTCTTGGACAACGGTACCGTCTTTCAATTTCTTTTCGCGGTCGATTTTATCGGAAAGGAAATCCTCGACTCCGGCACTGCGAAGATACGCCTGTTTGGCGTCGGAGTCCTTAAGGAACTCGTAAGTTTCCTCATTGCCCGTGCGGGTGCGCACGATGAAACGCGGGAGCACATGGCTCTTGTGATCCTGCTCGTCAAGGTAAGCACCCAGCTGGCAACCTGTCCGGCCGACACTTGATCCGAGCGACTCCAGTCGGGCGAGGGATTCCACAATCTTATCCAGCTTCTGGCCAGGGAAAATATGCTTATCGCGCAAGCGCAGTAAATTCACGTCTTCCGAACCGAGCTCGAGCAGGATGCGGTTAAGTTCTGGGTCATTGTCGACGTACTGCTCACGCTTCTTGCGCTTAATTCTATAAAGCGGCGGTTGGGCGATATAGACATAGCCCGCCTCGATGAGTCCAGGCATCTGGCGATAGAGGAACGTCAGCAGCAAAGTGCGGATGTGCGAACCGTCGACGTCAGCGTCTGTCATGATCACCAGCTTGTGGTAGCGGCATTTCGTGACGTCAAAAGCGCCGTCGCCTTCGTGCTTACCGATGCCGGTTCCGCAAGCGGTGATGATGGTGCGGATTTCTTCGTTGGAGAGGATCTTGTCGATACGCGCCTTCTCGACGTTGAGGATCTTACCCTTGATCGGGAGGATTGCTTGGTAGCGGCGGTCGCGACCTTGTTTGGCGGAACCACCGGCCGAGTCGCCTTCGACGATATACAATTCGCAGACCGCCGGGTCGCTCTCGGAGCAGTCCGCTAGCTTGCCTGGCAGGCCTCCGGAGGACATCGCGGACTTACGAACGGTTTCGCGGGCCTTACGAGCAGCCTCACGCGCCCGGGCGGCGTTGAGGCACTTGTCGACGATGCGACGTCCGGTCTTCGGGTCACGCTCGAGGTAATATTTCAGCTGCTCGCCGACCACCGAGGTCACAATCCCTTCGACTTCCGGATTAGTGAGGCGGGTCTTGTTCTGCGATTGGAACTTAGGGTCGGGGTGCTTGACGGAAATGACGGCGACCAGGCCTTCGCGCATGTCGTCGCCATTGAGTTTAGCGTCCTTATCCTTGATGAGATTATTAGACTTGGCGTAATGATTAACCACGCGGGTCAGGGCCGAACGGAAGCCGGAAAGGTGGGTGCCGCCCTCGGGCTGATTGATTAGATTAGCGTAACTGAACACCATTTCGTCGTAGCGATCGTTATACTGCAAGGCCACGTCGAGCGTCATGCGGCGCTGATCAGGCTTAGGTTTTTCGCCCTCTGCCATGACCCGAGGGTTGGATAAATCGGTAAAATCGACTTCGGCGGAAATCAGGATCGGCTTATCGAAAAGCGTCTCCTCGTTGGCGTTCAGGAAGGAAACATACTCCGCGATGCCGTCCTTGAATTCAAAACGGTCGGCCCGATTGGAGCGCTGATCCTTGAGCTCGACGACGATCCCCGGGACAAGGAAAGCCAACTCACGCAGGCGGCGAAGAATGATGTCGTACTTGAACTCTTGCGTGGCGACGAAGATTTCTGGGTCGGGGTGAAAAGTAATTTTCGTGCCGGTGCGCTTCGTCTTGCCGATAACCTTGATGGCCTGGACGACTTCGCCGCGGCTGAATTTCATCTGGTGCACTTCGCCCTCGCGACTGACCTCGGCGATAAAACTATCGGAGAGTGCGTTGACGCACTTCGCACCGACGCCATTTAATCCGCCCGAGACCTGATAAGCCCCCTTGTCGAACTTACCGCCGGCATGCAGGTTGGTGAGCACGAGCTCGAGGGTCGGAATTTTTTCTTCCGGGTGCATCGCGACTGGAATCCCGCGGCCATCGTCCTCGACGGACAAAGATCCGTCCGCATGGATTTCCAACTTAATGCTTCGGCAATAACCGGCGAGCGCTTCGTCGATCGAGTTGTCGACGATTTCGTAAACGCAATGGTGCAAACCCGTCTCGTTCGTGTCGCCGATATACATGCCGGGACGTTCCCGCACGGCCTTCAAGCCCTTCAGCCGCTTGATGTCGGCGGCTCCATAAGATTCGTTGCCGGCGTGCTTTCCGCGGGCGTTAGATTTGTCAGAATTTTCGCTCATATTTTAGATAGAAATTGGGGAGAGTTTCCCCGGGAAAGGGGGTACCAAAATGCTGTTTTTAACACCTCACGGTGCAACAGGAAAAGCCCTCGATTCACATGTTTTTTAAGGCGTCGAAATATCTGTTAATCAACCCCTTACAAAAACTTCTTAGATACTTGAGTCGGCTTTACTCACAGCCCATCCACAGTCCATTTACAGAGCTGCCAACACCTTTCGAACAGGGCTAAGTCGGCTCAGTCGAAAAAGGCTGTAAGCGGCCCGATCGCTTCCGCTCCAGCATCCTCGAGAACATAGTGACCTGCCGAAGGGAAGACGAGCGTCCGCGCCTCAGGAAAACGGGCGATAAAGCCCTCTAAAAAGGCCTGATTGAAGCAAAAGTCCTTCATCCCCCAGCAGAGCAGCATGGGTTTCCCCCGCAAGCCAGGCAAACCCGCCTCAACGGCCGCCAGAACGGGGCGAGAGGGGTGATGGGGCTCCATGGGTATATCGGCCACAAAGTCGGCCACAGCCCGACGCCTTGAAGCCGATAAGTAGGGGAAAAGGAACCCGGCCTTAACCGCCGCCGCCAGTGGACGCTCCACCGCCATCCAGGTCGCCGGCCAGGCGAAGCCGTTCAGGCCCTGAACGATGAAGCGGCCGATAAGGGGGGCTCGGCAAACGGCGATGCGGAAAGGTATCTGCGTGGACAGAAACGCCCCGGTATTGGTGACCAGGATTTTACCCACGCGATTAGGGTTCCGGCCAGCCAGCCCGAAACCGATAGCGCCACCCCAATCATGAACGCCTAAGTCAAATTTTTCGACATGCAGATGCGCGAGCAAGGCTTCGACATCAGCGATGCGGTCGACCAATCGAAGGAAGCGATTAGGTCGCCCGGAAAGACCCATGCCCACGTGGTCGGGCACGATCACACGACGCCCACGGGCCGCCAGAGCCACGATCAAATCACGCCACAGAAACGACCACGATGGATTGCCGTGAAGAAGTAAAACGGGGCGACCCTCGCGAGGGCCGTGATCCACGTAATTCATCCGCCCCGATGGAGCTGAAAAATCATGGGCGGCGAAAGGGTATAAAGCCTTAAGCTCGGTAGGGAGATCCATGGGCGAGATCATTGGCATTCAACGGCAAGCATCATACTCGCGAGCCCGCTGCCGATGCCCAGCAGCGCGACGCGGTCACCTGATTTGATGCGCCCATCCGCCAAAGCCAAAGCCAACGTCGCGGGGACAGACACCGAACCCACGTTGCCCAGATGATGAAAGCTTTGGCAATCTTTGGTGACATCGAGCCCGAGCTTTTCAAAAAGCAAAGCTGAATGCCTTCGGCCGACTTGGTGGGTGACCACCCTTTGGGGCGTTGATTCATCCCAACCCGTGACGCCTTTGAACCGACCCCAACAACGCTGCGCCAATGCAACGCCGGCAATCAATAAACCCTCCGAGTCGGTGCGCATATCCAGTTCATCCGACGAGGTATCGCCCTCGCATAACGCATTAGCCGATGAATCTGTTTCGGCCGCGCCCCCCAGAAGTCGAATCGCACCAGAAGCAGCAAGGTCATCCCGACTGACGACAACCGCAGCGGCACCAGCGCCAATCGTTAAATTGGCGAAGTAAGGTTTAATGCCATCACGCGTCAGGGTGAGGTCTTCGTTCAACAAACGAACCGTACGCTCGACCAGCGGCCGGCCATCTTCACCGGCACAAACGAGCGCTCTCCGGATTTGGCCCGACTCAATGAGCCCAGCGGCCAAGACGATCGCGTTCAGCCAACCCAGACAGGCGTTCGAGACATCGAGTATTTGGGCCTGCGGTCCCAGCCCCAACAAACCGTGCACATAAGCGGCCGTCGAAGGCTCGAGCCGATCGCGACAGACCGATGAATGGATTAATAAGTCGATATCATGGGGCCCCACGCCGGCGGCGACCATCGCCCGGCGACCGGCCAAAGCGGAGGCTTCCGAAGGGCGGATAGCCTGAGGCCAGAAGCGTCGCTCGTGGATCCCAGTCATCAGCTCCAAGCGCCCTTCTGGTAGCTTTAAACGCTGATAGAGCGGGGCTAATTTTAATTCCAAAGTCTCCGAAGTCCAAACTTCGGGAGGAAGTTCAGCCACCAGCCCGGATAAAACTGTGCGGCGGAATTGCACGTCAGAGGATACGCGATGACGCCTTGACCAATTCTTCGTCAAAGAAATTCAGCCCCATGCCCGCATCGACGACGACGCCTTGGCCGTTGATGCCGCTGGAGCGAGGAGAAAGAAGCCAGACCGCCGTATCGGCGACTTCCTGGGTTTTCAGGGCCTCCTTCCGAAATGTCATCTTTTCGGCGTGCAGGTAATTATGGAGATAGCCAGGGATGCCCGCGCTCGCACTCGTCTTCAGCGGGCCAGCATTCACGCTGTTAAACCGTACGCGCGTGTCGGCGGAAAAAGATTTCGCCAGGAAACGCGATGCCGATTCCAAGGCCGCCTTGATTGGCGACATGTAACCGTAGTTGGAAGCGGTGACTTGGGAAGAAATCCCGATGGAGACCACTGAAGCATCCGACTTAAGATGGGGCTTCAACGCCCGGGCTAATTCGACGAGAGAAAAACAGGAAATGGCCGTCGCTTGGAGGAAATCGGCTCGGAGGGTCTCGTGAAAAGGCTGCATTCCTTGGGAGAAATTCGCGAACGCCACGCTGTGTAAAACCCCGTCAATCGGGCCATGCTCCTTGCCCACCGCCGAGGCCAAGCGGATGGTTTCTTCTTCCCGCTCAAGGTCACAGAGGTAAACCGGCTTTCCCTCCAGAAGACCCTTAAGCGAATCGAGCCGCGCTTGCGAACGGACGGAATAGATCACCTTCGCGCCTTCTTCCTCCAGGGTCTTCGCCACGTGCCAAGCGACCGACTTCTTGTTGGCGACGCCCAAGACGAGAAAGGTTTTTCCGGTGAGACCAAGAAACGACATCGCAGTTAATCAGTCGGTCTTATCGACAAGGGCGAGGGCAAAACGTATCGTCAGAACCGCCTTGCCTTCACGGCGAACGGTCCCCGTCATGAAGTGAAATTGTTGGAGGGTTTCGACGTGCTTGACCTCGATGGAGACCGTGTCGCCCGGCCGCACCATCCCTTTGAACTTTGCCTCTTCGATGCGGCAAAGTACCGGAGTCTTATCGGCGGCCACCCCGCCCTCCCCCTGTAGCTTTTTGGTCAAAAAAATAGCCGCTGCTTGAAAAACCGCCTCGCACAGCAGCACCCCAGGGGTGATGGGGTTGCCCGGGTAGTGCCCGGCGTAGAAAGGCTCATCCGCGCGGAACGTCCGGGAGCAAGTCACCCCGTCGGCCCGAATCTCATCAATCCGATCCAAGAACAGGAAAGGAGGGCGATGAGGGATGGTGTCGAGGACGGCCTGCAACATAACGTCATTTTTGGCCTCAGAAGCATCGACAAGCGATAGGAAAACATCGCTGGACGCATTTGCCTTTTACTAATCGCCGCCCAATCTTGGGAGGATGAAGACCCTCTTCGCCTCTATGCTCCTCTCCCTTTTCCCCTTCCTTGGCAGTGCCGCTGAAAAGCTTGCCGTCGGCGATGCCATCCCAGCCGTCGTCTGCAATGACCAAGACGGCAAGCCCGTCGATCTCGCCAAAGAAGGCGCCAAGGGTACCCTGCTCGTCTACTTCTACCCGAAGGCCGACACCCCGGGCTGCACTAAGCAGGGCTGCTCGCTGCGCGATGGCTGGGCCGACCTTCAGAAGGCCGGGGTGAACGTCCTCGGCGTCAGCACCGACGATGAGAAGAAGCAGAAAGAATTCAAAGAAGAGCAGAAGTTCCCCTTCCGCCTCCTCGCCGACAAGGAGAAGAAAGCCGTCACCGAAGCCTTCGGCGTGAAGAGCATGGTCGGCTTTGCCAGTCGCAGCGCCTTCCTCTTCAAGGACGGCAAGTGCGTCTACGCCGACCACAAGGGCCACACCAGCGACCAAGCCAAGGTCATCCTCGACTTCCTCGCGTCCGCTAAGAAGTAAGTCCGGGGATTCATCCCAACAAAAAGGCCGCATCGATTGATGCGGCCTTTTTCGCGTCCTGACGTCAGGCTCAGTGCCCCTTGATGGGGAAAAGGTCGGTCACGCTGCTGTTACCGTGGATGCGCCGGATGGCATCTGAAAGCAGAGGCGCGATCGAAAGCACCGTGATGGGCAGGCCGCGGGTATCGATGGGCACGGAGTTGGTCGTGATTACTTCATCGATTGCACCGTTACGTAAGCGCTCGTAAGCGATTTCCTGGATCATGCAGTGAGAGACCACGGCGCGCACCGAACGGGCGCCGTTCTTCTTCAATAGTTCAGCGGCCGCCGTCAACGTGCCGGCGGTTTCGGTCATGTCGTCGACTAAGATGACGTCGCGACCGTCGACTTCGCCGACGAGGCTGGTGGCCTGGACGGTCGTCGCACTGGTCCGGCGCTTGGCCACGAAACCATAGGGCAGATTCAGCATATCAGCCACCGCGGCCGCATATTTCAGGCCCCCGACATCGGGCGAAATCACCGTGGCATCCTTCAACCAAGGTTTATTTTTGATGTGCGCGTAGAAGACCGGCGAGGCGTAAAGATGGTCGACCGGGATATCGAAGAAGCCCTGGATCTGCTGCGCGTGCAAATCGACGGTCAGCACGCGGTTCGCGCCGGCGGCGGTGAGCAAATTGGCCACGAGCTTGGCCGTGATCGGCACGCGAGGCTTATCTTTACGGTCTTGCCGGGCATAACCGAAAAAGGGGATCACCGCGGTGATGCGCGCGGCGGACGCCCGGCGCATTGCGTCGATCATGATGAGCAATTCCATGATGCGGTCATTAGCCGGAGCGCAGGTCGGCTGAATGACGTAAACGTCGCAGCCGCGGATATTCTCGTTGATCTGCACGAACGTTTCGCCGTCCGGGAAGCAATTGACCGTAGCCGATCCCAGCGGCACGCCGAGGTGTTCGCAGATTTCTTTGGCGAGGGCCGGATTGGCGTTGCCGGTAAAAATCTTCATCTCTGGGGCGCTCATGTCAGTTAACTCTTAGGAGAGTCCAAGGACGCGGCGAGCGAATCAACCTTTTTGAACAAATCCGGCAAACGACGGGATAGGACGACCAGTCGGCGTTCCAGACCAAAGGGCATCGCCGGCGTTCCATTGACGAAACCGTCGGCGAGCACGTCTTCAAAGAGGCCAGCTTGGGCGCCCAGCTTGACGCGGTCGCCGAGAGTCAGGTGCCCGGCCACGCCGGCCTGCCCGCCGAGCACGCAATGATCGCCCAGCGTCGTACTTCCCGCGATGCCCACCTGTGCGGTGATGAGACATTGGCGGCCGATTCTGACATTATGGGCGATTTGGACCAAATTATCGATTTTCGTTCCGCGGCCAATTACGGTCCGGCTAAAGCGCGCCCGGTCAATCGTTGTGTTCGCCCCGACTTCGACGTCATCCTCCAAGACAACGGTTCCGATTTGCGGGATGCGATGAATCGTGCCGTCGATCGGCTCATAGCCGAAGCCATCCGAACCGATGATGGCTCCCGGTTGAATGCGGCAACGAGCGCCCAAGACGCAATAATCGCCAATAAGCACGCCCGGTTTCAGCCAAGAGTCTGGCCCGACCTTGGCATGAGTGCCGATTTGGCAACGAGCCTCCAGTGTCACGCCGGCGGCGATGATCGTATTTTCACCGACGACACAAAGCGGACCGATGTGCGCGGAGGGGTCAACGACGGCAGAAGGAGCCACCACGGCGGAGGCATGGACGCCAGCCGGTGGCTTGGGCCAGAGCTTAGCCTCCAAGACCGAACAAATTAAAGCCAAAGCGAAGGAAGGCTTGGCGACGCGTAAGAATACCTGATTCGTCTGAGGCACCCCGACGAATTCCAGCGGCACAAGGATCACCCCTGCCCGAGAAGTTGCCACTTCCGCCGAGTATTTCAGGTTACCTAAAAAAGATAGATCATCCGCCGAGGCTTCTGCTAAAGCGGCGATGCCTTGAATCGGATCAGTCCTCACCCCCTCAACAGCCACAGCCTCGATCATCGAGGCGACTTGTTGTGGGGTGAAAGTGATAGACATGAACCTAAATGAAGCGCCCCTGCTTAGCAGGGGCGCGTTTCGGGCTTACTTGGCAGCGGGTTTATCGCCAGCTGGGGCGGCAGGTGTCACAGGTGCCGTGCTCTTATAGCCAGCATTGAGTTCCTTGGTGATCTCTTCGGTGATATCGAGCGAAGCGTCCGCATGGAAGGCAATCGCCTTAGGAAGGATGAGTTGGAGGCCCTTTTCCTTGGCGACCTTTTCAGACTGAGATTTGATATCCGCGTTCACGGCATTCTGCAGTTCATTGAAGCGCTGCTGGATGGTGGCCTGAGCGTTCTGGGCGAACTGCTGATACTCCTGGAAGCGCTGCTGGAGAGCGTTATTCTTAACTTGGGCTTCGGACTGAAGGGACTTCTTGCCGGCTTCGTTGAGAATCGGATCGTTAGCACGCTTAACGGTGGCATCGAGGTCAGCCTTGAGGCCTTCGACTTCCTTGCCACGCTCAGCGATGGCGGCTTTGCTGGCTTCGACGGACTTGTCGATGCTGGCCTTGGTTTCGATGGCCTTATTGTATTTGGCCATGACTTCAGCGATATCGACCACGCCAACGTTAGGGGCGGCGGCGAAAACCGTAGTGGCGGCGAAGATGAGAAGAGCGGATAGGGACTTCATGGTAGGGAGTTGAGAAAGTAGGAACGGAGGATGGTTGGCAATCAAAAGACCGTGCCAAAACTGAAGTTAAACTTCATGCCGCCCGTATTGAGCGGAGCCCCGGTTGTCGGGTTTTTGGTGGTTTTTAAGGGGAAACCGAAGTCCAGACGCATCACGGCCCCGCCCAATAGAATGCGCATGCCGAGACCCCAATCGGCGTTAGCCTGTGACAGACTGAAGTCGGCGCTTTCGGCATTGACCAAGCCATAATCATAAAAGGCGGCCAAACGTAGGTTGTCCGCGGCCTTGATCAGGTATTCCGTGCTGAAATAACCATACGTCATGCCGCCCATGGGCTGATTGCCGAAACTGGTGTCATAGGTTTCAAAGGAACCCACATCATTGTAAGAAAAACCACGCATGTCGTAAGCGCCGCCGAGATAAAAGCGTTCGTAGAAAGGAAGTTCAGAGCGCTTACCTGAAAGCATACCGACGCGGCCGATTACGCTTAAGGTCTGTTCGGCGGTGGGTGAAAGGAGTAACCATTTGCCAGCCCGCAGCTCGGACTTCAGGTAGGAGAGACTTCCGCCCAGCCCGTTGCCGGCGAATTCTTCGGACAAGGAGATCCGCGAACCGCGCGTCGGGAAATTATATTCATCGCGGGTGTCTTGGGATGCCGAAAGAGTAATCGAGGAAATCGTCTTAGGGTGGCCGCTTTCATTGACGACATCCGCCGGAGCAGAAGCAGTCACATCGCCGACCGATACGCGTCGAAGATCATAAGCGATGCGTCCCTCGACGGCGCCGAAAATCCGGCGACGGGCATAGACGCCAACGCCTTCGGTCACGACGGAGTAATTGGCAGACTGGAAGCCCGTAAAGCGTCGCTCAATCTTATAGCCGACGGCCAAATCACGTTCCCAAAGGGCTGGCTCTTCGAACGAATGCTCGAAGGAACTGGAGACACTACCAGCGGAAATCCGTACCCGGAATTTTTGGCCGCCGCCACGATACCACCCTTCAGGATTAGAATAATCGAAGTTTCCTTCGGAATATTCGACGAAGCCCACCAACTGCTCGACCGTGCTGTAGCCCGCGCCAAAACTCACCTGGCCGGTCGGACCTTCCTTGACCACGACGCGCAGGTCGCTTTGGCCCGGGACAGGACTCGGAATCGGGGTTACGCGGACTTCTTCGAAAAATTGGGTATTGCGCAAACGACCCTCGGAAACGCGCATGCGAGCAAGGTCGAAAACTTCGCCGGGCCCCAGGGCTAACTCGCGGGCAATGACGTTCGAGCGCGTCTTGGTATTCCCTTGGATTTCCAAAGAACGGACGGAGAAGCGCTGCCCTTCTTCCAGCGTGAATTTTATATCGATGGCGCCGGTTTCCAGATTCGGCTTACGGCCGACGTTCACCTGCGTATTTAAATAACCCATCTGGCCATAATACTCGCGCAGCTTATCGGCCGCTGCTTCGACGGCGCCGGTCGCATACCAGTCTCCTTTATTCAAATGATCCACTTCCACGGGGTGAGCCCCCCGGCGAAGCGAAGGCTCGCTGACGACTTTCAGCAGAGCCTCGGTCTTGAACGCCTCTTGGGCCGCGCCCATGCCGTTACCCGAAAGAGTCACGCTACCAACGGCGTAACGTCGGCCTTCTTTGACGCGAATGACGACATCAAGCCAGCCGTTCGTACCCGAGACGTCTTTGATGGTGCAGGCCTTTTCGGCATCCATTTCTTCGATTTGGACATCCAGAAAACCCTTGGCCCGATAGAAATCCCGGACGCGTTGGCAATCTTTGCGGTATTCATCAGGGTCCAGACGTCCGCCGCTCGTCAGCCAAGAAAACTTCCACCAGCGCCACGTGGAGGATTTCAAGTCAGCTCCGTCGATGACTTCACTTTCCTTCAGAGCCGTGGCGCCTTCGATGCGGACGTGATCTACTTTCAATTCAATGCCTTCACGGATGATGACCGAAACCTTCACCCCACCTTTGGCCGGGAACGTCTCCGATGTCACGATGGTGAAGGGGCGTTTTTTGCGGAGTTCGGTCTGCAGCTTGACCTCGGAGCGGCGCAGTAAAGCGGGGTCAAGCGGCTCGCCTACCTTGACGTCTTCAATCGTCGTTCCGGTGCTAAACCATTCCGAGGTGTCCTTATTAACCAACCCGTCGCCGCCAATATAATCGATGGAGACCAGGAGAGGCCGGGGCTCGACGGTGACGACGACATCGACTTGTCCAGTCTTAGGATCGAGCTCGGGGACGACGATGGCTTGGGTGAAGCGACCCGTCGCGTAAAGGGCGCGAACCGTGCTTGCGACGGCATCCTTGGAAAAAACTTCGCCGGCACGCAGCGCAACATACCCCAGCACGAATTGCTCAGAAACTGCACCGCCTTCAGCCTTCACGCGGATCGAGCGAACGATGGGGTCTTTCTCGGTCGCGGGCGCCACTTGGGCCACGCCGACGAACGGCGCGAGTACTAAAGTAAAATAGGCGGCCTGGAGGAGGCTGCGATTGACGGTTGGTTTATTCATTACGGTATTCTTTAGCCAAGGACTCGAAGCGTGTAAGCCCCGGGTTAAAGAGCAAGTTGATGTCGGCGGTCGGTCCATTACGGTTTTTAGCTATAATGAGATGGCGGGTATAGCATCCGGGCTGGGCGGCATGTTCTTCTTCCTGGTCGGGCTGCTGCTTCTGGCTGGCGGTGGGCTTCGAGATCAGCATGACGATGTCCGCATCCTGCTCAATCGACCCAGATTCTCGCAAATCGGACATCCGCGGCTGGCGGGCCTCGTCTTCCGATTTACGATTAAGCTGAGCGAGGGCGATAATCGGGATATTAAACTCCTTGGCCATAGCCTTGATGCTACGCGAGACTTCGGCGATCTGCTGCTCGCGCGGGAGACCGGAATCGAGCCCATTAATTAGCTGGATGTAGTCGATGACGACCATATCTAAGGGCTTACGGGCATGTACCCGACGGCATTTCGCCCGGATTTCCAGGATATTCTGGCCCCCATTATCATCGACCACCAGCGGCCGTCCCTTGAATTCATTGGCCGCGGCGACCAGATCCAGCTGCATACGTTGATCCGGGTGAGCCGAGCGTAATTTCGTCATGCTGACGCGGGCGCGCGAGCAAAGCATGCGGAGGGCCAATTCCCGGGCAGGCATTTCCAAGGAAAAGAGCAGGACATGGGCCGGGCCCTTATTAGAATTAGGCTTAGGGAAAAGTGCGGCCTCGATGAAATTTAAGGCGATGGAAGTCTTTCCCATACCAGGTCGGGCAGCCACGACCACCATCTGGCCGCCTTGGAAGCCGAAGGTGAGCGCATCTAAGTCGGTGAAGCCCGTCGGGACTCCTTGCACCGAATTACGATCGCGCATGATGCGTTCAACCAATTCCATCGCTTCTTCGATCGGCTTATCGATCGAAACGGCGGACTCGGAAATACGGTCTTCGCTGATCCGGAAGAAGGATTGTTCGACGTCCTCGAGCAAGCGTTCGATTCCTTCGGCGTGAGAGTGGGCTTTCTCCACCGTGGTCACGGCGGTGGAAATCAATTGCCGGAGAAAGTGTTTCTCACGGATGATGGCCAACCAATGAGGAGCGTGGGCGGTGGAGGTCACCAAGCCGGTCAACTCGTTGACGTAGGCGGCGCCACCGGCGGATTCGATGCGCCCTTCCCGCCGCAGCCGCTCGGTGAGCGTGATCTCGTCGATGCCCATGCTATCCTGCGAAAGGGCTAAGGCCGTGGCGTAAATATCTTGGTGCTTAGGGTCGAAAAAATAATCCGCCGTGACGCGTTGCTCGAGGCAACGTTGCAAAGTATCGCCGCCGTCGATGACGATGCTGGCGATCAATCCGCGCTCGGCATCGAGATTGTGCGGGGGCACCCGATCGCCGTAATTAGGAGAGGCGGCAGGGCGCTGACGGGAACGCCGTCCCGGGGAGGAATCGGTCATGGGGGGCTTAGAGTGCGGGAGGTGACGGCGTCTGCATAGTCTCGATTAAACGCAAGTTACACCCAACCATTTGTGAATAAAGACGCAAGCAATTGTAACATTCGACACTTATCCTTGGGCCGGAGCCCATGGGTGACATTCAGATGACGTTTTGAATCCTATTAAGTTAAATAAAAAAACGGGCCGCTAATTGCGTAGACGCAACTGTGGAGCCCGCCTGAATTAAGGCCATGATTGCACATCTGCTGATACTCGGGGCCCTGTCGGCCGACCCGGACGCCGCACAAGTGAGCGTCAAACTAATGAGTTTCGACGACCCTCAGATGGAGTTGGCTATGCTCAACGCCGAGGGCCGACCCGAGCCCGTCACCCTTTATGCGCACGCGCTGAGCGAGCCCGTCACCACGCTTTGTAAAGAAGGTCAATTCACGCTCTTCCGCCGCCCGAAAACCACCGACCCGAAGGAGGTACTGGTACCGATCGCCACCTCCCCCGTGCCGGCGGGCGCCACCAAGCTCATCGCCATCGTATCGGGATCCGATGACCAAGCTCGTCTGAATCTGATACTGGATAATGGCGGAACCGCCGCCGCTGGGACCATCCGATTTTTTAATCTTTGCCCCAAGTCGGTGGGTTTAAGTATGCCAGGCGAGCGTCGCATCCTGCCATCTGGTCAAGAAATCACCCTGCATCCCCAAGTGAAGCCCGCCCAATATGGCCAAGCGCAATTCTTTTTACCGGGTGAGGACGGCAACTGGCTGATTGCCGGTGGGCTCCGTTGGTTGCAGTTGGAAGACATCCGCTCCCTCTTATTCCTGCTACCCGCTCCAGGCGAAGAGGGTCAGATCAAAGTTCGTGGGGTCGAGGAGAGGATTGCCGCGGAGACCAAGCAGACGGCGCCAGTCAACCCGCCCGCGAGCGGAAATAAAAAAACCGCAATAAGTAAGACTCTCTCCCAAAGGTGAACCCACGGCGGTCAGGTCATAATCCGCGGAGCCCCGGATTCTCATTAATTCTCTCGCTGACGATCATGGCGATGATCGTCATGATTGTCTTGGTCCTGGCGTCGTTCCTCACTATCGAATCGAAGGCGACGAGATGGGCGATGCTCGCCACCCGGGCACGCCTCAACGCCACGATGTCGGCGCGATTGGCCCTTGGACACCTTCAGCAGGCGGCAGGACCGGATACACGCAGCACCGCTACGGGCGAATTAGCCTGCACGCCCAAGCCGATTAGCCCCTACGATCCGACACTGTCTTGGGCGATTAAATGCGGTCAAGGCCAACGGTATTGGACCGGTGCCTGGCGAACGGACAAGCCCGACGAACCCCCTCAATGGCTCATCAGCGGCAAGGGCGGCAAAGACGTGAACAATGCGTCCACCGTTTATTTAGCTCAGTCGAAAAGCCATTCGGGTACGGCGGATTACGATGCAACTTACTGGGCTCCGTGGCAAATTGATTATCCGAAGACCTACGCAGCGGGGAACAAAGAAAGTTATGCTACGTTAGTTGGTAATAGCAGTGCCGTCCTTGAACCCGGCCCAGACGGTATTATCGGAACCGCTGATGATATCGACGGGCGTATCGCTCTTCCCAAAATTCCGCTCCCGGGCTCGTCGAACAGTAGCACCACTGGAAATTTTGCTTACTGGATCGGCGACGAAGGGGTCAAAGCCGCGATCTGCCTCACAGACCCCAGAGACATCACGAAGACGGCACCGTCGGCGCTGAGTACCGTTGATGCTCTCCGTGCTCCCGGCCGCACCGGCACCGAACTGCTCCTTGGTCTGAAAAACGTCAACATCAAGGAGCCCATGTTCACGGCGATGGCCTCGACCGCAACGCTGCCGATGCTCCCCGGCTACGACCTCAACGACCCGGACGCTGCCGGCCTATCTCCACTCAAGCTCAGCTTCCACCATCAATCACTTTGGACAGCGGGCGTCCTCGCCGACAGTTATCGCGGCGGGTTACGCAAAGATCTCTCGCTGGCCTTTGAGATGGATGATGCGCAATTCGACGTATCCGACTTCGGTTCCGGTAATGGACATGAGACCGTGGTCGAAGCTTACACCGCCGACCCGATTCTCGGCCAGCGACGTTCTTGGTTTCCGAGTTACGGCACCGCCAAGACGAACCCTGGCACCGTCACTTCTTCGGATCCGTTCCCCCGCGTCTGGGTGCCGATGTATGAAGACAATACCGATAACTCGGGCCGAAAACTCACGGGCGGCACCCAATACCTTCCTTGGTGTCCCGTCTTCATCCGCGGGGACGAGATGGGGCTACCTCTCGATGACACAGAGAAGTCAGGTACCCCAGCGGTGACGAAGAATACCGCCTGGGACAAGCAGTCGCGGCGCTTGGTGGGCCCGCTCTGGCACCTCGTTCGAGATTACTACCGTCTCTACAAGGATGTCGATTGGTCAACGAACACACCCTCCCTCGGAGCGCGATCCTTCTTCCCCAACACCAACCAATTCGTGAAGGGCGGATACCGATTGAATAATTACGCGCGCTACGATCTGGACAACGCCCTGTGGTCCGGCGGAGGCAAGGTCACCTCGCCGTACACTGATGGCTACGATTCCACCCCAGACCCGCTCGGATGGATCAACCCGCTCAAAGGCGGCGACCTCACGGGCGGCGGTAAGGGACGCTTCATCCCCCGTCCCGTGCGCGGGGCTTACATGCCTACCGTCCACAGACTTTCGATGGTTTTCTCGCTGCGCACCGTCTCGACTGGCACCGACTATACGCTCAAACTCGTGTGCACGCCGGTGCTTGTGATTCACAATCCCTACAATGTGCAGCTCAAACTAAAAGAGCCAACCAGTGCGGAGCCGGATCCCCGCATCAAGGGAGGATTAAAAGTATCGTTCTCGCAGTTCGACCAGATGAGATTGCAAATCTTCACGCACACGGACAACGACCCCACTAAGCCGATGGACACCACGGCGACACCGCGGCTTTTCGATTCCTTGTTCAATTTCAAGGCGGCCTCCGATGCTTCGACCGGCGCCAATGCGGAGAATCTCGTCGCGGTCGTCCCAGCGACGACCCTTGAGCCAGGCGAATTCGCCGTCTTCACCTCAAAAGATTTGGTGGATGCCACCACGCTCGGAGTATCCACGGACGCGGCCAAGATTCCCATCCTCAACATGGAGCGGGGGTTTTACTATACGGGTGGCTTTTACACCGACATCCGTGACTCAATCGCCGCCGCACCTTACAAGTTCAAAGCGGACGATACGGTGAAATGCTGCATCGATCTGACCAGTTCGATGTACTGGCACCACTGGGTATACCTCACCTCCGGCTGGAAACAGAGCCTCAAAAATGACATCGTAGGACAAGACCTCGGGGCCAATGAAGTCTTGGGGACCAGCCGTAATAACTCCTTGGCGAGTTACGCCCACTACGTAAATGTTGGCGGAAGCGGTTTTAACGCCACCCACCTCGGCGATGCGGGCAGCCCGACCAATCCAGTAATGATTGGGCCAGTCTCGGCAATTCGCACCGTCGCCGAAGTCGCCCCGGGACCCGTCATCGCCGCTTTTGACACAAGAGCTCGGGTAGCGGATACCGCCCGCACTACCACCTACGACCGTAGCGCGCTACCCTATTCAGCTGCCCAAGCGAATTCTGTCCCCGCCGCTCACCCTGCCTGGCTCTTCACCAATCCGCTTCCGCAGACTTCTTCTAACCCCGCACTGAACGGACTCCCCGGCATCGGCATGGCAAGCCAACGTACGCAATTGTTCGGGGGCGACGAACTGGCCCTCAATGCCGCAACGACATCGTGGAGTAATTTTCTCCAAATCGATGCCACCAAAGCCAACGGCGCAAATGCGTTCGGCGGACCTTCGCACGGTGCCGCCGGCATCGCCTCGACGACCGAGGTGGAAGTCCCCCTGTCTGCACCCGTCTCGCTCGGCCAATTAATGCATGCCAACCTGAGCGCTTGGGATTGGATGCCTTATCGCACCGTCGGCAACTCCTTCCCCTCGATGGTGGTGCCGCTCGACAAAAGCTGGACGCATGGCACCCCTCACACCAACGCGAGTTATATCGGCGGACACACCTTCGGTGATATGAGTTACCTGATGAATAACGCGCTCTGGGATAGCTTCTTCTTCTCGGGCGCCGCCCCGGTGCTCAGCGAAGGCTCGCGTAATGGCAGCTACAACATTGTCCGGTCGAAGAGCCTGACACAGGTCATGGCCGCCTTCGCGGCTGGCACGGGCAAACTCTCCAACCCACGCATGTCCCTTTATCAGGGCAGCATCGGCCTCGCCGCTCAGGCGATCACCGCCGACGGCTTCATCAACGACGACCCCAGCAAATCGCCGGGCGGCCCCGACGGTTACCGACGATTCTCTAGTTACCTGCTCAACCTTGGAGCCTTTAACGTTAACTCCACTTCAGTCGAAGCCTGGACGGGGCTTTACGGATCGCTGAAAGGATTAGCCCTCGGATCACAGGCCGCCACTGCCCCCTCCTCCACCAACAACGCTCGCTTTCCCCGAATCATCGGCGACACCACGCAGACGCCCGCCACGCGCAAAATCGGTGATGCCGCCTATTGGAATGGTTTCGCCAATCTCTCCGATACGCAGATCCGCGCGCTGGCCACGGCGACCGTCACCGAGATCAAGGCGCGAGCGCAATTCCTACAACGCACGGAAAGAGATCAAGAGTATCCGCCGGGGACCCTTCCCTGCCCCGCCGGCCGCCGTTTCAAGGGCTTCCCTGCTATCCAAAATCCAGGTACACCTTTTTTAGGGCTCTGCGAATTCATCAATCGCTATCTGGGCCCCACCAAGAAACCCGGGGCCTTCGTGAGCTTACCATCGGTGGGTACCTCCACTTCACTATATCCAATCGAAAACCAAGCGACCACCACCACCCTGCCGGTGACGGCAGAGAAGGTCCGCTGGATGTTCCGATCGGGCACCTTGGAGTCAGCCATCGCCCGAGCCGATAAGGCCCTCGGTTCCGATACCCTCGCGAAGATGCCCAGCGGCGGGAAAATAATCGATCCATCCATCTCCCATAACTGGATGAACGGCGGTGTCGCCGGCGCCCGGACCGGCATGCCTCCAGGGCTGTTCTTCCGTAACGTAGAAATCCTCGATACCGACAACGTCAACCGCACGCATAATGGCTTCGGTGCCAACGGCTGCCTCTTCCAAGGAGACCTCCTCCAGGCGCTTGGTCCGTTGCTGGCCACACGCTCCGACACCTTCCGTATCAGGGCTTACGGCGAAGCCAACGAAGAGACCGGCACTGGACAGGGCGCGGTTCTGGAGTTAGTCGTCCAACGCACGCCGGACTACCTCGACCCGTCCAATCTCCCGCACGATCGGCTGCGCGATTCCAAAAAATCACCGATCAACGTCCTGCTCGGTCGGCGTTTTATCATTCTCTCCTTCCGCTGGCTCGCCCCGAACGAAATTTGACCCACCCCATGGAAACGCTCCACCTCCGCTCCGTCCACAAAACCTATCCCGCTGACGCTGGGCCGGTCACCGTGCTTAATGATGTCAACCTATCGATCAATCCCGGAGAGCTCTTCTTCTTGCTTGGGCCTTCGGGCTGCGGCAAGACCACCCTGTTACGCTGCCTGGCTGGTCTCGATTTTCCTACCTCCGGTGACATCTTCTTCGGCGACCGCAACGTCACGGACCTGGCCCCGCATCTCCGTGAAACCGCGATGGTCTTCCAAAGTTACGCCCTGTGGCCGCACCTGAGCGTCGCCGAGAATATCGCATTCGGCCTGGTCGAAAGAAAAATCCCGTCGGCCGAACGCGCCCGCCGCGTCCAGGAAGCCTTAGCCTCCGTTCGTCTCGACGGCCTGGGTGAACGCTCCATCGATCAACTCTCCGGCGGTCAGCAACAACGGGTCGCCCTCGCCCGGGCCTTGGTCGTTCGTCCTCGTTGTCTCCTGCTGGACGAACCTCTTTCCAATCTCGACGCCC
Source organism: Verrucomicrobiota bacterium (assembly GCA_026397965.1). Lineage (GTDB taxonomy): Bacteria > Verrucomicrobiota > Verrucomicrobiia > Opitutales > UBA953 > UBA953. The sequence goes on along the minus strand of JAPLTU010000040.1, from coordinate 144,132 downwards.
AGCTGCGCATCGAGATGCGCCAAGAAATCCGTCGCATCGTGAAAGAGAATGGCCTCACTGCCGTCTACGTGACCCACGACCAAGAAGAAGCTCTCGCCATGGCGGATCGGATGGCGCTGCTCAGCCGCGGCCGCGTCGCGCAGGTCGGCACGCCCGAAGAGGTGTATCGGCGACCCATCTCGGCGGAAGTAGCTCGCTTCATCGGCGAGACCAATCTGATCGCCGCCGAAATCAGCGGGCGGGATGCGACGACGGTGTCCGTGCTCACTTCAGCCGGCACCTTCAGGGGCATTCTGGGCGACCCTTCGAGTACGGCAGAAAACGGTCGCACCGTAGAACTTTCGATTCGACCCGAAGCTTGGCACCCAGCCGCCGCTGGCGAGGCGAATTCGCTGACCGGTGTCGTCACCGAAAAAGTATATCTCGGCCAACGGGCCCAACTTACCCTTCGGACTGGACTTGGTCCGTTGCGGATCATGGTCAGCAACCCGCCAGCAAATCTCACGACTGGCCACGAACTCACCGTCGCCGTGGCGACCACAGATGTCGTGGTGCTCCCCCGCCCATGAAGACGACCCGAGCGTGGTGGATTACCTTAGGCACCTTGGCACTGCTGATCGTATTGCCCTTACTGCTTCGCAAGGACACGAATCAGCGCCCGGCCCCAGGCACACGTCGCTTGGTTATCTTCACGCCGCACAGCGAGTCCATCCGGCGAGAGTTCTCCGAAGCCTTTTCCCGTCACTGGCGCGAAGGACACGGCGAAGATGTGTACGTGGATTGGCGCAGCCCTGGCGGCACCTCTGAGATCCGCTTGATGTTGGACGCCGGCTACAAAGCTGCGGAAGAAGAAAAGCGAGCCGGGATCGGTGCCGACGTCTTCTTCGGCGGCGGCGAACCGGATTTTGCCAGCCAGTCCAAGAAAGGTCGTCTCGTCCCCCTCCGCGCCTTTGATCAACACCCGGAATGGTTCGCAGCCGGCGGGCCGATTCCTGAATTCTTCACCGGGGAACGTCTTTGGGCCAAAGACAAGACCTGGTGTTCGTCTTGTCTTTCCCGCTTTGGGATCTGCTGGGCTCCGACGCGTTGGCGCGCCATCGGCGTGCCTGACCCGGTGCGCTGGGCAGATCTCGCCGATCCGCGACTTCGTGGACAGCTGGCCTTGGCGGACCCCACTAAAAGCGGTTCGGTCGCCCGTGCTTTCGAACTCATCATCCAAGCCGAAATTCAGCGGAGTCTACAAGCGCCCGAAAGAGCCGCGCTACCGGAAAAGGACCGGCTCGCACTGGGCTGGACGGACGGCTTCCGCTTGGTGCAACGGTTGGCCGCCAACGCCCGCTACTTCTCCGATAGCTCCACGAAAATTCCTTTAGATGTCGCTGACGGTAACGCCGTCGCCGGCATGTGCGTGGATTATTACGGAGCCGCCTTCGCCCAGCAGGTCAACCGTGCTAATGACGTTCGTCTCATCTGGACGGCGCCCGCTGGCGGCACGACCGTAAGCGGCGACCCCATCGCCGTCCTGCGGGGGGCCCCAGAACAGGAACTCGCGCAAGCCTTCGTTAATTTCGTGCTGAGCCCTGCCGGACAGGCCCTCTGGAGTTCGCCCGTCGGCTCGGTGCCAGGCCCGCGCGAACGCGAGCTCTTTCGCCCGCCGGTCCGCCGCGATGCCTACACGGCACTGCCGCCAGAACGCGCCGCTCGTTCGCCCTACGTCGGCACCGATCATCTCCAATACCGGCCGGAACTCACGGCCGCCTCCTTCGGGACAATTCGACGGGCCGTGCGCGTCATGTGTATCGATACGCATGAAGAGCTCAAAGAGGCTTGGGCCGAGATCATCAAAGCTGGCATGCCCGCCGACGCTTTGGCGGTGATGAATGACGTCAGCGCACTCCCCTACCGCGCCGGTGGCGAAGGCGACCCAGGACTGGAAAGCCGAGATGCCCTCGTCTCCGCCCGCCGCATGACTGAACTGGGCGCTATCTTCCGCGAAAACTATCGCCGTGCAGCCGAGCTCGCCCGTCGTAACCAAGGAAAACACTGATATGAATCGTCGTACTGCTTGGATCCTCTGCGCCGCCGTTGGACTTTTGCTTGCGGTCGGCTTCATCTATCCGGCCTTCAGCGTATTGCGCGAGGCTTTCGTCGACCCGCGGGACGGAGGTTTCACCTTTAGCTACGTCCTCGCCGTATTGCGTGATCCGCTCTACCAAGACGGCCTCAGCAACGCCCTGTTGCTCGGCCTAGCCAGCACGGCCGTCGCCGGACTCCTGGCCCTACCTTTGGCGTTACTCAATTATCGTTATAGTTTTCCTGGGCGCGGCCTACTGGCCTTGGCATTGCTCGTCCCGATGATCCTGCCGCCCTTCGTGGGGGCCATCGGCATCAAGTGTATCCTCGGAACGGAGGGTTCGTTTAACGCCGTACTGGCTGGCTTGGGTTGGATGGATCCGCTCCACCCCCGCGACTGGATGGCCGAGAATCGTCTCATCGGCATCGTCGTGATGAATGCGCTGCACCTTTACCCAATCCTTTATCTCAATCTCGCCGCCGCCTTAGCCCAGATGGATCCGGCGATGGAACAGGCGGCGGCTAACCTCGGCTGCTCGCCTTGGCGCCGGCTCACGCACGTGACCCTGCCCATCATCACCCCGGGACTATTCGCGGGAGGAGCGTTGGTCTTTATCTGGGCCTTCACCGAACTCGGTGTGCCGCTGGTCTTTGATTTTCCCCGCGTTGCGCCGGTGCAAATTCTGGACGGCATCAAGAACCTTGATCGTAACCCCCTGCCGTATGCCCTCACCACCCTCGTCTTGCTCATCGCTGGCGGCGTCTTCCTTGCATCGAAACTCCTGTTCGAACGTCGGCGAATCGGCGCGGCGCCGCGCCCGAGTCTGCGCTCGACCCCGCAGCCGCTGCTCGGCTGGCGCGGGTGGGCATGCAGCGGGCTCTTCGCCGGCGTCGCGGCCTTGGCCTGCCTTCCGCACCTCGGCGTGATCCTCATGTCGGTCTCCGGCCATTGGCATAACTCGATACTGCCGGTCGAATTCACGCTCGCGCACTGGCAGGAAGCACTGGGGAGCGCTTTGGTGGTGCCATCCATTCAAAACAGCTTGGCCTACGCCGGACTGGCCACCGTCATCGCGCTGGTGATGGGTATTGCCGCCGCGTGGGTGATTGCCCGTTCGGACCTGCGCATCCGTCACCTCTTGGACACCCTGACGATGTTGCCGCTCGCCGTGCCAGGGCTCGTGCTGGCCTTCGGCTACCTATCGCTTTCCCAGGAAGGCAAACCTTTCGCCTTTCTGGTCAGCGCGGGGGGCAGCCCCTTCCTGCTACTCGGTTTGGCCTACGCCGTCCGTCGGCTGCCTTACGTAACACGAGCGGCGATAGCCGGCCTTCAGCAATGCGACCCCATGCTCGAACACGCCGCCCGGTCAATGGGGGCGACCGCGTGGTCTACGTTACGTCGTATCTCGGTACCTCTACTCGCCGCGCACCTCGCCGCGGGGGGCGTGCTGGCCTTCGCCTTCTCGATGCTCGAGGTCAGCGACAGCCTGATCCTCGCCCAGCGCGCGGAGCACTTCCCGATTACCAAGGCAACGTTCGCCCTGATGAGCGCGCTGGGTGATGGCCCTCAGTTAGCGGCGGCCTTGGGCGTATGGTCCATGGCCTTCCTTTCGGCCGCACTCATCGGCGCTTCGCTACTCAATGGCAAACGCGGCGGATTAACCGGCGAGTAAGCGCTAAACTCCGGCGCGACGACGGCGCCGGCGGATCGCCGCGACCGCCAAAAGAAGCGCTCCGAGACCCAAGCCATAGGTCGAAGGCTCGGGCACGGCGGCCGTGAGCGTCATCGCCCCCGAAGTCTCATCGTAAGACATCGCCCAGAAAGCGGCGTTCGACAACGAACCGTCGGAATACTGAAATTGCGAAACATCGTACGTAAAAAGGTCGGCGATATTCGTCCCGAGGCTCGGCTTTGTCACCGAAGATGCGGTTGCGAAATCAAAAGGGTGCGACCCCACGCGTGACAGCGACAAAGGCTGGCCGGCGGCGGCGTCACCAGGGCTGTTGAAGGAAATAATTCGTACGACAATCTTGTTCAAGGTCGAAGCGGTACTCAGGTCGAGCCCCGTCAAAAAATTAAAGGTGTCGTAACCGAGGCCGGCCGCAGCGGCGGCGTCGTTTACTTTCCACTCGATGATCGCGCCCCCCGCCATCGTCGCGGTGTTGTTCATCGTCAACGTGGCGGCATTCATCTGCCCGATGGTGGTATTAGTAGCGATGACTCCGACCGCGTTGACCGTAACGGCATCCAGTTGACCGTTGCCCGAAAGACGACCGCCCGAATTAACCGTAATTGCGTTGGCGATAGTAGCGGCGACGAAAAGCTGCCCAGTACCGCCGACGATGACCGCACCCTGCCCAAGCGCGCTACTGAGAGACGCACCCGCAGGAGGGATTACCTTAAGCGTCCCGGCGTTCACCGTTACGCCGCCCGAATAGACACCGAAACCCGACAGTGTCTGCGTGTTGGCACCGGTCTTCACCAGTGAGATAATCCCGACGCCATCGGAAATATCGCCAGAGAAAGGGTTCCCGGGACTGATGGAGCCACCCAGCGTCAGGACAGACCAAGCAGAAGAGTTATTGTTAACGATCTTGAGGTACTTAGAGCCCGTGACATTGGCGCCATCCGCGAGATAAGCTAACTGCTGGCTCTTGGCGTTGAGGTCGAGAACCGGCACCCCCACGCCGGTCTTCGTCCCGACGATTAGGCCCGTGGTGACCGGTAGCGCATTATTAACCCCCAGGATGATGCTCACCGCTGGCGAGGTCGGCGTATTCGCATTGATGGTGGTATTGCCCGTATAAGTGCTCGCACCTGTCAGAGTCAGTGCCCCAGTACCGCCGCCGGTCGTGGAGTTATTGGAGAGATCGACATCGGAATCCCCGGACATCAGGGAAATGATTAAGCCACCCCCGGTCGTGCCCCCGACGGTGGTGAGGAAATCAGCCGAAGGCGTGTATACCGACCCAGCCCAGGAGCCCTTAGCGAAGGCGAGCGCACTGCTATTCAAAGCGATCTCCGACGAAATCGTGCCACCGATATTCCCCGAGGTATTGGAGATGAGCGCTCCTTTGGCCGCGACCTTGATTTTGCCAGATCCGGAGATCGTACTGCCATCATCCACATCGAAGCGAATTCCACTACTGAGCACGAGGTTACCCGTCAGAGAAGTGTTGGCGAAAATCTTGACTATGCCGGAGGCTTGGTTGAACAAGAGGTCACCCGCACTGACCGTGAAACCGGCCCCGGCCGAAGAGGTCACCGTGCCGACCGTGAGGCTGCCGGCGCCAGTTTTCGTGAGCAGCCCAGAAGTGGTCAGGGCGCCCAGCGTCAGGCTGTTCGTACCCGGATTGATTGTGCCGCCGCTGGCGCCGACTGAAAGAGCATTAGTCGACATCGCCAAGGCCGTGGAAGAAGTGCTGACCAGACTGGCACTCGCTCCATTCAAACTAATCGCGCCCGTACCAAGCCTACCCGCCCCATCAATCTGCACCGTGCCTCCGGTGACGGTAACGCCACCGGTGAAATCATGATTAGAGTTTAGGATTAGCGTGCCGGCGCCAGATTTGGAGATACTGGTACTGCCCGTGATCTTATCTCCGGATGTCGGACCGGTGAAAGTGTAAGTGCCCGATGCAGCGGAAACCGTCACGGAGCTCGGCGCCAAAGCCCCGGAAAGGGTGATGATTCCTCCCGCGACGTTATCAAAAGTGACATTATCACCAGCCACATAGGCGACGTTCGATCCACTGGAAGTAAAGTTGGTGAGGGATGTATCCCAGGTGCCATTGACGAGGAGACGCCATGTCAGACCGCGCACCGCGGCAGCTACGCTGAGCGAGAAATTATCCACCCCGGCATTGGCATCACTACCGCCCTCGTCGACTTCTTTCCACGCGAGGTAAAGATACTGGTCGGCGCCCCAACTGAGGGTAGACAAATTGCCGCTCATCGTACCGATTTTGAAAAGCGGGGTAATTGCCGCCTGCGTGCCGGGAGCACCGGTACCCGTAGAAGGCGTCGTGAACCCAAGGGTCGAAGAATTCAAGGTGGCGCTAAACGTACCGGCCGCGGCGGCCGTGGTCGAGGTGCTTACCGCGGTCGAGCTGACGAGGTAACCAAAGACATACTTGTTGGCCGTGGTGGAGGGGTTACGATTCATCACCGCATCGTAAGAAATACTAACCGTATTGATCGTCGCGCCCGAGGTGTTCTTGAGCACCAAGCCGAAAAAACCGGACGCGGTTCCCGACCCTTCGGACCCCAGGGCACGACCACCGGAAGAATCAATCAGCTGACGAAATCCGCCGGTGTTGCTGCTGCCGCTATCAGCACCCTGCCATTTATTGGCGGCAGTGGTCCACCCCAGACCGTACATGTACCAGCCCGCGACGCCCGCACTGCCTCCGGACAGCGTGGATATTTCCGTCATCGTCGAGCCCGCCACGCTGCTCGTGGAGATGGCCGAGCCGGTCATCGTCTGAAAGTCCTGCGTGTAGGTGGATGTACCGGCGAAATCAATCGGCGCGGCTGAAGCCGCCACTCCCATGGCAAACAAGGCGGCAAAGGTCGGGAAATATCTGCAAGGGCGAGAAACCACTAATGGTACGTTCACATCGGAATAGTCACCTTATTCGAAAGTATATCCACGAAGAACGGCGGCGTAAAAGTTACTTTTAATCGACGGGGAAATGTCGGTTCGGTGTCAGGGTTTTTTGAAGTCTTTAGCCTCACCTGAATACTAAATGCCACCTTTCTGTCACACGGATTTAACCGATTTAACGGTGGGTATTACCCCTCGTCCATCCATCGTGTTTCCTATGATTCTTAAAAAGATTCTGCCGAGTATCCTCTTCCTTACGGCACTCCTCTCCCTGACCGCGGTGCACGCCGAAGAAAAAAAGGGGTCAGGCGCCCGTCCCTTCACGGTGATGGCTTATAACGTCGAAAACCTTTTCGACCTTGATGCCGTTTCGTTGTATGATGATTTTCCGGTCACGGGTTCCGGCCCCGAACGCTGGACCCCGGAGAAGTTGGCCGGCAAGCTCGAACGAATCGCCAAGGTGCTCAAGACCGCCGAAAGCGGACGCGGGCCCGATATTCTCATCTTGGATGAACTCGAGGCGGATCACACCCCTGACTCCACAATTTCGGCAGAAGACTTCCTCGCCGCTCACAAAGGCCAAAACTACCACGACATTCTCAAAGGTGAGCTCTCCGCCGAACTCGTCGGTACGCCGATCGAAGCCTGGCTCATCAAGGCGCTGGAAGATGAAGGCCTAACGGGCTATAAAATCGTACTTGGAGATATCGTTGACTTAAAACAGGAGGCCATCCACTGCGCAATCCTCACCCGCCTGCCCATCAAAAGCACTCACCAGCATCATGTGACCGCGGCCCGCACCATCGTCGAGGCCGAGCTTCAGGTCGGCGGCGAGACGGTCTTTGTTTTCGCCAACCATTGGAAAAGCGGAGCCGGGAATGCCCAGACCGAACCCACTCGCATCCAGAACGCCGGCGTTGCCCGGACGCGTATCGACGAAATCCTCAAGGCCGACCCGAACGCCAACATCATCTTGGGCGGTGACCTGAATTCTCATTATAACCAAAAACAACGTTACCCCTACATGCTCAAGACCGGCATCCAAGATACCTTGGGCTCGCAAGGTGATGCCGGCAAACTGGTCAGCGGCGGTGCCGACCTTTACAATCTCTGGTACGACGTTGCTCCTGCTGAACGCCGATCCGATGAGTTCCAGGGCGAATGGGGCACCCTCATGCATCTCGTCATCTCTCGCGGATTAGCGGACGGCAAAGGCCTCGACTATGTTGGTGGTAGCTTTAGTGCGGTCGTGATCCCTGGCCTCAACGCCCACACCTACCCAGTCGTGCCCTGGCGTCTGAGTAACTTTGGTCCTGGCGCCGGCGTCAGCGACCACTTCCCCGTGCAGGCTGATTTTATTATCCACGACTCGGCGGCCAGCCTGCCGCTGTCCCGACCCGAAATAAGTCCAGCGGAAGGGTTGCCCGCCTTTCCCTCCGAACTCGACCGGGGCAGATTACAATCCGCCAAATCTCTCTCCACTCTAAGCTCCGAACAAATCAGCCAAAGCATCGGTGAACTGTTCCTCCTCGAGGGCATCTACGACGGCGGATCAAAACCTTCGATCACGATCGGGACGACGCGCTATCCAGTCTACGTTCCTAATCCGAAACTCCTTCAGGCAATTAAGGCGACTAAGAAGGGTGAAACCGTAAAATGGGTGGGGCAACTCAACTTCTATAAAGGTCATCTCGAATTCGCCATCTCCAGTATCGACTGGATTAAGCCGCACTAATCGCCCGAGCACCCAAGCACAAAAAAGCCCGCCGTTTGGCGGGCTTTTGTTTGGTCAGCAGCAAAGGGTTACTTGCCGGACTTCTCCTTACGAGGCTTGCGGGACTTCTTGCCTTTGTCGTCGCGGTACTCGCGTTCCTCGACTTCAGGGGCTTCCTCAGCAATAGCTTCAATCGGGTTTTCGGAAACGACTTCAAACTCTTGGTCAACGGTCACCGTGCCGTGCAGGCGAATACCGCAGGTATGCTTGCCGAGCACCTTGACCGGACCTTGGCCGAGGTGAATGCGCTTACGCTCGATTTCGATGCCGGCTTCCGCGAGCTTAGCGGAGATTTCAGCGGTGCTGATTGCGCCAAACATCTTGCCTCCTTCACCGGTCTTGACGGCGAAGACGAGCTTCAGGGCCGCCAACTTGGTGACGGTTTCGTTAGCGGCTTCGAGGTCGCGGGATTCGCGCACCTCGCGAGCCTTCTTCAAGGACTCGATGTACTTGGTGTTAGCACGATTAACTGGCAGAGCGATGCCCTGGAGCAGTAAATAGTTACGGGCAAAGCCAGCGCGGACGCGGACTTGCTCGCCTTCGGCGCCAAGGCCGTCGACGGGTTTGATGAGGAGAACTTCGGTGAATGCCATGGTAGTTGCTTGCTTGGGTTTAAGGGGATGGAGGAAAATCAGAAAGGAACATCGTCGCCGCCGTTATCAGGCGCGGGCGAAGGGGTGTCGTTGCCACCGCGGGCACGAGGGGCGGATCCGCCCTCTTCGCCACCTTGGGCCTTGCCACCGATGAAAGTAAAGTTTTCGAGGACGACTCCGAGACGAGAACGCTTTTCGTTCGTCTTCTTGTCTTCCCATTGGTCGAGCTTGAGGCGACCTTCGACCAGGATGCCCGAACCTTTGCCACAATATTTGGCAATGATTTCGGCCTGCTTGCCGTAGCTCTCGATGTCGACGTAAGTGACTTCTTCGCGCTTTTCGCCTTCCTTGGTGGTATAGGAGCGGTTGACGGCGAGGGAGAATTTGGTGAGCGGCTGTCCCGAAGGGAGGGCGCGTGCCTCCGGATCGCGGGTCATATTACCGGCGAGAATAACGCGATTATAGGATGCAGCCACGGCGAAAGAAGTTTGAGGGTTACCGGATGACCTGCGTCATGATCCGATCGATGGTGCGGTCGAGGCGCAGCTTTTCGCGAAAAGCGGTAGGAGCGGTGATGGGGCCTTCGTAGTGGAATTGAACGTAGAGACCGGAGACAAACTTACGGTCGACGGCGCGGGAGAATTCTTTTTGGCCGAGGTTTTCGACTTCATTCACTTTGCAATCAATGGACTTCAAGATGTCCTTGAGCTTGTCGATGACCGTCTCAGGGGCGTCCGTGGATCCGCGGAGGTCGAGGATCAGGCTGGAGCGATAGGAGCGGCGGAGCGTGGCGGTGGTCATGGTGATGGTGTTTTTCTGTTGGTGAGGTTTTGGGCAGCCGGGAGGCCGCGGGAAAAAAGAGTTTCGAGTCCTAAAATGAAGTCGGGGATGCGTTGCGTTAAAAGCTCAAGATCGGGAGCGGGCAGACGACCGAGTACGTGGTCGGCGAGGTCTTGCTCGGGGTGCTGCTTGGGGCCGATGCCGAGGCGAGCTCGGACAAACCCTTCACCAAGGTGGTGAATGCAACTGATAATGCCGTTATGTCCCGCCGCTGAACCTCCTTGGGAAAGCCGAAGCTGTCCCGGCTCGAAAGCGATGTCGTCGTGCAAGACGACGAGTTCGGTCAGCTCGATCTGGTGGAAACGAAGGAAAGCCGCAATGGGCTGTCCACTTTCGTTCATGAAGGTGAGTGGCTTGATCAGAAAAACGGAGTTACCTCCGAAAGTGATTTTAGCGACCGAAGCCGGGAAACGGCTTTCGACCTTCCAGACCGCGCCGGCTTGGGTAGCCAGAGCGTCCACGATGATCCAGCCGGCGTTGTGACGCGTGGCGGAATATTCTCGGCCCGGATTACCGAGGGCGGCGATGACCGAGAATGGCATTTGACTTCAAAGAACGGGTACCGGGAGCAACGCCCGGCGCGGAAAATTACTTCTTGGCAGCCGGGGCGGCGGCGGCAGGAGCGGCACCAGCGGCCGGAGCAGCACCAGCAGCGGCTGGGGCGGCGGTACCGTCGGCGGCAGGGGCGGCACCAGCAACAGCTGCTGGTTCGGCGGCAGCTTCTTCTTCGGCCATTTCGGAACAGACGATGACGACGCGCTTTAAATCACCCGAGAAAGTGATGCCAGCAGGGGCCTTAACTTCGCCGACGTGAATCGACTCGTTGACCTTGAGCTCGGTGACGTCGATTTCGATGAACTCGGGCAGGTCCTTAGGTAAGCAACGAACATTGATCGTCTGCGAGACGATCGCGAGCGTACCGCCTTCGGTCTTAACGCCATGAGCTTCGCCCTTAACGCGGACGGGGACAGCAGCGGACATCGGAGAGCTTGGGTCGATTTCCATGATATCGATGTGCAAGAACTTTTGGGTGATGGGGTGGCGCTGGAACTCCTTAATTAAAGAAAGCATTTTTTTGCCGTCGACGCTCAGGTCGATCAACGAAGTGGCGTTACCCTTGGCGCGCATGAGGTCGCGGAAGGCTTCCTGGGCAACGGAAACGCTCTGGTTGCCAGATTTGCCATAGATAATGGCAGGAATGGAGCCGGCGATGCGAAGGCGACGGGAGGGACCACGGCCGTTGAGCTCGCGGCTGGTGACGGTGAGATTGAGCTGCTTCATAATAGAGATAAGGTGACTTTAGGTTCTGGTAAGTCGCGGACCCGCGTTGTGCGGCCGTGCCTTGCCCAGAGGAAGGAGGGTCGAACTTGATAACCCTCAGCCGAGACGCAAGCGGTAAATTAAAAGGGGACCTTTTCGTCGAAAAGGCCCCCTTTAGTGAAGATAATGCTACCCGCGGCTTACTTGTAATTAACCAGCCACTCCGCGATATCAGCCACATCTTGGGCTGAAAGGGCCAATTGCTCGGCCGACATCATCAGGGAACGGGTCATCTTTTCGGCCTTCCCGGCAACCCGGTCTTTGGGCACGAGCTGGGTGACCCCCCCCGTCGAAATGATGACCATCGGATCGTTGGCGGAAAGAAGGCGACCATCGATCATACCGGCGTCCCTCTTCAGGGTGATCGTCGAGCCCTCGTAACCCAGGGCGATACTCGCCGAGGGCTCAACCATCGCCACGATGACCGCATCCCTACCCTGTCGCGCCGCAAAGGTACGGAGCTCCGGGCCGTAGGCGGGCCCATTGCCGGAAACCTGGTGGCACATGGTACAGCGCTGAACCAGCTGGGCGCCACGAGTAGCGTCGCCCGTCTTGGCCAGGACATCCTGCACACTATAAGTCGGCTTAGGAGCCTCGGGGACCACGATGGGGCTGACCACGATCTTCGCCGCATCGTAGACGCCAGCGTTCTTAAGTTCGGTCCGAATATCAAAGGCAGACCAAAAGCCGGTCATACGCATGAGCGCCCAGCGGGTGGCTTCAGATTTCACCGGCGAACCGTCCACCGCCAAGTTGATCATAGCCAACGCCGCTTCTTTGGTTTCGACAAAGGACAGAGTCTCGACGGCCAAGGCGCGCTGCTCTTGGGATAATTTAGCCGAAGTCGCACGGGCGGAAAGTTCTGCTACAGAATCCGCTGGGTGCAGGACCCAAGCGATCCGCTCCACTTCGGGCGACCAAGATTCCGGACCCGACTTGACCAGAGCAGACTTAATCGCGGGCCAGACGGCGGTTTCCTTGCCGGCCGAACCGATACCGAAGGCCGTGAGCGAGTTTTTGTCCGAGGTATCAAGCCGCTGCGCGAGCGTAACTAAAATCGGCACCGCCTTATCGGCTGGCACCGCATGCAATGAGGTCGCCACATCGCGACGGACGGCGAGATCGGCGTCGGTCGCCAATTCAGCCGCCATTGATGTCACATCTTGACCCGCCCGGCGGAGCGCTTGGAAAGCGAGGCGACGCTGAGAAGGGTTCGCATCCTTGAGCAACGCCTTCGCGCGGGCGACACCTTCGTCACCGAGGTAAGGCAAGAGCCACACTCCACGGGCGGCGATATAAGGATTTTTATCCCGGAGGATTTCCGAGACCGCCGGAAGCGCCTTCGCGCCGAATGCTTTCAAGGCATCGAAACCAAGGTGGCGGACATTCACCGCAGGGTTACGCAACACCTCTGCCGCGCCGGCCGGAGAAGAAAGATCTATTTTAGGAATGACGGACTTGAAGCCCTTCGGGGCGATCCGATAAATCGCGCCCGAGCAGGTCGTATCCAAAGTCTGGTGACCACCCACGCGTGAGTCATACCAGTCAGAAATATAAATCGCACCATCGGGACCAACCGTGACGTCGGACGGACGGAAGAGGATACGCTCATTGGGCTTGGCGGCTTCCTCGATAGAGATCCGCTTGAAGTCGGTACCAGCGAATTCCCCGGCGGCATTGGAAGTAATGAGATTCCGACGGGTGGATTCATTGAGGGCGAAGGTGCCCTTCTGCGCGATGAGCTTGTAGGCCAAGACAGTATTGCGCGAAGGCTCACAGTTCAGGAGCGTGCCCTCCCAAGCGGCACCAAGGGCACCGTTTTCGTAGACCGTGATGCCCGTAGGCGAGCCGCCGCCGTAGACGTCGCCGACGTCCATGGTATCAGGGTCGTCCTGACGCCAGTGTGCGCGCGGTATCGACTGGCCTGGGCGCTTGACGGAGTTGTAATTCGCGCCGGAAGGCGTGGTGTAACCGGCCGAACCGTATTCGAGGACGAAGGATGTGCGGCAGCTCTGGGAGTCGTCGTTATCGCCTTGGAAGAGGTCGCCCAGCGAGGACGGGAAACTTTCGAAGCTGTTACGGTAGCCGTTGCCGAGGATCTCGAGACCCGTGCCATCGGCGTTGAGGCGACCAGAGAAGCCCGAAGACCAGAGGAAACCGTCGTCGCTCTTGGCGCCGGCGACGGTCTTAGGGTCGTAAGGCCACTTGCCACCGCGCATGTCGACGTAGCCGCTGGAGATGCGGAAGGTCTTGCCCGACTTGTCGGTGACTTCGCCGCCGCAGTTGCCGGAGTTGATATAGAGCTTACCGTCCGGACCAGCGACGACCGCGTGCAGCGAGTGGTCATGGTCCTGGCCGCCGAAGCCCGTCAGGAAGATTTCCTTCTTGTCCACGGCCGGATCGAACTTCCCGTCGCGGTTAACGTCGGTAAATTTATAAATGGTCGGCGCGTGGGAAACATAAACGACGTTGTCGAGTACCGCGATACCCAGCGGGGCCGTCCAGTTTTCGTCTTGGACAAACGTGTTGACGGTATCCGCAAAGCCCTGACCTTTGGTATCGCTAAGAACGATCACCCGGTCTCCGGCAGCCCGGCGCTTGCCGCCGACATTATAAATACGGTAGTTGACGCCCTCGTTAACCCAGAGGCGACCTTGAGGATCGAAATCGATATTCGTGGGATTCGCCAATTGGGGCGAGCGCGCCCAAACCGTGACCTCTAAGCCTTCCGGCACCTGGAAGAGACCAAGGGGTAAAACACCTCCCTCCGAAGGCTTGAATTGCTCAGGCGGCGCCAAATCCGGCTTAACAGACTTATTAGACTTAGGCGCGGCTACCAGGGTGGCAGCGGCACAAAGAACGAGAGCGAGGGGCTTCATGTCGGGGATAACTTATTTACACCTCATGGGCGGTCAAGTTCCAGCCTATCTTTAAGGCACCCCGAGATTCCCCCCATTATCTAACATCGGGAACCCCTAAGCCCACCATTGCTTAAGCGTGGCGAAATCCTGGCGCGTACAGTCCAAGGCGTTTCGAAGCGCATCTGGGGAAGAGACCCCACCCTTCAGGTATTCGACGTGGAGGCAGATCGGCCCCGTGTAACCAGACTTACGGAGCAGCACCACGGAGTCCTTGCCGACCGTCCCTTCAGCGAGCGGACAACCTTCGGCCAATCTCCCCTTCCAATTGAAATTCTTAAAGTAAACCATCGAGAGATGATCACGCACCAAAGCCAAGTGGTTAGGCCATGATAGCCCGCCCTCCACCATGGCATGGAAAAAGTCGAAGTTCCAAGAAAGTTCGTCGGCGCGATAATCCCGCATCAGCATCGCCATATCCCAGATGCCCGCACCGACGTTCTTCGGTCCGGAGTGATTCTGATAACAGGGCAAGATGCCAATCTCCTTGCTCAGCCCGACGAGATCTTTGAGTTGAGGACGGATGTCATCGAGTTGCGCCCAAAGAGGTTTCGTCCCCGCATAAGGATACCATTTCATACGATAGCTCGGAATGCCTAAGGCTTTTGCCGTCCGCAGAACTTTCTCGGAGCGATCGGCCTCATTGACGGCATTGATGTCAGAAGTAAGCAAGCTGATGATGATTCCCTGCTTCTTAAAAGCCTCGACCAGTTTCGGAAGATCCTCTTCGACGCGAGCGGGGTCCACATGACCGCCTTTCCGGACCGGAGCTTCCACGCTGGTGAAGCCTAACTCCGCCACGACGGAAGCCAATTGATCATAGGGAAGCCCCACGAGGTGCTTCGTGAAAAGACTGCACGCCGGAAACGTCGACGTTGGAGAAGCGGCCGCGAAAGACGGGAAAGGCCGCAAGGCGCCGCCCACTAAAACCGCCCCCGCGGCACCCAACCATGATCGGCGCGTCAGCATATGAATATTATTTTTTGACGATACGTTTGACCTGGCCGACCAGCGAGGCGATCAGCACGTCACCGTTGGCCGCGTCGTACCCGAAGCCGGAAATCGTGAAGTCCTTGGCGATTTGTTCCGACGTCCATTTGCCGTCTTTCTCGCGGAGAGCAAAGATCCGCCCCGAAGCAAAATCGGCGAACACATAGGCGTCACGAATGGCAGGGACCCGGTCGCCGCGATAAACCACGCCGCCCGTCACCGAGTTGCCAAGTTTCCGATCGTACTCGTAGATCGGCGCCTTGAAGGCGGAAAGCGGAGCCAGCTCGGGCATACCCTTTTTACCCGCCGCGTCCTTACCATTGAAGATATGTAAGCCTTCGACATCGTGCCAGCCGTAGTCGCCGCCGGAAACAAGGATGTCGATTTCCTCGTAGAGGTTCTGGCCGACGTCACCGGCAAAACAGGCACCGGACTTAGGGTCGAAAGAGAAGCGCCAAGCGTTGCGCAAGCCCGTGGCCCAAGCCTCGGTCCGGACGGAGCCAGCCTCCATTGGTCGCCCGCGGTGGGCGGTGACCCCGACGAAAGGGTTATCGGCCGGGACGGCATAGTAGGCCTGACCCGCGGCATCGGCGGTTACCGAGGGGTGCGGGTTGGGGGCAAGGTTGCCGGAGCGACGATCGATATCAATACGGTAGACCGCGGCATGGAAGCCCTTGTTGATATAGCCGGCGTTGTCGAAGGCATCGCCCCCGGCTCCGCCATCTCCACAACTGATATAGAGATAACCATCGGGACCGAAGTGAAGATCGCCGCCATTGTGATTCCCGGCCGGATCCAGCTGCGTAATGAAAGGCTGCTCCGTAGCGGGGTCTACCGTGAAGGGATTCAGGCTGGAAAGTAAGAATCGTGAGACCCGTTGATGTAATTTACCATCAATCTTAAGGCTATAATAGACAAATACTTGCTTGTTTTCAGCGAACTTAGGGTGAACCGCAAAACCCAGGAACCCGCATTCGCCACCGGCCTCAAACTTCCCATCTTTAGGCTCAAGCTGGAAAACCTGAGTTTTGATAGGCTTACCAGACTTTAAGCCGTTAACCATCTGCACTTTACCACCAAAGTATGCACTGGCTTTCTTCTTTTTGGTCTTATCGTCCGTCTTCTCGCCTTCGGGACCCGGCACCGGATCACCCTTCTCGACGATGAACACGACATCGTCATTTCCCGGCATCGGCGCGATGGCGACCGGCAGGCTAAAAGTCAGACCGGGGAAGGCGGGTTCAAGGGCGACCGTGTCGTCGGCATTTGCCGCGATGACGCCGAGCGATAATAAAGATAAAAGTCGGAGAGGCGCAGTGAGTTTCATGGGGATGAGTCAGAGCAGCGAGATAGGCGGCTGGCTGAGTGCATGCAATTTTTTTTGACGCCGGGCAGCGGTAGGGGTAAAAATAAACCTGCACCCTACCCTTATTTTTCGCTGGTTTTCGTCGTGGGGTTCGATACTTAATATATCCGCATCACTGCACTACCAACCCATAACCAACATGTCCAAAGCCCTCACCAAGTCCCAAATCGCCGCCGCCCTCGCCGAAAAAGCTGAACTCAGCAAGAAGCAGGCCGTAGCAATTCTCGAGATCATCGCCGCTCTTGCTTACAAGAACGCGAAGAACTCCTTCACGCTTCCTGGTCTCGGTAAGCTCGTCCTCGTTCAGCGCAAGGCTCGCCTTGGTCGCAACCCTGCCACTGGCGAAACGATTCAGATTAAGGCAAAGAAGGTCGTGAAGTTCCGCGTAGCTAAGGCTGCCAAGGACGCGATCCTCGGCACGAAGTAATTTACTTCAGTTCCTTAACAAAAGGCGCTCCCGTGGGAGCGCCTTTTTTATTTTTAATTAATTTCCGGTCACCCCCGCTGATATAAAATGTACGAGGCCACCAAGACTGGGTCGGATTTTCTTGCAGGGAAGCCCGCACGAGGAGTGAATGGGCGTCCGCAATCCGCCCGGGTGGCGAAATGGCAGCCGCAGCAGACTCAAAATCTGCCGCCCTTTAAAGGCATGAAGGTTCGAGTCCTTTCCCGGGCACTTGCAAAATACTAAGGTAGCGCGGCCTCGATTTCATCGAGGCCCGCACCGAGGGTATTGCGTGCGACCACATCCAAGGATTTACGTGCGCCCGTGAGATGCACGGTCGTCTGCCGATACGTAAAACTCTGCCCGGGGGCGAGGGGAAGCGCCGGCGAACTCGATTCGAGTTCATAAAACGGCCCCAGCGGCTTCGCCCCTTTTATCGCCGGCCCATCGTTATAAGCATTGATCACGTCACCGGCGAACGGAGCGGCTTGCTGCTGCCATTGCGAATTAACGTAACCGGCCGGAGCTTCATATTTATTAAAACGGATAATCGTGAGCAACTCGCGGGCGGGATCCCAACTCCCCAGCACCTGGGTCGCCCGACGGGCGCTCAGTCCGATCTTACCTCGCAGTTGCCCATCGCCCTTAAAAAAGATCACCCCATCGCCGACCTTTAAACGCTGCGAGTTTACGGGGCCAAAGTAATCGTCATTCACGATCGGCCCAAGCTCTTCGATTGTCCCGCGCTTAAAAGGGATGACAACCCGTGTCGCGGGCGCGGGCTTCATCATCCCGAGCAGCCAAATGGAAGGCAACCCCGTGTGGGCAGCCCAAGCGGTATCGCCTCGGTTCGTCAAAGTGTTGTCGGTCCGGTAAGCTACGGTTTTCAGATAGACTGGCACCACGCTGTGCAAGGCGGCGTTTAATTCCGCGTCGTCCGTGATCAAGGTCACTTTACGCTCCAACCGTAAATGAAATTCGGAACCGGCGTAGTTCTGCAAAATTCCGTCTTGGCGAAAGACCACATGCGTCGCCGACTTCTCCACGACCGCAAAAGATTCGGTGTCGAGGAGCGGCGGGGTCTGCCAATGGACGAGATCAAACGCTGCTCCAGGTTTGAAAAACCAGGCGAACGGACCGCCCTCCGGGCCCAACCAGAGTCGCTCCTCGCCGCCCCAAGCGTTGATCTGCGGCTGAAGTTTTTGCGAGTTAATCAGCTGACGATTAATCCAGCTGTTCCCCGGAAGGTCGGCCGCAAAAGCACTGGACATCACCCGACCTTGATAAGCGGCGGTGGCGACCAAGCAGGCTCCCGTCACAGGGTTGCGCAAGACCTGGGCGTCCGCCTTCCGTTGCAGAAGATTCACATCATCTTGAAAGGTCAGATCGTCGTCGGACGTAAAAAAGGCGCAGGCGGTGAGAAAAAAACTGAGGACCAGCACGGAAGCACATCCGCCTTTGGATAACCTTTCCCGGTAAGAGAGCCCCGTACCAGGAAGCCCCACGGTGGCATCAATCTTATTTTTACGCACATTAATCGTCGCGCCGGGCCGACCCACCGAAACCGAGGGGCCCGTCTTCGAGATATTGAGACGTAAAAACTTCCCCAGGGAAACCGAACGGTGAAAGCGAAAGAATCCCATAGTCGGTTTTACTATAAAAACTCTAGATTTTAGGGGAAGCGAGCGATTTCCCTGCCCAGCCGGCGTGGCCTATGACACACAGCGGGCATGCCCTGCCCCGAGTTCGACTTGCCAAAACGACCCGACCGGCCAAAGTGCAGGAGTTCATTATTAGTCGCATCACGAGCAAGCCAGGCGAAAGCCGCACTTGCACCAACCGAGCCCCCCAGGGCCGCGGTGGTAATTGAAACCGCAAGGTTTCGAGATGAGAGCCGAAAGGCTAAAATCCTCAACTGGCAGGCTGTTCGTGATGCGTCCCTCTTAACCAACGACGCCCATGATCAACACCACCGAAAACAATCCCACCCTTCCTGCCGCCCGGCTTTCCATCCGCGTCAGCGAGGTGAACCCACGCCACCATCTCTGGAACAATAACGGGACCTGGTGGATCCACTTCACCGAGCACCTCGCGGATTTCACCAAGCGTCGAGTCCGCCGCTCACTTCGGACCAGCGACGAACTGGAAGCAGTGCGTCGGCGTGACCAATTACTGGGGCAGCTCTCCCTTACACCATGAATGATGCGGCCGCCTTACTCGTCGTCGACCTGCACCTCTGAGCGGCACGGGACTTATAAGCTTTAAAAACGGGCACCCACGCGGACTCCAGTGCCCAGAGTGGCCCCGGGCTGGAACGCACCCACCGCTTCGCCGTCATGTTTAAAAGAATGGCGCGCAAAAGGAACCCACTCGGCGCTCGCGCGGAAAAACCACGTGCCGGAGGATTCCAAAAACTGGGTGAAGCCGACCCGCAGGGGCACTTCTCCGATAGCCACGGCCCGAGCACCATAGGTGGGACTGTCCTGTAATTTAAAAGTGAGTGTTTCGTACGCCACGGTAAAATCTACTGTGGAAGCGTGGCTCTCGTTGAGGAAAGCTCGGACGATAATGCCGTTCTGCAATCCGGTGGTACGGATTTCGACTTCCGCAAACTTACAAGGGCGCCAAACGGCTTTGATGTACGGAATCGGTAGCACCGAGGCTTCGAAGCGATCTTCCAACATGACCCCCAAGGCCACATCGGTCTCAGCATCGGGGCGCCACCGAGCGGCCCCGCCCAAGCCCCAGCGCTTGCCGTCAGAAAGACTGATTTTATCTTCGGCGGCGCATTCAAGCGCGTAGATTATTTGGACGCCATATTTTGAACTCCAATCCCACTGCTTGAAGCCGGTCACCATGACATCCGTCGTATTACCGTAGGATTGGTCGGTCCCGGCAATGGACCCGCTAAACTTGTTCTTATAATTATAAAACTCAAAATCGATGGCCTGCATGGGCGTCTGCCAAATGATTTCCGCTCCCGTGCGGGATCGGCCATAGTCTCCGGTAACAGCGCCGGAGTGGGTGACGCTGTCAGATTCACGACTTTGCCAATCCACAATCGCTAGCCATTGCTTGGGGGGGGCAGCGACTTCTGCTCCAAGCTGAGCCCAAACGATTGTAGAAAGTAAGGCAATATGCTTAACTTTAAGCAGGGTGTTCATAACTTATTTTAAATTACTCTCCTAAAACTTAGGAGGCAAGCGAGGAGCGTGATCTGTCTTTAAAATGGCACACTAAGTGCTTAATAAAAAGCATGATGCTTATTTTTGTTAATTCCCTACCCACCGCCGGCGACAATGCCTGGGTCCTGACGAGTGCCGCCTTGGTCCTGATGATGTGCATCCCCGGATTATTTCTTTTTTACGGAGGCTTAGTTCGCAGCCGAAACGTCTTATCGATTGCCGCCCAATGTATCGCCCTAACCGCGATGGGCATCCTCATGTGGTGGGCCTTTGGCTACAGCCTAGTTTTCGGAAAGTCCCTCCAAGGATCTTGGCTGGGTCACTTGTTCGGCGGCCTCGAACACCTGGGCCTCAGCGGTATCGGGGCGGACGCCAGCGCCTATGAAGGCCGAATCTCGGCGGGGACTTTCGCGCTTTTTCAAGCCATGTTCGCGGCGATCACACCGGCGCTCATTATCGGTGCGGTGGCCGAACGCATGAAGTTCTCCGCCGTGCTCTTTTTCTCCGGCCTCTGGACCTTGCTTGTTTATTACCCCGTGGCACATGCCGTCTGGGGTGCGACCGGAGATTTTGCAGGTTTAGCCAATCCAACCGCCTCGTTAAAGGCCGCTGACTTTGCCGGCGGAATCGTGGTCCACATGACGTCCGGTTGGTCAGCCCTCATTCTCTGTATCCTAGTCGGACCAAGAATCGGCTTCGGTAAGCGTGCGATGCCACCGCACAGTATGGTGCTTTGCGTGCTGGGCACCGGATTACTTTGGGCTGGCTGGTATGGATTTAATGCCGGCTCGGCACTCGCGGCTGACGGCATCGCCGTCCAAGCCTTCATGACCACCACGCTGGCGGCCGCAGCGGCCACGTTCTCGTGGGCCATCATTGAAAAACTCCATCGGGGTAAACCCTCGGTGCTCGGATTATGTTCGGGGGCGATTGCAGGACTGGCGACGATTACCAATGCGGCGGGTTTTGTTTCGAGTGGTTCCGCCGTACTTATCGGTCTCATCGCCGGAGCTATTTCTTACTGGGCCTGCTCGGTTCTAAAACGTAAATTCGGGTATGATGACGCCTTAGATACCTTTGGCGTTCATGGTATCGGTGGTACGACCGGCGCACTTGCTACCGCATTCCTGATGAGTTCGGTCGCTAATCCGGCTGGGGGCGCGCTTATTTCGCAGGGCTTAATCAAAGGCCAATTGATCGCCATCGTCCTTTGCATCGTCTTCTCGCTCGGAGCCACTTGGACTATCGCGAAATTAGTCGAAAAAACGATCGGCCTGCGCCCCACGGAAGAAGAAGAAGCTCAGGGGCTCGATATTGCGGATCACGGCGAAGAGGGGTATACGCAGAACTAAGCGTTCATTTTCTGGAAATTGGGGCGATGGTTCGTTCGGGACCGACCAATTTGCGTGAAATGAAGCACGCGTATTGAGGGTCAGCGTCTTAATTTCGGCACAATTTTGGGTTCGGGCATAAGGCGAGGGCTTGGCACGGGGCTTGCGATAAGCGAATCGCCATGAACTCCCTGTTACGAACGCTCACCCTCCTCGCTCTGGCGGCAGTACCCATGCTGTCGTCTGCGCAGACCACCCCCACTCCGTCGCCCGCTCCGGCGGCCGTTGCCGAAGCTGCCAAGACTCCGCCCCCAGCTCCATCGCTTGAACAGCGCATCGCTGGCCTTGAAGCCTATCTGGGCAACGGCGATCCGACAGCCTCGCTGTTGGTTGGCCCCAAAGATAAAGACGGCAAGCCAACCATTCCGGCTGGACTGACGACGCCGGCGGTCGGCACGGCAGGTCCTGGTCACAACGCCTTCATGATGGTGAGCGCGGCTTTGGTGCTCTTCATGACGCTCCCGGGATTATTCCTCTTCTACGGCGGCTTGGTCCGCTCGAAGAACGTTCTCTCCGTCGTCGCCCAATGCTTCGGCTTAGCCGGCCTCGTCACCATCCTCTGGTGGGCCGTGGGCTACTCCTTGGTTTTTGGTAAGAACTTCGCGGGCACGCCGCTCGGACACATCTTCGGCGGCAGCGAATTCTTCTTCCTGAAGGACGTGACCTCGGCGCCCAACACCGATTACGCCTACTGGCTCTCGCAGAACGTCTTCGCGATGTACCAGCTGATGTTCGCGATCATCACCCCGGCGCTGATCGTGGGTGCCATCGCTGAACGCATGAAGTTCTCTGCCGTGATGCTCTTCATGCTGGGCTGGATGTTTATCGTCTACTTCCCGATGGCCCACGCGATTTGGGGTATCACCGGAGACATGAACGGCGTCTGGAATGCAGGTGCGCCCATTAAGGCCATCGACTTCGCCGGCGGTACCGTCGTCCACATGACCTCAGGTTGGTCCGCGCTCCTGCTCTGTATCATCCTTGGACCCCGCATTGGCTTCGGCAAGAAGAGCATGGCGCCTCACAGCATGGTGCTCTGCGCCGTTGGTACCGGCATGCTCTGGGTAGGCTGGTACGGCTTTAATGCCGGCTCTGCACTCGCTGCCGACGGAGTCGCCGCTCAGGCCTTCATGACCACCACCCTTGCCGCTGCCGTCGCCGCTGCCACCTGGGCTGGTCTCGAATGGATCTTACGGAAGCACGCCAGCATCTTAGGCCTCTGCTCGGGTGCCGTCGCTGGTCTGGTCGTGATTACTCCTGCCGCGGGCTTTGTGTCAGCTAACGGTGCCGTCCTAATCGGCGTGCTCGCCGGGGTGGTTCCCTTCCTCGCCGTGGTTTATCTTAAATCCAAGCTGGGTTATGATGATGCCCTCGACACCTTCGGCGTCCACGCCGTCGGTGGCACCTTAGGCGCTATCATGACTGGGGTACTCGCCACCGCAGATGCTAACGCTAACTTGAACACGAACCTCAAGGACATCGTGGGCAAGACGCTCTGGATCGAACAGTTCAAGGCGATCGGCATAACCTTAGTCCTCTCGCTCGCGGCAACGTTTATCCTGGCGTACCTCGTGAAGGCCCTGATCGGCCTGCGGCCAACGGAAGAAGACGAGTCGCGCGGCCTAGATATCTCTGACCACGGCGAAGAAGGCTACAGCCACAACTCGTAAGCCTTAGCCCGCAATAACAGGCTCACAGGCCGCCCGAAACCGGGCGGCCTGTTTCATTTAGAGGATACCACTCGGCTGCCCAAAAGCTGACACCTGCGCAAAAACATCAATAATTGTTGCCAATTATCAAATACTGACACCCTAATGTCTGTAATATTGCCCGCCATGATGAAAATCTCTGCCCGCCTGAATGACGACGACTTCCTCGGGACTGCCGAAGATCTTGCTCATTTCGTGTCCGATAAGTTATCCGAACTCGGCTTCGGGGATCGGCATAAGACAACCGAACGTCTGGTCCGTTTCTATACCTACGAGAACCTACTCTCCCGACCTGAACGGGCCTCGGATGACCGGCGTAAGGCAAATTTCGGCCAACTCCAGGTCCGGCAACTCCTTTTGGCCCGCCTTTTATCCGAGCGAGGCTGGGATCTGGACCGTATCCGCAACCTTCTCAAGGATAACGCTAAAGTCGAAGCGCTTAATGACCTCATCGACGAATTAGCCATCCCTACCGAGGCGGAAAAGCTTTTCTTCCGGACGCGCAGCAACTCCCCCGATGCTAACCAAGATGCCATGAATCTTTCCGAGCCGAGCGATTTCCGCATCCTTGGACAGTCAAGAAATAGTAGCCCAGTTCGCAGCGCGAGCGCCCCTTCTCCTCGCTATTCATCAAGTCCCCGCAATCAGTCCGAATTAATCAGCCAGATAAGCCGCCTCTCCGAATCCTCCAGCCCGGCCTCGACCTTCAAGATCCTCGTCAAAAAGCAGCTTATCCGCGATGACATCAGCCAGGAAGCCAAAGACTTTTATCGGCAGTTAATGAGTTTCAATCCGACCTCTAAAGGCGACGAACCTAAGCGCGAGCGCTGGACACGGCTTCGCTTGGCACACTGGTGCGAAGCTCATCTTCATATCGATGGCGGCGCCCGTCCCACGGTAAAAGATATTGATGAAATTGTGGCAAATTTCCGTAAGTCATTGATAGAAAATTACCTGTGATATTATGACAGTTGCTTATTGGTGTTAATATTGAGTAAGATACTTTGTCGGTGTTGACAGTTAATGGGGTTTAGGCATGATGAGAGGTTCTTCCTCACCATGAGCCAACCCACCATCGAAATCCTGCCCCTTAAAATGGGCTTCCTCCGAGCTGCCTCTGAGCCGCTCCACGTCCTCGTCCGCCTCGTCGCTCCCGCCCAGCCAACCGAGCTCACCGCCATCCCCCGGGCGCCGCTTGATCTTGCGATCGTGATCGACCGCTCGGGCTCCATGAATGGCCAACCGCTGAAGGCCGCCATCGAGAGTGCGGTGCGCATCGTCCAAGGCCTGCGCGCAGATGATCGGATCTCGATCGTCACCTTTGATACCGAAATCGACGTCGTGCAGGCGCTGTCGGTGATCACGGATCGGGCTGACCTTGAACGACGCCTGCGTTCGATCGTCTCCGGCGGTTCCACCGCGCTTTTTGCCGGGTGGGAAGAAGGCGTTAAGCAGCTTGCTCCTTTCGTGAAGAAGGAACGCATCGCTCGTGTCATCCTGCTCAGCGACGGCCAAGCGAACCACGGCCTGCTGGATGAGTCAGAAATCTTCTCCCATGTCACCAAAGCCGCTGGCGCCGGCATCACGACGTCGACCATCGGCTTGGGCCACGGGTTCAACGAATCACTCATGGTCGGGATGGCTAAAGCCGGCGAAGGTGCCTCGAACTTCGGCCAAACGGCCGACGACCTTGATGAAGCCTTCGAAGAGCAATTCGCGATCCTCTCCAATGCTTTCCTACGTCAGGTCAAGGTCAGCGTGCAGGGCGGAAGCGACGTTCAAGTCCGTCTGGTCGGCGAAATCCTGGAAGAAGGCCTCGCCCGTTCGCGTAAACTTGGGACGTTGCCCTGGAGCTCTGCTTTGGCCGCCGTGGTCGAAGTTAAAATCGGCCCTAACGCCAAAGCTGACTCCATCTTCGCCGTTAACTTCGAGGCACTGACCAAGGAGGGTGAAGTCGTCAAGTTTGGCCCCCAAGTGCTCGGCCTGCCTGAAGTAGATCTTGCCGCATTCTCCATCCTTCCAGCTGACGTCAATGTTGCGGCCGCCGTCTCCGAAGCGGTCATCGCCGAGAAACTCGAAGCGATCGAAGCTCGCGCCCGTGCTGGCGACATCAAGGCAGCCAAAGTGCAACTTGATGAAATCCTGACCCGAACCGACCTGACGGCTTGGGCCAAACAGAAAGTCGAATATCTCCGACAACTTCTCGAAGATGATGCCATCATGTTCCTGAAAGAGTCGCGCTACGGCCGGACTCGCATGAGCCGAAGCATCAAGGCCCAACTCATGAGCAATTATTCAGCAAGCGCCGATGACCTATTGGATTCTCTTCATCACACAAGGGAGGCGAGTTATGTGGCCAAGAAGACCGCGGATGGTCGAAATTCGCGCCGCCAAGCCCCTGGCACCCCTCCGCCAACGAACCCGGGAACAACCGGCACCCCGACCCCTCCGACCCCGCCTCAGGCTTAAGAGACATCCAAGCCCGGCGAACCAGCCCGACGGAAGCAATTCCGCCGGGCTTTTTGTTGCCCGGTTAAAACGGGGCAGTCATTCTGCCCGCCTGTCCTATGCCCCGCGCCCTTCGCCTCACCCTCTGGACCCTTGGCGTCCTTGTCGTCCTCCTCGGCGCCGCGGTTCTTTGGATTGATTCTCAGCTCCGCCCCGAGTCGCTCGGCCTTCGCGTCAAAGAACTTTTGGCCAAAGCTAAAATCGAGGGCGAGATCACCAAAGTCGAAGCCTCGATGGATGGCACTTTCTCCGCCGACGGCATTAATCTCACGCTTGCAGATGGCACCAAAATCAAAGCGGCGAGCATCAAGGGAGAAGCCGCCCTCTTTTCCATTCTCACCGGCACTTATGCGCTGAATAACTTCGAGGCCAAGGGTTTGGATATTTCCTTAAGCGCTCCCTCCAAATCTGCCGCCAAAAATCTCGCGCCGAAAACGACGTCCGCGCCGCCCACCCTGCCGAAATTCGCTCTCGGTCCCTACTCCGCTTCCGGCAAGGTGACGCTCGCGGATGGCACCTTGGTCCGCTTCAGCCTGCAGGGAGATGAATTTAATTCCTCCAAGAGTGCTGATCTCCGCGTCGGGGTCGCCTGGCCCGGGTTCCTCATTGGCTCAACCCTCACGGACCCTCGCGGCGAAATCACCCTGAAAGCCGACTTTCGTCGACCGCTCGGCGGCGCCGGACTGACGGTTGAGAATCTTGCCTCTGACATCAACCGGTGCGAGCTCCGCTTGGCCGTAAAAGATGCCAGCGCGATTTCCGCCGGTAGCATCGAATTTCAATTAGCCGGGGCCTTTCGCGAACAAACTCACCAGCTCGAGTTTACGGGAGATATCCGAGATTCCGGCGGACGTAATGCCGTAACTTTTAAAGGTTTCGATCACGCCGGTAAAATCAGCTTGGCCGCCCAACTCGATATTGATCCAAAGCGCTTCGGTATTCTGAGCGCTAGCCTGCCCGACTGCCGTCTGACCGGTAAAATCGACGCCACCGCCGGCAACGCACAGTGGGGAGAAAAAGCGGACCTTAAGGCGCTCTTTCCGGATCTCAGCCGATGGTCTAAATCCATCCCCAAGAATACGCGCTCTGAATGGGAATTAAAAGTCGCCGCGCAAAGTTCGCCTGAAGGCTTCGTCGTCGACCAACTTTCCCTCAGCGGTCACGGCATCTTGGTTTCCATTCCTCAGACGCTCCGCTGGAAAGGCGGCTTGCTTCCAGAGGAATCCGCCAGCGCCTCGCTTCGCCTGGCGGCGCAAGACGCCGATCTTGTCGCCCTCACACCCTTCCTCGCCCTCGGTGGTCTTGCCGCCACGGAAGGAAAGTGGACCGGCGAAGCCGAAATTTCTTTCAACAAAGGGCAACCTGAAGTCGCCAGTATCCGGCCCCACTCCATCAAAGGCCTGACGATCGAGAAAGCAGGGAAATTATTGGTCCATCAAATCGATGCACAATTCCCGCTCAAATCTGAAAACGGCGCCCTGCTGCTCGCACCAATCAACATTGGATCTGCCGCGGGTAATATCGCCACCGGCGACGTGACTTTTACTCCAGGCAAAGAAGGCGCCTGGTCCGTCCATGGCCATCTCAACGTCGGTATCGCCGAACTTGCCGCCCAACCCGGTTGGGAAGATCTGCCGCTTGAAAAACTTCGCGGCATTCGCATCGACGCCCACGCTGCCGTAAATTGCGAAGCCGGCAAAAGCCCGGTCGTCAGTTCAGCGGACTCCATTATTTCTCGCCAAGGTACGCGGCTGCTCTCGCTCAAACTACGTCAGCCTTATCCGGTGGCCGGCCCACGGCCAACCGGAGTACTCGTCGAGGCCAACGCCGCCAATCTTCCCCTCGAATCGGTCGCTGCCCTCGTTCCCGGGCTGAAATTAACGGGCAATCTCAATCGCGCAGATCTCGTCGCCGGCTTCAAGTCGGAAGGTTTTTTTGTCCGTACGGAAGGGGCCCCCATGGCTTTTGTGCAAACTTCTGTGACTTGGGCCGATAAGACATGGGTCAAGCAATGCGACCTTAACGCCAGCCTCGATTTGCTCATCGGCGATAAGACGACCGTGCTGAGCTTCAATCAGGCCGAACTTAAAAACCGAGAGCGCGTCATCGCGAGCGGCAACATTACGCTAGGCTTCGGCGGCGCGCCCACGACTTTGAAATTGCGTGGCAACCTTGGCGCGCTGGCCGAACAGCCCTTCGCCGGCCCGCTCAGCATCATCGCTACGGGGGAATATACGGCGTCGGCCGAACGGAGTGCGGGCGGAGAAATCGCCCTCGCCCTCGATGTCAACGACGTGTCGATCAAGCAGAACGAAAGCCAGATCAAACTGGCTCGGGTGCGCGGAAAATACGCTCCCACGGCGCACGGGCTGACCGCTTCGGGTCAATTCAGTATGCTTTCGAAAAACCAGACCCTCGGGAAATTTACCTTGGTCCAGACCACGACCGGAGCGAAAACCGATTGGGATGCGAACGTGACCATCGAGAGCGTCGCCGTCGATGACTTCGTCTCCCTGATGCCAAAATCAGCCGACGAACCCGTTCCGAAGGTGACCCTGAAACCTAAACCCGACCTCAGCCCTTTCTGGCATAACCAAACCGGTCAACTCCATCTTACTATCGGCCAAGCCAGCGCCTTCGGGGTCATCGCGGAGAAAATCATCCTGCAAGCCGAGGGGGACGAAAAATCCCTCCGCCTCCTGAGCCTCAAAGGCAAACTGGCCGAAGGAGATTTGGAAGGTCTCGGCAAGCTCACCTTTCAGCCCACCACGAGTAACGGACCTTACGTGCTCGATTGCAAGTTAGGCATCAAGCAGCTTGAGCTCGGCGGGCTCGCCAAAGCTTTCCCCGTCATCAAAGAATACGTCCAAGGTAAAGCCGACGCCGACCTCCACGCCGTGAGTATCGCCGGCACCGCGGCAGAACTCCCGTCCAAACTTCAACTGGATGCCATCGTCAGCTCCCGGGGCGGCCGTCTTCAGGCCTTTGGCGGCCGCACCGGCGGCACCGCTCTAATGGCGGACAAAGCCGGGCAGATTGGCGAAACCCTCGGTGGACTCGCGATGCTGGCCGGTGCCCTCACGAAAAATAAAGGCCAGGGCGAAAAGATCGCCAAGATGGGCGCTGCCGTTTCGGCGGCGGCTAAGTTGCAGAAGATACTTTCTGATTTTAATTATGACACGGCGGACTTCCGCGTGAGCCGCCTGGCCTCCGGGACCATCAAACTGGATTTGGCAGAGGTTAAAAATAAAACCCTCCACCTCGGCGCCAAAGGCGGCATCAGCATGCGCCCCGAACTATCTTTCTCTGACTGGCCTTTGGTCGTCGATGCCCAGTTACGCGGTAGCGGCGAGCTCGCGGAATATTTCAACGCCTTAGGCTTTGGCTCCGGCATCCCTCAGCCCGACGGCCTCACCGAAGGGCCGGGCATCAAACTCACGGGTTCGCTCAATGACATGAAGAACGACCTATCCGAACGCCTCCAGACCGCCTTAGATAAGATCAAATCTGGTTCCGCTTACCAAGAAGGTAACCCCGCCGCGTTGCCCCCTGCGAGCACTGGCAACAATAAGACCCCTGCCGCGAATTCCACGCCCAAGAAACGGGATGCCTTGAGCGACTTATTGAAAGAGCTCGGGAAATGAATCGCACGCTGCTGGCCTTCGGATCGGGGCTTCTTGGTTTAATTATTCTTATCTTTGTCGCCTTATCTGTCGGCTCGGCCGGAACTGGCTGGGGGGACGGCGGCGGGTTGATGCTATTGCGAGCCCCACGAATCCTGGCCGCTCTGGCGGCCGGCCTAGCCTTAGGCATCGGCGGCGCCGCCCAACAAGGCGTCTTCCGTAATCCGCTCGCCGACCCGGGACTCACCGGTGTTTTTGGCGGTGCCCTCTTCGGGATTGCGATTCTGCTCGGAGCCTTTCCCGCTCTCGCCTGGCAGCGCCCATGGATCATACCGCTCGCTGCCTTCCTGGGAGCCTTGCTGACTTCCGTTCTTCTCGTGCTCATCAGCGGACGCGGCAACACGACGCGCCTTCTTATCACCGGGCTGGGCTTAAATGCATTTACGGCCGCTGGTACCTTAGTCATCGCCAGCCGCAGCAATGAATCGCGCGAATTGCTGACCAACGGTGCCTACGGAGATTGGCTCGGCATGGCGACCCTTGAACTCATCTGGCTTCCTTGCCTCCTCTGCGCCTTTGCTTCGGGCCTCCTTTTGACGCTCGGTCGCTCATTCGACCTACTTTCTTTTGGCGAAGATTCGGCCCAAGCAAGTGGCTGCGATGTCAATCGCTCGCGCCGTTGGGCCGTCTTGCTGACCGCCCTTGCCGCCGCTGCCGCCACTTGCTTGGTCGGGCAGGTTGCCTTTATCGGATTACTCGCGCCTCACCTAGCCCGCGGCATCATCGGCCCGCGGCATCGTCTCATGATGCCGCTCTCTGGGCTTCTTGGTGGCGGACTCCTGCTCTGCGCCGATACCATCGGGCGCGCCGCCTGGCCCCAGAACCCGCTTTCCGCCGCGGCGGTGATGGCTCTCTTGGGCGCACCCTTGTTCATCTGGATAGCAAGGCGAAGCCATGAGTGAGATCGCCGTGCAGGCCTTGGGCGTCAGCGTTGCTTTCAATGGTCATCGTGCCCTGGACGGTGCCTCGCTTTCTCTGCCGTTCGGGACCGTCACCGCGCTCGCCGGAGCCAATGGTGCGGGCAAAACCACGCTCCTCCGCGCACTTGCTGGGCTGATTCCCCAAGCCACAGGAGAAATCACGACGGCGGGATACGACCCGCGCACCACGCCGCCCGCCCTCTTGGCGAGCGTGCGTGCCTATGGCGCCCAAGCCGCTTATTCGGCGTGGGATTTCACTCTCGCTGATTTCCCCTTCCTCAGCTCCGACCCCGCCCTCTGCGACGCCTGGCTTGAGCGGCTGGAATTAGCCGACTTACGCCACCGCCAACTTTCCCAACTCTCGGTCGGTCAGAAAAAATCTGCCCACCTGGCCTTGGCTATTTCTTCGCTCGGCGAACCGTTTGGCAAAATCATCCTGCTCGATGAACCTACCGTCGGGCTTGATTTCACCCGACAAGAGCTCGTCCAAAAAGCCTGCCTGGATCTCGCGTTCGCCGGCGCGGCCTGCGTGATCGCCACCCATGATATGAATTTTATCCGCCGTTGCCATCAGGTGGCCGTATTATCCGAAGGCAGACTGATCGCCTACGGTACGCCGGCGACGACACTTACCCCAGCGATTATTTACGAGACTTGGGGCGTGTCTTAGTTTCAAGCGCAGGCGCCGCAGGCAAGACTCCTTGGCGGGCTGCTGAAAAAATAAACTGCTGCGCTAGTCCGGCGGCCGGGCCGAAATGCAAACGCCCAAACTCTTCTAAACGTTCAGGTTTCCAGCCCTTGAGCCCGTAAGCCGAACTCAGCGCCTGCACGACCCAAGTATCGACGGGGAAACTTTCGAGGCGAGCAAAGCCGAACAAAGTGACGCAAGCGGCGACTTTCGGACCGACCCCGGGTAATTCCTGCAACGTCGCCATCAGTTCCGGGGTGGTTAACTTTGCAAAATCTGCCGCCCATTGCGGGCGTTGCTTTAAGATCTTCGCAGTCTCGCGGATATAAGCCGCGCGATAACCGAGCGAACAACTTCGCAAAATTTCGTCATCCGCCGCGGCCAAGACCGCCCAAGTCGGCAGCGCATAAAACCCGCCGCCGAGCGGACGCCCGAGCTTCGAAGCTAAGGCGGCGACCATGACCCGAATCTGTAAAATGCGCTTATTGGAGCTGCATAAAAAACCGATGAGCGTCTCGTGCGGATCTTGGCGCAGGATACGCAACCCAGGATTAGCGGCCATCGCCGCGCGCAAGACCGAATCCGATCGCCAAGGCAAAGCCTCGGCCAAGCGGGCCTGCTTACCCTCGGCATCAAGATACTCGCACAGGCGCTCTTCCGCGGCCGCATCGGCGACCGGCGCACTCCATTCTAAGCCCTGCTTGCCGGTGCGCAGTCGTGCCAACGTTTGCCCAAAAACACCCGTCCAGCTGCCGTTAGGTTGGGCCGCCCAGCGAAAAGACTGACCGCCATCCAATTGCTCCGTTAATATTTCTGCCGAAATATCCGTATGAAGACGCAAGGGACGCCAAGGAGTCCAAGCAAGCGACTCCATGGTGCTTAGCGCTGACTAACGTCGAGCGGCGTACCCCAAAGAAAACTATGCGAAGATGCCAGAAATTTACCTTGCGCATCGACCACCGAAACCCGCCAAGCCACGGGGTGCCAGCTGACGGTCCCGGCTTGCTTACCCGTCAGACCGATGACGAATTCTCCGAACGGAAAAGCCGGTTTCAGATTCACCGCAAAGTCGTAACGTTCGGGTTTTGTATTTTCGGTGCGCACGACTTCGAGGACCAGCCGACCGTCCGCCGGCGGATCGACGTCTAACTTCACGAAAAAATAATACCCGGCACGCTCTTGTTCTTCGGTGCGGAAAACGACATCATTGCCATGATGCTCTTTGGCGTAGAAGGCTTCGGAAGCCCGGGCCACGTCCGCCTCACTGCGGCGATGTTCGTGAACATAAGCAATACCCTTGAGCGCCACCATCGTGGGCGGAGGGCTATCGCAACCGACAAGGACCAGCGCGGTGAGCGCGACCCACAGAGAGGTCTGGCTCACCAACCGGTTCACTTCTTGCCCTTTTTCTTGCTCGCAGCGGCGCGGGCGGCTTTGACGCGATCTTTCTGGCGCTCGAGATAAGCCCGACGACGACGACGTTTGATGACTTTGTTGAGCTGTTGACCCATAGTTGTTGCATCCTCCAACAACGCCCCCCGTGGTCAAGGAGAAGGTTTGGTCTCGTGATTAAAGACCAAGCCAACCCGAAGGCCTCTCGGCCTTGAAATTGCCCTTTCTGGCTGCCTGGGTAGGGATCGAACCTACGACCAAGTGATTAACAGTCACCTGCTCTACCGCTGAGCTACCAGGCAGTGCGAAAGGAGGTTAATCAAGGCAAGGTCGGGGCGTCTCTGTCAAACAAATCCTCCTCGTCTATAAAATCAGAGGCGCCGCGCCTAAAAGCCCAATCTCGCAAGAAAGCGCCCCTTTATAAGCTAACCCTAACATCATTTTGCGTGGCTTTGCCTAATCTCTGGACACCCAACCCTCTGGTGTCTTCCTGTAGAGGTCACTCTCATGTCTATGCGCTGGTCCCGTCTTCCTGAAACCCCTAACGCCCCCGGCGTCGGCGGTGCCTTCGTTGGCACCTCATCCGATCTACTGCTCTGTGCGGGAGGCTCGAATTACCCAGATAAGCCAGCCTGGGAAGGCGGCGTCAAAACCTGGCACGATCAGGTTTACACCCTGGCCAGCACGCGCTCCAAGAAATGGGCCATCGCCGGTAAACTTCCTCGGCCCATCGCCTACGGGGTCGGCATTTCCATTCGCCAAGGCCTCCTGACGATTGGTGGCGCCGACGCTCACCGGCACTATGCGGATTGCTACACGCTCGCCATCGAAGAAGGCGAACTCAAGGTGCGCCCCTTCCCTTTCCTGCCGCGCCCATTAGCTTACGCCACCGGAGCCCTCGTGGGCAGCAAAGTCATTGTCGCTGGAGGCACCGAACGCCCCGAGGCCACTTCGGCATCTTCCGCCGCCTATGCGATTGATTTAGCGAATTTAAACGGCGGCTGGAAAGAACTCCCGCTCTGGGCGGGTTCTGGCCGGATGCTCGCGCAATCCGCTGGCACTAAAGATACTTTTTATATGTTCGGCGGCGTGGCGCTCACTCCTGGCGTAAAAAACGTCGAGCGCGAATACCTGACCGACTGCCACGCCTTCACGCTCGGCAAAGAATGGCGCCGACTGGCCTCTCTCCCGCACGCACTAGCCGCCGCTCCTTCGCCCTGCCCGGTCATGGATGATGAAATTCTGATTCTGGGCGGAGATGACGGGAAATTAGCAGGCAAAGTAGAAGCCCTCAAACACCCAGGCTTCTCCAAGCAGATTCTTTCTTACAACCGGACGACGGATACCTGGAAGCCTTCCGAAGAAGAGGGTTCGTCCGCCGTCCTCTCAACTGGGTGCACCAAGTGGAGCAATGGGTTTGCGATCGTGAACGGCGAAATCCGACCTTTCGTTCGCTCGGCCGAAGGCTGGTTGTTGCGTAACGATTAAATATTGAGGCTGGTGGGGTAAGTCTATTTAGGGCATTAATCACATTCCCTGCGGTCGCCCATGCCGTTCATCTTACTCATCCTGATAATCTGCAGCGGCTCCGCTTCTTTCGCCGCCGAAGCCTTACCGGATTTACCCGACAGTCTCGGCCGGGGCGGCATGGCAGCCGTGACGATTATGGATGACGCCGGACACGAGGCGATTCTCGCCATCGGCGGTTCGAATTTCCCAGATAAAAAACCTTGGGATGGCGGCATCAAGAAATTCTATGGCGACATCTTGCTACTCAGCCGTGAAACAGGTTCTTGGCATTGGCGCAAAATCGGCGAGATGCCCGAGCCGGTCGCTTACGCTGCGTTCTGCTCTTCAACCGATCGCAAGTCCATGATCCTCGCCGGCGGCGGCAATGCCACCACCCACCTCAGAAACACTTGGCAGATCAACTCTGACGGACAAATCAAACCGCTTACGCTGTTGCCCACGCCACGCGCTTACGCTGGCCATGCGGTTCATCAGGGTCGACTCATCTTGATGGGTGGCTCATCCGAACCGGACGCGCTTAAAACCAAACTGGGGTGGAGTGATTTTGATCTCAGCAAACCCGACTCCGCTTGGCGCACCTTCGAAGCCACTGCCCCGCATGGCATCCTCCCTCTCTGCGGGTCGACGGGAGATTTTCTCTTTTACGGTAGCGGCTGCTTACTCACAGCCACAGATGGTAAATCAACGCGCGTCTACCAAAGCAAAGTCTTCTTGAATGATTTCCGCACCGCGCCAAAAGACGCTCAGCTCACTCACCCTATCGTCGCGGCCGCCGGGCCAGGCGTCGCCGTCGGCGAGACGCTTTTCTTCGTCGGGGGCGACGACGGCCAGCATTATCCTAAGCCAGCCCAAGACCACCCGGGGCTTTCCAGCAACATCATCGCCGTGACCGGACTACAAGTCAAAGTCGTCGGGCAATGGCCCCACCCCGTGGTCACCGCACCATTGCTTCGACTCGGCAATGACCTCGTGACAGTCGGCGGTGAAAACAAACCTGGCTTCCGGACCGCCAAGGTCAGCAGCTGGACGATTCCTCTCGAATACCGATGAACCCAACATCCTCCGTTAGCCGCACCGCTTGGCTCGTCGTCGCCCTGCTCATCCCCGTAGCACTTCTTAATTACCTGGATCGGCAGATGCTCGCGACGATGAAGCCTTCGATGATGAAGGATTTGCCCGACATCGCCACGGCGGCGAACTGGGGCTTCATTCTCGGTTCATTCAAATGGGTCTACGCAATCTTCAGCCCAATCGGCGGCTTCCTGGCCGACCGAATGAGCCGCCGCCACGTGATTTGCTTCAGTCTTTTTACCTGGTCCGTCGTGACCTGGGCGACAGGCCATGTCCACAGCTACGATCAACTATTGGCGACGCGCGCCGTCATGGGTATCAGCGAAGCCTTTTACATCCCTGCCGCGCTCGCGCTCATCGCCGATTACCACGTCGGCGCCACCCGCTCGCGCGCCATTGGGCTGCACCAGATGGGTATCTATCTCGGCGTAATCATCGGCGGCTTCGCGGGCTATGCGGCCGACAGTCCAGACTTCGGCTGGCGCGGCGCCTTCGGTTGGTGCGGCCTCCTCGGCATCCTCTACGCGTTACCCCTATTTATCTTTCTTAAGAATAAGCCGGCCTCCGCGGAGGCCGTCGCCGGACTCAACCCCAGGGAAGCCATCGCCTCCTTGGCTCGCAACCGCGAGTTCCTAAAACTCATCCTCTACTTCACGCTGCCGGCCATGGCGGCATGGATCGTTAGAGACTGGATGCCTGATATCCTGGGCGAGCGTTTCCACCTGGGCCAAGGTAAGGCCGGCGTCTCGGCGGTGCTCTACTGGCAAGTAGCGGCGATTGCCGGCGTGCTCATCGGTGGCTGGATTGCCGACCGCTGGACAAGGCAGAATCCGCGCGGGCGCATCTATGTAAGTGCGATCGGCGTGCTCCTACTTCTGCCTGCCCTCTTCGGCGTCGGCAACGCCTCTTCGCTCATCGTCGCGCTATCCTTCCTGGTCGTTTTCGGTTTCGGCTGGGGTTTCTTTGACTGCAATAGTATGCCCATCCTTTGTCAGCTCGTGGGCCCGGAAAACCGAGCCGCTGGCTATGGCCTGATGAATTTCGTCAGCATCAGTTGCGGAGGCTTCGCGGATTGGATCTTCGGGGCACTGCGCGATCAAGCCGTCCCGCTCAACGGCATTTTTGGGGTCTTCGCGGGCATCGCCTTGCTTTCCGTAGGCATCGCCCTTTCCATTCGCTTACAACCATCGGCAACTAAAACTCCTTAATTATGTCCTCCTTCAAATTCACCGGTCTCTGTACCGCCACCCATACTCCCTTCGATTCGGAAGGTGGACTCAACCTCGCGGCCGTCGAGCCGCAGGCTAAGTTCCTGCGCTCCCATGGTATCACCTCGGTCTTCATCGGGGGCACGACCGGCGAAAGTAGTTCCCTCACGCTCGCAGAACGCCTCGACCTCAGCGACCGGTGGTCAAAAGTCGGTCCCGATGTCGGCATCGACGTCATCGTCCACGTGGGCGCCAATTGCCTGACCGACGCGGCGGCGCTCGCCGCCCGGGCCGAACGCAACCAAGCCAAGGCCGTCTC
Organism: Verrucomicrobiota bacterium; assembly: GCA_026397965.1. Lineage (GTDB taxonomy): Bacteria > Verrucomicrobiota > Verrucomicrobiia > Opitutales > UBA953 > UBA953. Next base: position 107,602 of record JAPLTU010000040.1, on the reverse strand, counting down.
GATGATCGCGCCCTCCTATTTCAAGCCACGCACGATTAATGACCTCATCGGTTGCTGCGAGATGGTCGCGCGGGCGGCGCCAAACACGCCTTTTTATTATTACGACATCCCGGGTATGACCGGTATTACCGGATTCCCCGCGGACCAGTTCCTCGAGCAGGCTGCAGACCGTATCCCGAATCTCGCTGGCATCAAATACTCTAACCCTGACCTAGCCGCTTACCGCAAGGCGCGGGCGCTCGCAGGTGGCCGCTTCGACATGCCTTTTGGCGTCGACGAAATGTTCCTGGCAGCGATGCAAGCTGGCGCGACCGCCGGCGTGGGTAGCACCTATAACTTCAACCCCGGCCCCTTACAGCGCGTCATCTCCGCCTTGACGAAAGGTGACACCGCCCTGGCCGAAGCCGAACAGGCGAAAGTGCAACCCGTCGTAGATATCTTAGCTAAACGTGGCTACATGGGTGCTGCTAAAGCCTTGATGGGCCACCTCGGCGTGCCGCTCGGACCCGCCCGCTTGCCTAATGGCAACCCCGACGCCGCCGAGACCAAGAAGATGATCGGTGAACTCGAAGCCATCGGTTTCTTCAGCTGGAATTTCTAAGATGCGAATCGCTATCCTCCTCAGCCTACTCTGCCTCAGATCATTGGCGGCGGACGGAACGGACATCGTCGTCTTTGAGGCCAAGCAAAACCTGTCACACCCCTCGGTCCGTATCCCTTCGCTGCTACGGACGCAGAAGGGCACGCTGCTCGCCGTCGCCGAAGGCCGCGACAAACCCACTGACCAGGCCGGCAACGACCTGGTGATTTCCTTCTCCAAGGACGAAGGTACGACTTGGTCCCAGCCGCGCATCGCCTACGAACAAGGGGATGATAGCTGCAACAACCCATGCCTCATCCAGGAAACGAAATCGGGCCGCATCTTCCTCTTCTATCAAACCTTCCCGGCCGGCGGAAAAGAGTTTGGTGGACTGCCGGTAGGCCCCGCCGACCCCAAGGGCAATCGCTCATGCTTCATCACCTCCGACGACGATGGGGTGACGTGGAGCAAGCCGACCGATGTCTCCGCGACGTTAAAGCCCGACGAAGCCATCACCACCGCTTCCGGACCCGGTATCGGCATCCAGCTCAAGTCTGGCCCCAAGGCTGGCCGCTTGGTCATCCCCTTCAACTCCCAGGACGCGAAGAAGAACTTCTTCAACTGGGTCGCCTATAGCGACGACGCTGGTGTCACCTGGAAGCGCGGAGAAAAAGTGCCGCAAACCGAAACGATCCAACTTAACGAAGTCCAGGTGGCCGAGTCCGCGGGCGGCGGCCTTTACCTGAATTCGCGCAGCTGGAGAAAAGGAGCCAGCCTCCGCAAGGTCTCTTGGTCGAACGACGCCGGCGAGACTTGGAGCCAAGCCGCCGAAGACGCCAAGCTACCTGACCCGATCTGCCAAGGCAGTCTCCTTCGGCTGGATGACCATACCATCGCCTTCCTTAATGCCGCCGGACCCAAGCGCGCCAACGGCACGCTGCGCCTCACGCACGACGATGGCCGCACGTGGGCGAGCTCCCGCCTGACTTTCCCTGGACCCTTCGCCTACAGTAGCATGGCTCTCCTTAAGGACGGACGCATCGGGGTGCTCTACGAACCGGCCAGCAACACCGTCGTCAAGTTCCGCGTCATCGACCCGACGACGCACTGAACCTCAGTCGTTGGTGATGAACGGTGCCGACGTACCTTCTGCGGAGCCGTAGTAGTAGCGGATGGCGCCGGCGAGAAACTCCTTCACGTCATCGGCCAGGAAGGCTCCGAAGTCGATATCCTTGCCCTGAGAGGCCACCACGATTGCCGCTGAGGGCTTATCGTTCTCGCTCGAACCTCGATAGGCCAGCGACACCTTGACTTCGTCGCCAACCGGCAGGCGCCAAGTCCAACCGACATAGGGCAGGATTCGCCAGCGCACGACGATTATGGCATCCGTCAGCTCGACGCGATAGCGGGCGACGGTGAAGGCGAAGCCGATGAGGAAGAACGGGACGTAGAACAACGCCAGCCCAAGGTAGTGCCACCAGGCGGCCTGCTCAACAAGGGTACCACTCACTTTCACAGAGCCGCGGGAAAGCCCGTAAAACATGGCTACGCAAAGGACAGAGGTGAAGGTCAGCCAGAACCAGCCGAAAAACCTACCCATGCGGGTCTCATAGACGATCGCCTGAAAGCCGATGATCGCAGAAACTTTCGGATGCCCCTTGGCGAGTTCCTCGGCCGTCAGCACCTTCGCCGGACGGCCGGCCAAGAGCGTGGCATTTCGCGCCCTCGCCGATTCTTTCAACACGGCGAGTTTGGCGAGGAAGTCTTCGCGTATGCCCATGCGGTGAACTTGGCCAAGCTCACCGCTACGCGCAATCCGCTTTCCTGTCGGCAATGAGCTAACGCTGGCTTGAACCAAAGGGATTTCTGGCTGTCCATAAGACAACCCCATGCGAAACTTCATCGCCCTGCTCCTTCTGCCCTTGGCCGCCCTGGCCGACGGCGCCAAATACACCGTCAGCTACCCGGCCTCGGACAAGCCCGGCGAACTCATCTTCGCCTCGACCTATAATCTTTGGCTGCCCGAGGGCGTGAAGACCGTCCGCGGCATCATCGTCCACCAGCACGGCTGCGGCGCAGGCTCAAATAAAAGCGCCGTCACCGTCGCCGACGACCTCCACTGGCAGGCCCTCGCCCGCAAATGGAACTGCGCCCTCGTCGGCCCGGTGATTGGCGAGCCCGACAAGGCCAACTGCCGCATGTGGTGCGACCCGCGCAATGGCTCCGACCAGACCTACCTGCAGGCCCTGGCCGACCTCGCCAAGCAAAGCGGCCACCCCGAGATCGCGACCGCCCCCTGGTGCCTCTGGGGCCACAGCGGTGGCGGCTTCTGGTCGAGCATCATGCAGGCGAAATACCCCGAGCGTATCGTGGCCATCTGGTTCCGCTCCGGCACGGCCTACTCCTATTGGCAGCAGCCCGAAGACAAGACCAAGGAGCGCCAGATTCCCGAAGTCGTCCTCCCTCCCGAAGCCTACGAAATCCCCATGATGTCCAATCCGGGCATGAAAGAGAATGGCGACAAGCGCTTCAACACCGCCTGGACCGGCAACCTCGCGATGTTCAAGGCCTACCGCGCCAAGGGCGCCCCGATCGGCTTCGCCCCGGATCCTCTTACCTCGCACCAGACCGGCGACCAGCGCTACGCCGCCATCGCGTTCTTTGACGCGTGCCTAGAACTTCGTCTGCCGGAATCCGGCAATAAGCTCCGCAAGATCGACCAGTCGAAAGGCTGGATCTCGCCTCTGCTCGGCAGCGAAGCCAAACCCGCTGGCGAATTTTCCGGCGATAAGGCCGAGACCAACTGGCTGCCGAACGCCGCCTTCGCCAAGGCCTGGACGGAATACGTCAAGATGGGCTCGACGTCTGATACCACCCCGCCGCCGGCGCCCTTCAATGTCGCCGTCAAGCCCACCAGCGACGGCGTTGAAATCTCCTGGGATGCCTATGCCGATTTCGAAAGCGGCATTCGCCAGTTCATCGTCCTTAAGGATGGACAGGTCGTTGGTCGGGTGCCTGAAAAATTGGTCAACCCCTTCGGCCGCCCGCTCTTTCAGGGGATGAGTTACGGCGACACCCCCAATCAGCCGCTGGCACAAATGCGCTTCGTCGACAAAGGCGCCAAGCCTGGTGCGAAATACGAAGTCGTCGCGGTGAACTCTGCTGGTCTGGAGTCGAGGTAGGGACGCGATCACCATCGCGTCCCTTCCCACGGGCGCCCATCATTCATTACCACGGATGATTCATCCCAATAAAAAGGGCCGCCCACTGGGCGGCCCTTTGCTTTGCCTATATCCAGAACTTATTCGCCCCAGCTGCAGGTATTGCCGGCGTAGATCGCGTGCTCGCCCAACTCGCCCTCGATGCGAAGAAGTTGATTATACTTGGCGACACGATCCGAACGACAAAGCGAACCCGTCTTAATCTGACCAGCGTTGAGACCCACAGCGATATCCGCGATGGTCGCATCTTCGGTTTCGCCCGAACGGTGCGAAATGATCGCGGAGTAACCGGCGCGTTGGGCCATCGCCACGGCATCGAAGGTCTCGGTGAGCGAACCGATTTGGTTCACCTTCACGAGAATCGAGTTGGCGGTCTTGGTCTTGATGCCACGCGAGAGGAACTCGGTGTTGGTGACGAAAAGGTCGTCGCCGACGAGCTGAGTATTGGCGCCCATGGCGTCGGTGGCCTTTTTCCAGCCAGTCCAATCGGCTTCGGAGAAACCATCCTCGATCGAGACGATCGGGTAACGCTTCTGGAGGTCTTGGTAGAACTTGATCATCTGCTCCGAGTTGCGCTGAGACTTATCAGACTTATGGAAGGTATACTTGCCGGTCTTTTCGTCGTAGAATTCGGAGGCGGCCACGTCGAGCGCCAGGAAGACTTCCTTGCCGAGCTTATAACCGGCGGCCTTCACGGCCGCGGCGATGGCCTCGAGGGCGGCTTCATTCGAAGCAACCTTGGGCGCGAAACCGCCTTCGTCGCCGACGGAGGTGGAGAGACCCTGGGCCTTGAGCACCTTCTTGAGAGCGTGGAAGATCTCGGTGCCCATGCGGAGGGCTTCGCTGAAGGACTTGGCGCCGGAGGGCACCACCATGAATTCCTGGATGTCGACGGGGGCATCCGAGTGGGCGCCACCGTTCATGATGTTCATCAGGGGAATCGGCAGAACCTTGGCGTTCGGACCACCGATGTATCGATAAAGAGGTTGGCCTAACGCATCAGCCGAAGCGCGTGCAACGGCCATCGAGACACCCAAGATGGCATTCGCGCCCAGCTTGCTCTTGTTCTTAGTGCCATCGAGTTCGATCATGGCCTTGTCGATGGTAAGTTGGTCCTGAGCATCTACGCCGGCGAGCATGGGGGCGATTTCTTCGTTCACATTGGCGACGGCCTTAAGGACGCCCTTGCCATTGTAACGCTTCTTTGGGTCGATGCCCTTCGGGAAGGACTTGGCGCTCACGTCACTATCGCGAAGTTCGTGGGCCTCGTAAGTGCCGGTCGAGGCGCCAGACGGCACGGCGGCGCGACCAAGAGAGCCACAAGCGAGACGGACGTCGACTTCGATGGTGGGATTGCCGCGGGAATCGAGAATCTCGCGGGCGGTGATGTCGGTGATGTTGGTGCTGCTCATGATGGAAAATGAAGGCCTATAGGGGTAGGGACAAGGGGCGGGGCTGTGCGAGTAAAAAGGTATCCAAACCACCAAACAAAGAGCCCCGGACTGAGTTTTTCAGGCCGGGGCTTCGAAGTGGTGGGAGTAGATGGACTTGAACCATCGACCTCCTGAATGTCAATCAGGCGCTCTAACCAACTGAGCTATACCCCCAAAAAGGCGGAAGGTGAACAAAGTGAGGCAGCTGCCCGCTGGCAAGCCTTCAATGAATATCGCCCAGATACGTCGCGGCACCGTCCTTTAAGGCCTTGGCGATCACATCCCCCAAGCCCTTTGGCGATAAGGGATAATCGGCCAGATTGGCCAAAGGTAACCACTCGAACCCGATCTGACGTCGATCATGCTCTTGGCCGCCGCCGATAGGGGATAAATCCTCACACTTACAATGAAAGACCACCTCGACCTGGTGGAAATGCCCGTGAATACGAAACATCCCATGATTTTTACCGACATACTCCCTTACATAGAGCAACGCCAGCGGGGTCACCTTTAAGCCCAATTCTTCCAGCACTTCGCGCCGCACGGTATCGGTAAGCGTTTCGCCGTGATTTTGGCCTCCCCCTGGAAGGACCAGAAATTCCCCCTCCTCCGTCCGGATTCGAACGGCAAGGATTTTGTCCTCATGCAAAATCACCGCCCGGGCCGCGGTGCGAACCCCGGAAGCATCTCGGCTAGATTTACGATAAGGTGCGGCCACTTCTCAGCCACCCTACAGTCATGTCCCGCCCCTGAGAAGGATATTACGAAATAAACCTTGGGGAAGCCGCTTCTCGGCGAGCTCCTGTCGTCACGCAAGCAGTTGATCTAATGAAATGATCGGTAGACCAAACTTAGCCATTAATCGCTGATGTTCCGGCTTAGCGCCGACCAGCACCAGATACCGCGGGACTTCATGAATCAACAGGTGCGAAGTTATCGTATCAAATTCATTCGAATCGCCCTCCCGTAAATCCGTCAAAATTTTACCCGATTAACTTTTCGTCAATCTCGTGATTGCCGTGCACGGCCTTCACGTCATCCAGGGCCTCTAACGCATCAATAAGCTCGAAGACTTGCTTCGCCACCGCCGCGTCCGTCACGGGCATAGGTACGCTCGTGATATAAGCGATCTCGCTCGACTCCGGCTTGACGGATTTGCCCTGCAAGGCTTTCGCGACGACATCATAAGAGGCGACCGCGCAGAGGACTTCAAAGTGATCGCCGTGATTGACCACGTCATCGGCACCGACTTCGAGTACGAGCTCCATGAGGGCATCTTCGCCCATCTGGGATGACCCAATCAGAAATTGACCCTTGCGCTGGAAACTGTGCGAAACCGCCCCCGTCTGCGCCATGTTACCGCCATTATCGCCAAAAGCCTGCCGAATCTCCGCCGCTGCACGGTTCTTGTTATCCGTCGTGACTTCGACGATCAGTCCGACGCCCGCCGGGCCATAGCCCTCGTAGGTAATTTCTTCGTAGACGACGCCAGGGATTTCGCCGGTACCCTTCTGGATGGCACGCTTGATATTATCCGCCGGCATATTGGCGCCGCGGGCCTTATCAACCTGGGTGCGCAAGCGGCTATTCGTCTCAGGGTTTCCTCCGCCGGCCCGGGCCGCCAAGGTGATCTCCTTCGCTAAATTGGAAAAGATTTTTCCGCGTTTAGCGTCGATCACGGCTTTGTGCCGCTTCGTCGTGTGCCATTTACTATGACCAGACATGGAGAGTTGGGGGTGGAAAATCAGCCTTTAGCTTTCTTGCCCGAAGGAGGGAGAATCACTTCGACGGCCTCATCTTTTGTAAGCCAAGCCTGCAGCATCGTCAACAGGTTCTGCACCGTCATATAAAGGGTCAAAGCAGCCGGCATGGTGTAACAGATGACGGGGAAAAGCAGCGTCATCATCAGGAAAATCGTCTTCTGGGAGCTATCCGCCGACGGATTGGGCGTCATCCGCATCGACTGCCACATGGTCAGACCCATGAGAATCGGCAGAATATTTACGGGAATATTAGCGATATGGAACAAGGTGTCGGGCGCCGAAAGGTCGGAAACCCATAGAAACGAATGCAGCCGCAATTCTACGGTAGTCTGGAAAGCCGTATAGAGACCGAAGAAAATCGGCATCTGGATGAGAATGGGCAGACAACCTGCGAACGGGTTGATTTTGTTCTCTTGGTAAAGCTTCATGAGCTCCTTCTGCATCTTCTCGGGATTATCCTTATGCTTCTCGCGGATATCCTGCATCGGCTTGGCGAACTTTTGCATCTTCTTCGCCGCCTTCTGCTGCGTAGCGGTCAGCGGCCAGGTGACCACTTTGATCAAAATCGTCAGCACGACGACCGCCCAACCCCAAGCCCAGCTACCACTCCAAGCCAGCAACCAATGCACGCCACCCAAACAGGCTAAGAGTAACTTACAGATTGCACCAAAAGAAATGAAGCCAAGCAGTTTGGAGAATTGCAGGACAGAAACCTGGCTATCCGGCAGCGCCGCCAGTCGGGCATATTCCTTCGGCCCGACGAAGAAATCCCCTTCGACATAAGAAGATAAATCAGCCCCCAGCGGCGACTCCCAGGACGCAAAGGCCTGTACGCCCCGCTTGCCGCCATCAAATTCGACGGGACGGACCAGGACATCCGTCCGCACTCCGCGTACCGCTGGATCAGCCCGGACAATCGAAGCGAAAAACTGGTTGCCGGAGGCCACCCAAGCGAGGGGCTTGGCCGCCGAGGCGACAGGGTGTTCAACCTGAGCTTTGTGCGCACCTAAGCCGAAGAGGCCGCTTGAATCCGTAAAGACATCAAGACCTACGCGCGTGAGCTCATCGCCGTCGGAAGCGAGTACGGACAGGAATTGGTTGGCGGAATCGCCGACGGTCGGACGCCAACAGCCCGTCGAGACCCAAACTCGGGGCGCCGGAACGCCTGCCGCCGCCGGGATGACCTTAGTCGAAAACCGTAAAGAGTAAGGCTCAGCGTTTTCCGTTTCCTTGGCGGCGAAAGAGTAGCTCCGGATGACCTTTGAGCCGTCAGCCAAAGTGCCGACCAAGGTGATCGCATTCGCCACTTCTGGCGTCTGGACCTTGAACTCGGAGTGCAGGACATCAATCGACTTCGTGATCGGATTCTGGACCGCCAACGTGAGAGCAGATTCACTATTCCCCTGATTAAAGAAAACCCGGTCATGTTTTTCGACATCAGCGTATTCATGAATCAGCTCGACTTTCTCCACCGCACCCCCGCGGCTCGTAAAAGTCACACGGATCGCGCCATTCTCTCGGACAAAACGCTGGGCGGTAGCGGCTTCCACGGCCTGCCCCGTGATACCGGAAGCGGCCAGGGCTGGGACCGTCTTAGCCACCGCCACTGCAGGCGCACCCGGGCTAACCGCGGCCACGGGGGCCTTACCGACTGGCGCGGGAGCTGGCTTCGTAAAGAAGAAAAGAGCGAAGGCGCCGACCATGCACGCCATACCGAGAAGGAAGTTTTTGCGATCCATAGAAAAAGAGAACGCTGGCGTAAGGAAGCCGCCGACAAGGCGCAAGGCACAAGGCGACCTAACCCCTACTTAATGGCGATTATACCATCAAAAGGCTCTCAATTAAGCCTCACAGGCGAAGCTTAGGAGCCGGGCTTGGTTACCGGTAACTTAGCCAACTCTGGCGGCAGACTATCGGCCGCATAGGTCGGAAAGGTCAGTTCCAACAGCGAAACGAAGGGGGTCGTAAATTTTGCCTGCCCGCCAGATCGATCGACCAGGGTCGCCACTGCTACCGCCTCGGCCCCGTGGGCCTTCAAGATATCAAGGCATTCCTGCACGCGGCCCCCGCGGGTCACGACGTCCTCTGCGATCAAGACTCGTTCGCCCGGGCGGAAGGTAAAATTCCGCCGCAAGACGAGACGGTCATTGTCTTTTTCCGCAAAAACAAACCTCACGCCTAATTGGCGGGCAACTTCCTGCCCGACCACCAAGCCGCCAATGGCTGGAGCCAGCACAGTATCACAAGGGTATGCCATCAGTTTTGGCTTCAGTAACTCGATGAGACGCGTGACCTTGTCCATATATTGGCACACCTGAGCGCATTGGAAAAAATGCCCGCTGTGCAGCCCAGATCGCAAAAGGAAGTGCCCCTGCAACAAAGCCTTGGAATCCCGAAAAATCTGGAGGGCCTCTGCTTGGGTTGAACTCATAGATGAAACTTAGGTTTAAAAGACAAAATCGGCCAAGGGCGAGACGATAGCATAGACCAAGCCCCCCAACAAAGGTTCGACCACGCACGCCCCCCTGCTACCATGAGCCCTCCCCTTAACTTTCATGGACCCTACTGCCCCCACCCCCCAAGCGACCAAAGCCCGCCGGCTCATCATTGCGATTGCCGCGATCCTCATCGTCGCCCCCTTTGCCGTCTCTTTCTGGAAGAACAAGCCGGCCATCATCAATCCATCTGAAGTCAGCGCGATGGTCTGGATCCCAGCCGGAGAGTTCACCATGGGCAACGATAAGGCGGATGAAAAACATAATGAGGAAAAACCCGGACACACTGTCCAAGTAAAAGGGCTTTGGATGGACGTCACCGAAGTGACCAATGCCCAGTTTAAAGTCTTCGCTGATGCCACCGGCTATCTCACGGACGCGGAAAAGAACCTCGACCCGCGCGATTTTCCTGACGTTCCCTCACCCGAATACCTCAAAGGCGGATCACTCCTGTTCAAACACACTGCTGGCGTTAACCCCTTTCAGTGCGGCGCCGGCGACTTGCCTTGGTGGAAATTTACCGTCGCGGCAACGTGGCGCCAACCGGAAGGGCCCGACTCCTCGATCAAGGATCGCATGAACCACCCGGTCCTTTGCCTAACCTATAAAGACGCCCAAGCCTTTGCCAAGTGGGCGGGTAAACGTCTCCCCACCGAAGCTGAATGGGAATACGCCGCCCGCGGCGGCTTAATAGATAAAAACTATACTTGGGGCGACGAAGAACGTCCCAACGGCAAATACATGTGCAACCACTGGCAGGGAAAATTCCCCGCCACCGACTTGGCTTCGGATGGCTTTAATTATGTCGCACCCGTAAAATCCTACCCGCCGAATGGCTATGGCCTCTACGACATGGCAGGCAACGTCTGGGAGATGTGCGAAGATTGGTACGGTATCGACTGGTATGCTAAATCAGCCAAATACAATCCCGTCGGGCCAGCCATCGGCTACGACCCCGAGAAGACCGGCTACGGCCAGCACGTCATCCGCGGTGGATCGTGGCTCTGCGACGAGGCCTATTGCTTCCGCTATCGTGCGACCTCCCGGCAAGGACTGGACACCTTGACTTCGACGAACCATGTCGGCTTCCGCTGCGTTTCGGATAAAGCCGGTCCAGCCAGTAAGTAGGCTTACTCTTTCTCCTGATAATCCAGGTCTTTGCCAAAGGTCTCTTCCATCGTCCATAGGGCGATGAAAGCAGCGCCGAAGCAAATCAGGCCAAGAATCGCCCCGGCAATCGATGGCACGACCCGCGCCTGATTCAGGGGCATCGCCAAAAACGTAAAAAGGAAAGTCAACGGCACCAGCGAACCACGGGCAAAGTTAGGCACCGTGGTCGCAACGGTGGCCCGCAGGTTCGTGCCAAACTGCTCAGCCGCAATCGTCACAAAGAGCGCCCAATAGCCCATACCGAAGCCCATTAGGAAAATAAGCCGGTAGTAAGCGGTGGAAGTCCAGCCCGATGTCCCGAAGAGATACACGCCGACGCAGACCAAGCTGAAGAGGAGGAATCCAAGTACGACCTTCTTCCGCGAACGAAGCAGCTGACTCGCAATGCCGCTGGCAAGGTCGCCGAAAGTAAGCCCGAGATAAAAAGCGGCGACGGACCAGTTATCCTTGATTGGCTCGCCCTGGATCCCAGCGGCCGGCGCGAACACGGTAGAGGCCCGCTGCACGAGGATTCCGATCATAAACCAAGTTGGTAGACCGATCAGAATACAACGCAGATAGCGCCCAAAACGTTCGCGACTGGAAAACAGGGCAAAGAAATTTCCGCGGGCCACGGAGCCGACTTCCGCATGCTCTTTTGCCTGATGATACATGCCGGACTCTCGCACCCCGACCCGCAAAGCCAGCAGCATCAGACCCAATCCGCCCCCGATGAAATAACTCATGCGCCAACCCTCGACCGTCGTGCCGAAAAGACCTCCCACCACGCGACCGATATCACCAACATGATCCGCCATAAAACCGGCGACGACGGCGCCAAAGACGCCGACCGTAGCGACCAAGGCAGTACCATAACCTCGACGTTCCTTCGAAAGCGTTTCAGAGACGAGCGCAATGCATCCACCCAGCTCACCCGCCAAGCCAAGACCAGCGATGAAGCGCCAAGTCGCGTAAGCCTCAAAGCTATGCACCATGCCATTGGCGATATTCGCGATGGAATAAAGCAGGATAGAACCGAACAGCGTGGTCAACCGCCCCATCCGGTCCCCAAGGATGCCAAAAAGAATTCCCCCGATAAGCATACCCATCATCTGCCAAGAAAGCAGATCCTGATACCAAGCGGCTCCGCTGATCAGATGCCCGAGACCGAGGCTGGTGAGGCTGTCCTTACGGATTGTCATGAACAACGTCAGGTCGTAAATATCTACGAAATACCCCAAGGCCCCGACGATGACCGCCGGCTGGGCAAGGTCGCGCCAGAGCGGACGCTCATTGACGGCGGTAATAGGGGACTCGCGCATGGGGAAAGACTACGCCTTCAAACCATGCAGGTTCGCCATCGAAATACCAGACAGCATTGCGCCCGTGACCCCAAGGAATCCTTGGTCCGTTCCGATCAGGAAGAGATTCGTCAGATTGGTCCGACCATCCCGTCGCTTCACCGGTGAACCGTAAATAGCCCCGTTCAAATGCCCGGTAAACTTGCGGACCGTGCGCGGGGTAAAGACATCGGTCGACGTCAAGGCCGTATCATGCGACCCATCTGAAACCGCGGGTAAGTGCGCCCGGGCAACGCGATTCAATCGCCCGCACCACTCCTGCTTGCGGCCTTGATACTCGTCCTCGGGCAAAGCGCACCAGGCGTCGTGATTGGCCAGAGCGGTGACGCGCAGCCAGCCCTCATCCAGCGCCCGACCCTCGCCGTAATGATAATTATTCGGAATGCAGATTACGCCGGAACGCGGATCGACGAGCGATGCCGGCGAGCGGTAAGTAAAGCGCTCATCGTCACAGAAGAAAATAATCGTGTCCTGCCATTTGAAATTCTGAAATGCGGTCGGCTCATAAGTCGCGATAGTTTCGGCATAGCCCAGGCGCCCAATCTCCGAAGTGCCTACCTGCGGCAAGACATCCGAGCGCAGACGCTGCGTCTCCACGGCTCCGGCCGATGAGTAAATCGCCGCCGCGGTTACTTCCGTGCCGTCATCTAACTGTAAGGCTGCCACGCGACCCGCCTTAACCTCCATCGATTTTACCCCGCACTTCATGCGACGCTCGACCCCGTGCTCCCGACAACGGGCCAAGAGAATGCGGACGACTTGGCGGACTCCGATAAACGGCCGCGCAAAACCCTCGCGAAATAGTGAGCGCCACATCACGGCGAACTGCGATACTTCGATATCATCCTCGAGCGCGCTGCCATAGAAACAGGTAGGGAGGAGCAGCATGTCGCGCAGCAACGGGTCGCCGAGGCGTTCATCGAGCAAAGCCCGTGCCGAGCCACCATGCGCCTGGAGCGCGGCCTCATCAAGCCCCGCAATCCAGGCATCTAACTCGCGGAACCGATCGACTGATTTCGGAAATTCGGTCGCCACATCGGTCAATAAATCATCGTAGCGATTATTAAGCCGGAGGTTTTTCCCAGCCATGGTCACCTTTGATCCGAATTGCGGGCATAAGTCTAATTCTTCGCGCCGGATACGCAATTGACGCATCAGCTTGACCAGCGGAGCGCCCTTCACCCCCTCCGGCACCCAATTAGTAAGGGCATGCAGGCCGACATCATATTTGCGGCCGCCCTTGGCATAGAAAGAATTTAAGCCTCCGGGGGCGTTGTGTCGTTCCAGGACCAATACGCGCCGATCGTACATCGCTAGCCGAACGGCAGCGGCCAGACCCGACATGCCTGCGCCGATGATAACAGCGTCATAATGATTCTCGGCGGGAGTCACCGATTCACTGTCGGGGCGGCTGGCGAGAGGTCAAGCGGAGGAATCAAAGCGCTGTAATGCGTAAGACTTCTTCGGCCGCCCGCGAAACTTGCACCGGCGTGATTCGTGCGAGGGCGCGGTCCATGCGTGCAAGATAATCCTGCCGAGCTTCTCCTTCAAAATGAGCCGTGTCTATACGCACCACTCGGTTAATAGTCCCCCAGGGGCGGGCACGGGCATAATCAGATGGACCAAAAACACCGACCACAGGAGTGCCCACGGCCGCCGCCAATTGTAAAACGGAGGAGTCCGCGCCCAAGAATAGGCGGGCACCTTGAATGAGTTTGGCCACTTGCGCAAAGCGGAGTCGACCGGCCGTAGACATCGCCACCGGGCCGATCAGGCCACACAACGCTTCCGCCATAATCCGCTCTTCGCCAGCGACCCCCGCTGAAATCACGATGCGATCGACCGCATAATTGCTGACGAGCTCGCGAGCCACGGAGGCCCACTTATCAATTTCTAAAATCCGCTCCGGCCGCGACGACCCAGGATGAATCACTGCGTAGCGCCGATCTTCGACCAAAAGGCCGTGCTCCTGCATGCGGGACGGCGCAAACCACATCGCCGGCGGCTCGGCATGAAAATCTAAAGCCTGAGCCATCACTTCATGATCGCGCGCCGCCTCATGGGGATCGACGGCGGTGCCAAAAACTTCGCGGTGATAAAACGGACGCAATAAGAATGAGGCATGCCCCGCACAGACGCGCTTACGTGCCCCGCTTAAGGCTACCAAACGCAACGCCCGGGGATGTCCGCCCAAAGCGATGGCCACGTCGAAACGCTGCCGACGCAGGTGGGCGATGACTGAGAATAGGCCTTGCGAGGGATTAACCCCCAGAACCTCGACGACGGGCGGGCAACCCTCGAGCGCGGGCTCCGAGTCAGGGAGCGTAACAAAAGTAAATGTCGCGCCAGGGTGGCGCTCGCGAATCGAGCGTATACCCGCTGTCGCGGCCAACGCACCGCGGAGTCCGGAGAATTTTACAACCAAGATACGCACCTTAAGCGAGGCCCTTGGATTGGTTATCCCACAAGCGACGGAAGAGCTCAGAGGAACGGTAGACTTCCTCGCGCGAGCCATCCGCTACGATGCAACCAGCGTCAAACACTAAGACACGGTCCACATCTCGAATCGTACTAAAACGGTGGGCCACGATCAATGTCGTCCGGCCTTTCATCAGGAAGGAGAGCGACTGCTGGATGCCGCGCTCCGTTTCTGTGTCCAAGGCTGAAGTGGCCTCATCTAAGATTAGGATAGGCGCGTCTTTCAAAAAAGCCCGGGCGATGGAGATGCGCTGGCGTTGGCCGCCGGATAGACGCGAGCCGCGTTCTCCCACGCGCGTTGCAAACCCCTCGGGGAAGGATTGAATGAAGTCAGACACCCCAGCTCATTTCGCCGCGGCCAAGACTTCCGCATCGGTGGCGCTCGCACGTCCTAAGCGGATGTTCTCCATGATGCTTTCATTAAACAAAACGGGCTCCTGGGAAACCAAGGCAATATTAGCCCGTAAATCAGCTTGCCGAACTTCCCTGACATTCAGGCCATCGACCTTAATCAAGCCCTGCTGGGGGTCGAAAAACCGCGGGACTAAGTTAACGAAAGTGCTCTTACCGGCGCCACTGGGCCCAACGAGTGCCACCGATTGCCCAGCGGGAATCTGCAGCGTGAGCGAATTAAGGATGACTTCCTCACCATAAGCAAAAGTGAGCCCCTCAAAGGCGATGGCTCCGCGCACCCGGGCGAGCGGCTTAGCTTCTGGCAGATCTGCGACATCGATAGGGGCGTCGAGAACCTCTTCCAGGCGCGAAAGTCCTGACTCCGCCATGGTGATCAGATTATTCATCCGGCCCAATTTCTTAATCGGGTCATAGGCGATATAGATCGCAGTGATAATCGTGATTAAATCCTGGTACTGCATCCCGGCACCCGCCCCAAACCAAACCGCCAACGCGATGCCGCAGGCGGAAACCGCTTCGAGCAAAGGCGAGAGAGACTTATCGTAACGCGCCAACTTGGCCTGCATCCGCAAGCCCTCCCGACTGCATAAGCCAAAGCGTTCCATCTCCCGCTGTTGCAACCCATACGCCCTGATCTCCCTGGGAGATTGCAGGTTTTCGACGACGATGCTATTCAGCCCAGCCGAACTGGAAAGGGCGCGTCCCGCCCGAGATTGCAAAGCCTGACCGATAGCTCGAACCAGGAAAACCGAAACCGGAACGACGCCAAGGCAGAGCAGGAACCATAAGCCGCCAGGCATCGTGAAGCATTTCCAGAGAACGACCGCCAAGGCACCCACGAGCGTGAATGGCTGGATGATCAAATCCGTCGAAACATCCACCAAGACCAATCGTACCGATTGCACGTCGCCGGTGAGACGCTGCATCAGGTCTCCGGTCGGGATCTTCCCGAAAAATCCGAGATGCATCCTTTGCAACTTATCGAAGACCGCCAAGCGGACCGACTCGACGACCCGCAATCCCGCAAGGTTGATCAAAAAGCTGGCGAAAAATTGCGCAATCCCACGGACGACAAAAACAATCGGTAGGAAGGCGACCGCAAAGAGTACTTCGTAGCCCTTGGGCAGGAAAAGCGGCCCCCACCCCGTCCATTGGGGAAAGGAAAGTAAGGGCGCGGCACGCTCAGCGGCCGAGCCAAAGGCCAAAGGCAAGACCTTGCCGATCAGAAAAGGGATGCCAAGAGCTTGCGAAACACCGTAAAGTAAGCCGAAGAAAATCGCCAAAGCCAACAAGCCGCGACTTCCCTTCAGGTGAGGAATGTAGATCTTATGACGCCCCTTGAGCACCTTGCCAGCGTGGCGGAGAGCCCCGCCAGTGGAAACACCAAAACTCTCTTATTTCCGTTTAGGGAAAGTGACGGAAAACGCGACCGCCACGGCCAGCACCAAGCCGATAATCGCCAGAGAGACCTCGGTCGGGATGTGCACCCGCCCGTCGTGCTGCAATTCGTCCGGCACCCAAGCGGCAATATGTCCCGTTGGCTGACCGAGGCCGGCGCACCACGGGAAAATCATCTTAACGCCTATGAAAACAAGGACAAAGGACAGAGCGGGCTTAAGGAAGCGAAACAAGTGCATAAAGCCGGCGATCGCAAAGTACATCGAACGTAGGCCCATGATGGCGAAAATATTCGATGTGAAAGCAATGAAGCGTTTTTCTTCGATGGCCATTTCGGGCGGTAAAATCCCCAACACGGCCGGAATCGAATCTACCGCGAAAAGCAAGTCCGTGCCTTCAATGACCAGAAGCACGACAAATAAAGGCGTGAATAAGCGCTTCCCGTTTTCTAAAACCCAGAAAGCGTTACCATGCAGCCGAGGGGTCAAAGGGAGTACCTTGCGAGCCAGCCGGACGATGAAATTCTCGTCGACCCCCTTTCCTTCCTCCTCATCATTGGTGAAGGCCAGTTTTATTCCGGTAAATAATAAGAACGCCCCGAACAGCGGCAGCAAAATCGCGAAACGGTCCACCGCGGCAACTCCGACGATGATGAAGACGGCGCGCATCATGACCGCGCCGATGATACCCCAGAAAAGTACCCGCCGCTGCAGAGATTCGGGAATATTGAAATGGGCGAAGACTAAGATGAAGATGAAGAGATTATCGACCGAGAGGGCTAACTCCAAGACGTAGCCCGCCGCAAAAAGTTCCGCGACCTCGGAACCTCTCCAAGCAGAAAGCAGGAAGCCAAAACCTACTGCCAAACTAAGCCAGACCACGCACCAAGCCACGGCCTCCTTGAAAGTTGGCGTCTGGTCCTTCTTGTTGAATACTCCTAAATCAATCGCGAGGATTGCCGCCACAAACGCCAAGAAAACCGCCCAGGCCCAACTCGGAATGACCAAGGGCGCTTCGGCGAACAAATGGAAGACATTCACCCCACCAGAACTCACCAGAACCCCCACGCTGTCAAGCCTCTCACGCCCGATGCAGGCTTGCTCGCAAGAACTAATCCCCCATTAAATTCACCCTACGTCCTCGTAGTTCAACGGATAGAACACTGGTTTCCTAAACTGGTAATGCAGGTTCGATTCCTGCCGGGGACAATCCTTTAGCGCTTCAGACGATAGCCTTGAATGCGGGTGCTGGACGTCCGGCGGTAAATCGACTGGACGTCAGCGATGGTCATGAGCGCCCAAGGCGCCAAAATGCTATCACCGTTCTTGGTCAGGACGATATCGTCCGCGATATAGACACAAGTGTGCAGGCCTTCTCCGTTATCGATGAAGCATAGCACGTCGCCGAAGTGATAAGGCGCGTCAATCGCCGCATAATTCTCCAACAAGTGAGCGGCGGCCAACCGTGTATCCAGAAAATAATCCTTGGGGGTGATGTTAAAAAAATTCAGCGAGGTCCAATGGCAATCTGGGAAACGGCCTTTGAGCCCTAATTCCATTTCCGGAAAGGTGTAAGCCCGCTGACGCATCAGGGAGGGAAGGAAGTGCGTGATGTCGACCGTCTGCGGAGCACGACGCGAAGTGATGGCGTTGATGAACGTCAGTCGTGGAGCATCTACCTGACCGGCGGTCCAATACTCCAAGAACTGCTTACGGTCCGACTTAAGCGGCAGCTTCAATTCCACGATCAAACTACGGACCCGTGTCACCGTGCGGAAAATATTTAAGACCTCATCGGAATTTTTCGCCAGTGTGAGCAAGGCTGCGATATCACTAAAGACGATCGCGTCTCCGCGACGCCATACCAGCTGCCGAAAGAGCGTCCGCTGTTCCTCGTTCAATTCGGCATCCATCAGCCACTCATCGATATGCCCACCTAAGATGTAGACCGGGTCTCGCTGATATTCGTTGGCCGCTGATTTGGCTAGTACGGTATAAAGGGCACTTCGCACCTCGGGTGAAAGTGACTTCAAATCCTCAACCTCCGGATGCAGGACGACCGTATTACCGTTCGCCTGCGACCGATCCGAAGAGAACAAACGCGTCACCGTCTCCGCTTGGACGCCTATCCTCGCCAACAAGGCGCGCACCGATTGCTCCGTCGTTTGCTCAAAGGTCCACCGCGTCACGGAATTCGGCTTCGCCACCGCCGCCAGAAGCGAATCGGGTGCCGCCAGGTAAACCGTGTGCACTTCCAACTCCCCCCACGGGCCGGGCCGAGCCATCCATGAGGCCTCCATCGGCTTTTTTTCTAAAGCCCAAAGTCCGCAACTTAGTAATAGGCAAAGGATGCTACTAAATGCTTTCACACCTTTTTAAAATCAATAATCCAGCGAAGTTCCAACCTAAATATTTTAATTATTTATTTCGAAACCGACTTCTTAATTTTAAATTAATGACCCCGGCTTAACTTCCTAAACCCGTCTCGAACCGGGGGAGCATAAGTCACGAGTCAGCGACATCTTGGCGACGAGATTCAGTAACAATAATCCATCCCGACACCAACCAGGAGGCATGCAAAGCTGTATAAAAGGCTTAAAACATCCGGTTCGGCATTTCGCATTGTAGCAACGAGACTTTAAGAGCAGAGATTAGGGCAACCATTCTTCCCGTGCCACCGCGTCCAAAATCAGTCAAGAAACCTGCCGCCCCACGCGGTCGATCCGCTTCCAGTACCAACCGCCGACCTAAGCCGCGGACGACCCGTCAAGAAACCGCGGGCTCCACGTCCACGCCGGAAGCCGCCCGGGGACAAAAAGACCAGCGGATTGGGATTCTGATCGATGCCGATAACGTTTCGCACCAACACCTGCCCACCTTACTACGTTTCGTCGGCGCCACTCCCCTCGCTTGCGCCCGGGCTTATGGCGATTTCAATGGCCGGCTCAGCGGCTGGCGCGCGGCCGCCCTCGATTGGCCCGCCCTCGAACTCGTCGACCAGCGCAGTTATACGCCGGGGAAAAATGCGGCCGACATGCGCCTCACCATCGACGCCGTGAAGCTCATGGCTGGAGCCGAGCCGCCGACCACCCTGGTCTTTGTCACCAACGATAGTGATTTCACGCCAGTCGTCGAAGACGCCAAGCGCCTTGGCGTCCGCATCGTTGTCATGGGTGAACGCACCCACAAGGCCTTACGCTCGACGGCCCATCACTATCTCAACCTCACCGAACTGCGTGACCGCTTGGACCAAGAACAGCGTACCAAATCTGATCCGCGAGCGGCCCTGGCGCTTTTGGCTCAAGCCATCCGGGAACTGACTCCGAAGACTAAGACCGAAGTCACCGCCTTACTCGATCAGTTCGATAAACTTTTGCCCGAAATTATTTTTACCGAAGCCTCCGTTCGTCCGACCCGTGAACCACGGCCAGCCCGCGAACCCCGAGCCGCCCGCGAACCCCGAGCCCAGCGCGAACCGCGCCCCCAACGTGAGCCTCGCCGACCAGCAGAACCCTCTGGCCAAGATTATCGCGACAACCCGAATCTCACCCCCGCCCAACAAGCCGCGGGCAAAGCCGAAGCTGACCACCGCCGTCGCGAATTGCTTTCACGCCGGGACATCATCGAAGCCCTCGTCGACGTGGCCACGGGGCTCGCGCCACCCGGGGAATGGCTGAAGGTTGAAATTATCAAAAAATATCTGGTCCAGGAATACCCCGGACTCGAACGCGACGCTCCGCGTTACGCCAAGTTCTACCGGATGCTCGAAGACACGGGCTGTTTCGAAGTCGACCTGCGCGGCTCGACGGTCATCGCCCGGTTAAAAGAGTAAAAGTTTACTTGCCAATCGTCCGGGCTAAAAA
This sequence comes from Verrucomicrobiota bacterium, assembly GCA_026397965.1. GTDB lineage: Bacteria > Verrucomicrobiota > Verrucomicrobiia > Opitutales > UBA953 > UBA953. The sequence continues at coordinate 87,448 of JAPLTU010000040.1, read as the reverse complement.
GGCCAGCGTGACCTCGGTCAGCTCCGGCTGATCCGAGAAACCGCTCAGTTCCGTGCCGTCGATTAGGCCTGAATGCTTCCAACCCCTACCCTTGAGGTGAAGAGAATGAGAAGCGAATCCATCAAGGGCGGGGTAGAAAACTTCTACCTCGCCCCTGAGATGGCAATCAACGCGTCAGCCACCAACTCAGGCCAAGGCGTAAGCATAACCATCGACGATGGCGCGTAGCGATGCCTCGACCAGGTTTTCGCTCACACCGACTGTACCCCATGACGTCTTACCGTCCGAGGAACGGATGACCACGCGGGTTTTGGCGGCCGTGCCATCCGCGCCGCCTAAGATGCGCACCTTATAATCCACCAGACTGACCTTGGCGATTTTCGGGAAGGATTTTACCAAAGCCGAACGCAAAGCTTGGTCGAGCGCATGCACAGGACCGTCGCCCTCCGCCACCGTGAGCGACTCCTTGCCGCCGATGTTGACCCGCACCACGGCTTCACAGTACGCCGAGCCCCGAGCCCCGCGAGCAGTGACATGATAAGACATCACTTCAAACGGAACGGTCTTCGTCTTGCCTAAGTGACGGCGCAACAGAAGTGCCAGTGAGGCTTCCGCGTCTTCGAAGCTCCAGCCGGCATGCTCGAGTTTCTTAAGTTCATCCAGCGCGGTACTGGTCGCAGGTGAATCGCGGTCGAGGTCGATGCCCAACGATTTCGCCTTCATCGTGATATTACTCCGTCCGGACTGATCGCTCACGAGCACCATGCGTTCATTACCAACCACCGTCGGGTCGATGTGTTCATAGGCGGCCGAGAATTTACGGACCGCATCGACGTGCGTGCCGCCCTTATGGGCGAAGGCTGCCGTGCCGACCCACGGGCGCCGCGGATCAGGCGCGAGATTAGCGACACCATCGACAAACCGGGAAAGACCGGCGAGGCCCTTGAGCGAGGTCGAGGAGACGCACTTCCAACCGAACTTAAGTTGGGCGCAAGGGATGACGGCGGTGAGGTCGCAATTACCGGTCCGCTCGCCGATACCGTTGACGGTGCCTTGCACGTGCGAGGCACCTGCTTCAAGTGAAGCAAGGGCGTTGGCCAAGCCGAGCCCGGCGTCATCATGCGTATGGATGCCGACCGGGACTTTCATGGCCGCCAGCACCGCCCGCGTGGCCGCGGCCACCGTGGCAGGCAAGGAGCCGCCATTGGTATCACAAAGCACGATACGGTCAGCCCCGCCTTCGACGGCCGCAAGCATGGTGGCGATGGCATAGGCTGGATCTTCTTTCCAGCCATCGATTGCATGTTCGCAGTCATAGACGACTTCGCGGCGATGGGATTTCAGAAAGGCCACCGTATCACGGATCATCGCTAGATTTTCCTCCGGCGAACAGCGCAAGACTTCACGGACATGCAGAGCCGAAGTCTTTCCATAGATTGTTACGACCGGGGTATCGACCTCGAGTAAGCCGCGCACTTGAGCATCCTCGGAGGCACGCACACCCTTCCGACGCGTAGAGCCGAAAGCCGCCAGCTTGGCATGCTTGAACTTGATCTTCTTGGCGCGGGCGAAGAACTCGACGTCGCGGGGATTGGACCCGGGCCAGCCTCCCTCGATATAATTCATACCAAAGCGTTCGAGCTCGGCGGCGATGCGCAGCTTGTCATCGACCGAGAAATGGATCCCCTGCCCTTGCGAGCCGTCGCGGAGGGTGGTATCGTAGATTTCGATGGAGCGTGCCATGGTAGTGTCGGTGGAAGGTTGGGTAAAGGGAGGGGGCCGTTCCGAGTGCCGCGGAACGGGGAGTCGCCCGTCGGGCGTTCCGTTCAGCGGGCTCAGAGCCCGATGATGTTAATAATCGAAGGCAGGACGGCACGACCAACCGCTAAGCGGCGGGAGGTCGAAGAATGTGCCAAGGTTGCCATGACGGTGAAGCAAACTTGAAACCCATCCCCCAGGAGAGTCAAAGGGAAAGGCACCTAGGGGCCGAACTAGCCTCGCCAAATCAGCCTAATTATGGCTTAAAACACCCTATGCGGCTCATGTTGCCTGTTATCGCTTTAGGCTGGGGCATCATCAGTGCCTCCGCCCAATGGAGTATTTTTGCAGAAAAATTACCAGCTCCAGGACTCTGGGCCACGTATCAAATCGAAGGCATCAAACCAAATGAGCCGGGCTCGCTGACGACTATTCGACTCTCGGTTCGCGACGGCGGAACCCTCACAGGAAAGCCCTATGTCTGGCTCTCCATCGAACCCATCGCTTGGCTGGGATCCAAAGAGAAAGCTCCGCTCCGCTTTCTGCTACCGCAAAAACTCGATCGGGCCGGGGCCAATAAGCTGCTCGAGTCGGCCGCTGAAATCGTTTTCTCGAACCCGGTCAAAGGCGCTTATCACATGCTGCCCGAGGATGTGGCATCCTTATCCGACAAGGTTGGATACAAAAACACGAACACACTCGAAGCCGACAATCCCAGCGCCGAGCTTATTAAACTCGGAGAAAAATCTTGGACTTGCAGCCGGATGAAGATGGAATGCTTTACCGTCATCGACCCGCCTTTCGTCAAAAAACAGACTCTGGAAGCTGCTGTTTAACCGCTAGGCCTTAGTCGGTTTATCAAAGGACCAGCCCGTTCGACCTAAATCAAACGGGCTGGCGTTAAATGGTGGCCTGAGTCGGAATCGAACCAACGACACGACGCTCTTCAGGCGTCTGCTCTACCAACTGAGCTATCAGGCCAATAAACTAGAAGGTAAGAAGGACCAAGCCCCCCTGCCCTGTCAATCCGACAAGGAAGGGAGGCCTAAAAAGGCCTTCAGAAGCTGAATTTCCAAGCAGCCAGACGGCGTTCAACTTCCGCGATGACCTCGGCTTCGCCAGCCTCGCCCTGATCAGAGACGAAGGTGACGGAGAAGCGGACGAATGAACCGCAATCATCCCACGGAACCGTGGAGATGAGGTGCTCGGTGATCATCCATTGTGAGAAAGCCTCGCCGGATTCGAAACTCACCGTGCCAGAAGGGCCCGTGGCAGACTTCGGAGCAGGCATATAGAGAAAGAAACCAGCACCAGGCTTGCGGACCTGGAAGCCGAGCTTGGCGAGCACGCCCACGAGCTTGTCCATGCGGCGGGAATACTTGGCGGAGATGGCCTTCGGGATGGAAACATCGTCGAGACCGGCGGCGCCGGCCTTCTGGATACCAAGAAACTGGCCAGAGTCGGAATTATCCTTTACGTCACCGTAGGCGCGGACGAGCAACGCGTTGCCGGCGACGAAGCCGATGCGCCAGCCAGTCATGTTATGGCTCTTGGAGAGCGTGTGCAGTTCGAGGGCGACGTCCTTCGCGCCCGGGACCTGCAGGATGGAGAGCTGCTCGGCGCCGAAGTGCAGCGAGCCATAGGCAGCGTCTTGGATGACGACGAGGTTGTGCTGCTTGGCGAAGGCGACGACTTCCTCGTAGAACTTGCGCGTGGCGCAGGCGCCGGTCGGGTTGTTCGGGAAGTTAAGCACCAGTACCTTGGCCTTGGCCAAGATGTCGGCTGGGATCGACTTAAGCTCCGGTAGGAAATTATTCTCCGCGGTGAGCTTCAGGTTATGGACATGGCCGCCGTAATACTTGGCGTGGGTGCCGAACACCGGGTATCCCGGAGTAGTCATGAGGACATAATCGCCGGGGTTGATCAGGCAGCCCGGCAGGATGGACAGCGCGGCCTTGGAGCCAATGGAGTGAAGGATTTCGGTCTCAGCATCGACGGTCACACCAAAGAGATTCTTCATGTAACGCGCCGCGGCCTGCTTAAAATCGACGCCTCCATTATCGGAATAACCACGATTCTCGGGCTTAGCGGCTTCGGTCTGGAGCGCCTTCACCACCATGGGGAAAGCCATCTCGTCGGGCTCGCCGACGCCGAGATCGATCAGGGCGACGTCGGGCTTCGCCTTCTTGGCGGCGGCCTTAGCGCGCTTAATCTTCTCGAATTTATAGATCGCGGTCGACTTGCCGTAATTGACACCGCCAATGCGTTCGGCGAAGAGCTGCTGGATGTAAGAGTCGGACATAGTGATAAGGCCTTAAAAAGAGGGGGAAGACGGCGGATGGCAAGCGGACTCCGTCCGAGGGCTTGCCATCCGTGAATGGACGATAAAATTGCCTCCATGGAACCCAGCCTCGAAGACCTGGCCCGCGAGCGGCGGGATAGAACCAGTACCCGCCCAGTCTGGCGCCTCTGCGGCCTGCTCTTCCTCTGCTTGGCCGTCGCCGCGGTCGGCTCAGCTGCCACGTTGCCCGAGATCAAGGGTTGGTATGCCGGCCTCATCAAGCCGCCCTTCAATCCCCCCAACTGGGCCTTCGGCCCGGTCTGGTCGACGCTCTACGTCCTCATGGCGTGGGCCGCCTCGGAGGCCTGGGCCGACCGCCCGGCCCGCCGGACGTTCTTCATCATCCTGCTCGTGAACGCACTCTGGTCCTTGTTCTTCTTCGGACTGCACCAGCCGGGCCTCGCGCTCATCGACATCTTCGCCTACCTGACGCTGCTCGTCCTCTGGATCCGCCAGCTTTGGCCGCAACATCGCAGCTACGCCCTGCTCCAAATTCCCCACCTGCTCTGGGTCAGCTTCGCCACCGTGCTCAACGCGAGCATCTGGTGGCTCAATCAATAAGAAGGCCCCGGAAGCCGGGGCCTTCGTGACGGACTGGCGCGGGCCTTAGTCGGCGAGCTTGGTCCAGCGGGCGTTACCCTTGGAAGACTTCACCGCGGCCTCGATGAAGGCCATGCCGGTGACGCCGTCGTCGATCGAAGGAAAGTCGTAGCCGCCCTTCGGCGCCTTGCGGCCTTCAAGACGGTCCGTGATGGCTTCAGTGGCGGCACGATAGATGTTTGCGAACGCTTCAATGAAGGCTTCCGGGTGGCCAAACGGTGTGCGCGTATATTTCTTACAAGCCTCTCCGTTATAGGAGTTACCGCGACGGTGCACCTGACGGGGCTGGTCGAGATACTTCACAATGAGCTCATTCGGGTGCTCCTGGTGCCACTCGAGAGAAGCCAGCGTGCCATAGACGCGGATGTTGAGGTTGTTCTCGTCGCCGGTAGAGATCTGCGAAGCGTGCAGGACGCCCTTTGCCCCACCCTTGTAACGGACAAGCATATTGGCGTCATCATCCAAGAGACGTCCAGGGATATAGGTACTAAGGTCAGCCGCGATTTCCTTGATCTCTAGCCCGGTGACGTAATGAACGAGATTTTCAGCGTGCGTACCGATGTCGCCGACACAGTTCGAGACGCCTGAGCAGTTAGGATCCATGCGCCAGTTTGCGATCTTCTGGATCTTGCCGGACTGCAGCGCACCGATGCCGTAACCTTGTGGGTATTCGACAAGCACTTTGTTGATTTTGCCGAGTTTACCGGCGGCCACGAAATCACGGGCCTCTTTCACCATCGGGTAGCCAGTATAGTTATGGAGCAGCGCGAAGACCAGGCCGCTCTTCTTGACGATCGCCTTAAGTTTTTTTCCTTCAGCAAGGGAGAAAGCGAGAGGCTTCTCGCAGATCACATGGATGCCGGCCTCAAGAAAGGCCTTGGCCACGGGGTAGTGCAGGTCGTTACGGGCGACGATTGACACGAAGTCGATGCGTTCACCCAAAGGCAGCTTGGCCTCGGCCTTCGCCATCTCTAGATAGGAGGCATAAACTCGGTCAGGCTTGAGAAAGAAATCCTGTCCGGAAAGCTTAGATTTTTCGGGATCTGAAGAGAACGCGCCCGCGACAAGCTCGATCTTGCCGTCAAGGGCGGCGGCCATACGGTGCACGCCGCCGATGAAGGCGCCACGCCCACCACCGACCATGCCCATGCGAAGTTTACGATTCAATGAAGCCATGATGAGTGATCAGAGAGAAATAGGTTTTCCGGCCTTAGCGGAAGCATAAATCGCATCAATCACCTGCATCAGGCGATAGGCCTGCTCCGGAGTATTGAGCGGCTTGGCGCGACCTTCGATGGCTTCGATGAAATTAGCCGCCGAGGCACTGCGGCCCATGTCCTCGCACGCCGGGGTCACGATCGCCCGGTTCACGCTGTTGCCATTTTCCTGCACGTAGAGTTCGCAGGTATCGATCGCGGTGTTATCGAGACCGTCGATGCCGAAGAGACGTTCCACCTTGCCGCCGGCCTTGGTGCCCTGAAACACGACGGAGACTTCTTCGCGCTTCACCATTTCAGCCCAAGATACCTGCAGCGTGAGAACCTGGCCGGTCTTGAAAGTCACAAAGCCGTGCGCGGCATTCTCCACGTCGGTCACGCCCCCGACACGATCAGGGATGCCCCACGGGCCTTTGAAAGATTTGTCCTGAATGAAGTCCTTGAACGTTTGCCCCAGCACGTGCGCCGGCTCGGGGTAACCCATGAAATACATCGCGAGGTCGACCATGTGCAATAAGTCGATGAGCGGCCCGCCGCCCGAAAGCTCCTTGGTCGTGAACCATCCGCCAAATCCCGGAATACCTGTGCGGCGGATCCACTTGGCCTGAGCGGAATTAATCTTACCAACCTGCCCCTGCTCGAGGTACTTAATCATCGCCTGTGATTCGGGACGAGCACGGTTGTTGAAATTAAACATCACGTGCTTACCTGACTTCTTGGAAGCGGCGATGATCTCGAGGACTTCCGGGGCGCTGAGCGCCGGTGGCTTCTCGCAAAAGACGTGCTTACCGGCATTGAGGCACTGGATGGCGAGCGATGCGTGGAATTTATTCGGGACGATGATGCTGATCGCATCGAGCTCCTTATGCGCAGCGAGCATGGCCTCGACGGACTCGTAGGCGTCCTTGACGCCCCATTTATCGGCCGCCTTCTTGGCGGCGCCTGGTGCGGGATCGGCGACGGCGATGATTTCCGCTCCGGCCTGCTTGAAGCCCGCGGCATGATATTGAAGCATGCCGCCTGCGCCGATGATACCTACTTTAGTTGCCATAATGGAGTTGGTTGTAAGAAATGATTATTTACCCTGCGCCGACTTATCGAAGGCCGCATCGAAGGCGACTTTGTTGGTCGGGAAAGCGAGTTTCTTAACATAGGCGGCCGACTCGGTAGCGCCAAAGAAACGATCCATGCGACCGTCTTCCCACTCGACGGAAAGCGGACCGGTATAGCCGACGTCATTAAGCGCGACGATAACATCTTCGAAGCGAATATCGCCGCGGCCGACCGAGCGAAAATCCCAAGCACGACGCGCGTCACAGAAATCCGTATGACCACCGAATACGCCGACCGTACCATCACCATGACCCCACCAGACATCCTTCATGTGGGCGTGGTGAATCTGCTTGCCGAAGGTGCGGATGAACTTCACGTAGTCGACGCCTTGATACCCGAGGTGGCTTGGGTCGTAGTTAAAACCGAAACGCTTGTGATTGCCGACGGCGTCGAGCGCGCGCTGGGCCGAGGCAATATCGAAGGCGATTTCGGTTGGATGCACTTCGAGACCGAAGAAGACATCATTCTTCTCAAAAGCCTCGAGGATCGGCTTCCAGCGCTTAGCGAAGTCATCATAGCCCTTTTGCAGGTAAGCCTGATTGGTGGGAGGGAATGCGTAGATCGCATGCCAGATGGACGAGCCCGTGAAACCGTTGACGACGGTCTTTCCAGAACCCTTCGGCTTACTTGCCATGTAGGCCTTACCGGCGTCGAAAAACTTACGGGCCGCCTGAGCGGTGAGAATCATCTCAGCGGCGGCACGCTGACGGACACCTTCGGGATTGCCGTCACCCCAGACGTGAGCCGGAAGAATGCATTGGTGGCGTTCGTCGATATTATCGCAGGTCGCTTGGCCTACAAGGTGGGAGGAGATCGCCCAGCAGCCTAAGTCATTTTGCTGGAGCAATTCCCAAACGGACTCGACGTAGCCCGGCTCGTTGACGGCGCAACTGACGTCGAAGTGATCACCCCAACAGGCAAGTTCGACGCCTTCGTAACCCATAGCTTTCACCTTAGGGAGAAGTTCGGCGATTTTAAGATCGGCCCACTGGCCGGTGAAGAGAGTGACTGGACGCTGTGACATAGGGAGTGTGGGGTGAGCCCCTATGACAGCCAACACCCCTAAGATGTTCAAGCGGGCATTGCTGACAATCCGCCGAAAAATGCCTAGCGCACCAAGGCCTGCCCTAACTCCGCCTCAAGCAAATCATAACGGCCACGAAGCGTCGGGTCGGGCTGGACGACGCCGGGAGCCGGGGCGCAGAAAACCTTCTCTAAATCAGCCATTTTAGCCCCACAGGCGCCCACGGCGGCTCGAAGCGCGGCGCCTAAGGCAGCCGAATCTGAGACCGCCAGACGTAACACGGGCGCGCCGAAAACGTCGGCAAAAATCTTAGCCACCGCTGGATTCTCGGAGGCTCCCCCAGTCAGGAGTAGTTGTGTCGTGGGCGTCCCGACCCATCGACTGTGCAAACGCAAACTCAAGGCCTGGCCTTCAACGGCCGCCCGTGGCAAACTAGCCCGCGTAGTCGGCACACCCAAGGTGATCCGACCCGCGGAACGACGCGGCGTAATCTCGTCCTCCTCCATGGGAAGAACGGCGGCCACCGCCGCCGGCGAAGCTTCAATTGAGGCGGAAAAGGCAACCCAGTCAGCCAGACCGCATTCACGACGAATGGCTTCGCGCGCCAAAGAGCCGTTACGCACACAAACTAAACTCATGCTGCCCCCCATCGGATTCCCGAAAGCATGACCAAGCCCAGCCGCATCCGTCCGGATGCCTTCAATGGCCGCAAAGAGCGTATCGCTCGTACCCAAACTCACGACCACTTTACCTGGAAGGGACGCCCCCATACCGACGAGGCTCGATGGATTATCCCCCGTACCAATGACCACCTGACAACGGGGCGAGAATCCGTAGCGCGCGATAAAGTAGCCTGAAATAGGGCCCGCGACCGTCGAGCCCGGACGCACCGGCGGGAGTTTAGCCATCAGCTCCGGCGCCGTGGCGGCCAAGGCAGCCGGGGCCCAGTCACCCTGCCGAATATCCATCAGATTCATGCCGGCACCATCACCCGTATCAATCGCCGCATCCCTCCCGGCGAGCACGGAGGCAAAGAAAGATGAAACGAGATGGACGCGTTTCGTATTACTCCATGCCGTCGGATCTTCCTTGGCGAACCGACGAATCTGCGGCCCCGTAAAGCGACGGGTCGCCACGCTGCCGGTCAGGTCGCAGACCTTCTGGTCGCCCCCCAAAGCAGACGCGATTTCGGCACACTCTTTCTCCGTCGACGCATCCATCCAGATCGGAGAAGTCCGACGAGAAAGTACCGAGGCAAATTTAGCCGTAAGACTGGTCGCCGGATTACCGTCGGCCAAAGCCGCTTCATAACCAGCGGCGAGGTAAACACTCCCATGCTGCTGACCCGAAACCGAAACAGCATCGATCTGGGAAAGGTCTGTAAGCTTGGCGAGTCGTTGGAGGGCAAGCTCGAGGCCATCAAGCCAAAGCAAGGGATCGGCATGCACCTCGCCGCCCTTCCCGCCGCGGATAAAGCCTTCGGGGTGATTGCGATCAGGAAAATCAGCGCCAAACGCCGCGCGGGCACGGGCAAGCGTGACGCCTGCTACCGTATCCAGCACGAGCGCCGTCGCACTCTGCGTGGATAAATCCAAGCCGAGTACTTTGGCCATGTGTTAGCGGATATATTCGTTGATCAGGTTCTCGAGGAGCTCCTGACGGCCCGAGCTGAGACGAGGCGGCGTGATGCCCTGAGCGTAAGCATCGAGTTGCGCCAAGGTGACTTTCTTGGACTCAATCTTCTTACCGATACCGCTGTCCCAAGAGGCGTAGCGGTTATCAACGAATTTCGAAAGCTTGCCGTCAGCGATGATGGCGTGGGCGATCTTCAGACCGCGAGCAAAAGCATCCATCCCGCCGATGTGGGCATGGAAAAGATCGACCGGCTCGTGAGATTCACGACGACGCTTGGCATCGAAATTCAGGCCGCCCTTGATAAGGCCACCCATCTTAAGGATGCGCAGCATGATGTTCGTCGTCAGATACAGGTCGGTCGGGAACTGGTCGGTGTCCCAGCCTAAAAGAGTATCGCCGCGATTGGCATCGACCGAGCCCAACGCATCAGCGGCGATAGCGACTTCCATTTCGTGCTCCATCGTATGGCCAGCCAGCGTGGCGTGATTGGTCTCGAGGTTGAGTTTGAAATGCTTAAGCAAGCCGTATTCACGGAGGAAATTGAGGCAAGCCGCCGAATCTGAATCGTACTGGTGGGTCGAGGGTTCACGCGGCTTGGGCTCGATGAGGAACTGCCCTTTGAAACCGATTTTCTTGGCATGATCGACGGCCAGGTGCAGGAGCGCGGCCAAGTGGTCGAGTTCGCGCTTCATATCCGTATTCAGCAGGGTCGCATAACCTTCGCGTCCGCCCCAGAAAACGTAGCCTTCGCCACCGAGGGCCTTCGTCGCCTCCAAGGCGTGACGGACTTGGCTGGCAGCATAGGCGAACACGTCGGCGTTAGGCGAAGTGCCGGCGCCGTGAGCGTAACGAGGATGCGCGAAGAGACAGGCGGTACCCCAGAGCAGCTTCTTACCAGAAGCCTTCTGGTAGGCCTTCAGCTCTTTCGTGATCCGATCCAAGTTCGCATGCGTCTCGGCCAGCGATTTTCCTTCGGGGGCCACATCGCGATCGTGGAAGCAATAGAAGTCTATCTGGCACTTATCGAGAAACTCGAAGAAAACTGGGACGCGGCGCAAAGCATTGTCGAGGGAATCCGAACCATCATCCCAAGGCATGATGGCGGTCGGGCCACCGAAGGGATCGGAAAGGCCATTGCGCATCACGTGCCAATAAGCAGCCGCAAAACGCATATGGTCTTTCATCTTCTTCCCGCCGATTTTTTCGTCAGGATTATAATGCTTAAAAGCAAAGGGGTTCTTGGATTTCGAGCCTTCGAACTCGATGACCGGGACGTTAGGGAAGTGTGACATAGGGCAGGGTTGCGGTAGACAACCTTGGCACTCCCGTAAGCCCTGCCAAGAAGGATTTACATAACGTCGCCGCCTATTATTTATGATTTAAGCGACGGCAACCAACCGGCCAGCCGCCGGCATCATAACTGCGACTTGCAGGAAAGAAAGCAGACCCTAGGGTGACGGCATGGTGGTCGCCAAAACTATTACCGAACTCCGAACCGCGGTAAAATCGGCCCGTCAAGCCGGCAAAGCCATCGGCCTTGTGCCCACCATGGGCTGTCTGCACGCGGGCCATCTCAGCCTGATTCACCGGGCAAAAAAAGAGAGCAGCTTCGTGATCGTTTCTATTTTCGTCAACCCGACTCAATTCGGGCCTAGCGAAGATTTCTCCAAATATCCCCGCACCCTTGCGGAAGATCTCATCGGCTGCGAGAAAGCTGGCGCCGATTTGGTCTTCGCACCCACGACCGCCGAGTTCTACCCAGCGGGTGCCTCCACTTCAATCTCCGTCGGAAGCTTGGCGGAAAAACTTTGCGGCGAATTTCGTCCCGGTCACTTCCAAGGCGTGGCGACAGTCGTCGCCATGCTCTTTAATGCCGTCCAATGCGACGTGGCTATCTTCGGTCAAAAAGACTTACAACAATTAGCGGTCATTCGACAGATGACGCGCGATCTCGGCTTTCCGGTTCGTATCATCGCTCACGAGACCGTTCGCGAACCCAACGGCGTCGCCATGAGTTCGCGTAACCGCTACCTCTCGCCTGAACAACTAACACAGGCGACCGCCATCCCTGCGGCATTAGCCGCAGTGAAAACTCTCGCGGAAGCTGGTATCACCGAGGCCGCCCGCTTGCGGGATGCCGCGATGTCCGTGCTAGCCGGCCAACCAGCCTTGAAGCTTCAATATTGCGAAATTATCGACCTTGAGACGATGGCACCCGTGCACTCAATCACCGGGCGACACTGCGCCATCGCGATCGCATGCCACCTAGGCACGACGCGTCTCATCGACAACGCCATCCTCTAATCAGGCAAGGCTAAGGAAGACGGCGGCCAGTAAAATCAAGGCTCCGATCAATCGGCGGGTCATGATGGCCTTACCGACTTGCTTCTCGGAATTCGAGAACCAATGGCCGACAACCCAGACCAGGGCCACACTCCATAATCCTCGGGTATTATAAAGTATATTGGTGACCGTGACCTCACGGTAGACCGCGATACAATAGGCGACACCCATGGCCTGGATGGTCAGCATCATGCCGCCGCCGAAGGCCCAGAGGACCATCGGACGGGGCATCTGCCGCAACGGGGCGGAAAAGAAAGGCATCAATGTGAACGAAAGCAGCCCCACCGTAATGAACATCACTGGGCCGAAATGCCCAAAGCCGAAAGCCGGCACCCAGTGCTGTTGCATCACGTCCGTCGCCGCAAAGGCGATCGAGGCAAGGAAGGCGAAGATGACACTCACCAATAGTCGCTGCCGATTCGCCTGCCATTCCCCACCTAGCAATGCCAAGGCAAGCGTGGTCAGGAAGGTCGCCACCCAGAGCTTCGAATCCAGCGTGCCGCCGGCCAGACAAACCAGAAGCGCGACGAAAATGACCTTGGTGCCGAGCACCGGCGTGGCGATGGAGATATCTCCGCGACTGATGGCGATGAACGTGAAGACTTGCCCGATAAAAAAAGCGGTGCCGGCCAAGACCGCATGGGTGACGTTGCTCGCCGTAAACGGCTCGCCTCCATGAAGGAGCCAGGTCTGAAAAAGGACGGCCCCCATCAAGTTCACGATGAAGAGGACTCGCCAGGGATGGCCGCCATCCATGGCCCGCTTGAGCGCCATCGCAGCGAAGGTGTAACCCACGGCCGAACAGAGCGGGATGACAATGGAAGCGGGAGAACGCATGCGTTCACCCAAACGAAGGCCCAATCATGCCGCTTAGCGAGTCCGAAGCAGAAAACCCCCAAGAAGCGACGAAAGGACTTGGAATTCTTTCCGTGCCATCCTTGCCCGCCCGACCTCAGCGGGCATACTCCTGACCTATGGGACAATTTTCCTTTAAAAACGAGCTCCTCGCCCCTTTGCGAAAAGCGCTCACCGAACAATTCGTCTTCGAACTGGCCCATCTTCCGAACGGCCCATTGCTGTCTCTGGCGAAACAAACCCCCGGGGGATGGAGTCATCGCGTGCCCTTCTTAAAAAACGCCACTCGGATATTTAAAAATCGCCAGAACTTTCTAACCAAAGACCTGGAATCAATCGCCGACCACTTGCCTTGGTTCTCCGCCCTGCTGTCGACGAAAAAGTCCCTCTTTCTCGAACACGCCGACACTATCAACGAAACCCTCGGCGGACCGCGCGCAATGCTTTTATGTGTGCTGTGGAACCTGAAGGTGGAAAGTAAAGAGGAAGCCCTAGGTGCCGACATCCTTACTCGCTTTGCCGCCGCTGGCAAACCGCAAGCCAACAAGCCTGAAGCCAAAGCGCTACAGGCACTTCGCCAGAAACTGATGGGCGAGATCACCAGCAATAAAGAACCCGCGATCGGCGAACCACTCGACCCGGCGGACCGGACGCTGCGACGCCTGCAGCAAGACCTCGATAAGGGGAAAGCGGCTCGAGAAAAAGAGATTACCGCGCTCAAACGCCATCAAGCCAATGAATTAAAGGCTCTTGATTTAGTGCTGGAGAAAAATCAGGCCGAGATTGCCGCGCTGAAGGTTAACCTCGACCAGAAAAAATCCGCGGACGAGGCGAATCTCGCATCATTAGCCGCTAAACTGGCTAAGGCCGAAGACGAAGCCATCAGACTCCGGGGTGAGCTTGATGGGGCCCGCGAACAGGTTGCCAAAAAAGCCCGCGAAATAGCGGAAGCACTTCTCTCCGAAGAGATTCGCCCATGGCTCGCGGATGCCCGCATGCTAAAAGCCGCCTCGGAAGAGGTCGCCAAACTTCGTCAGTTGACGACTGAAAACGTGGACAAGATTCGTAAGGCCCAACGCGACGCTGATCCCTTCCTCGCCAAAGAGCACGAGCTTCGCCAGGCGATTCCTCAGATGGAAGAAATGCTCAAATTACTTCGACGCTATCAACGCACCGCCGGTCAAGTGCTTCCGGAAATGTCCGCTCTCGAGCAACGCATCACCGAACACGTCGAAAAAGTACGTTATGCATTAGAACGGCGCGACCACCCCTCCGACCCTTTCCTGGAACGTATTGCGGCCAAAATCAATGAAGCCGAAGCGACCGCCTTGAAATCAATCGAAGCCGCCTTGCGACTCTCCGAAGAGTCTGGGCTCGTGGACTCGCGTCATGCTGATCTTTATCGCCGCGATATCCACAAACGTCGCTCCAAGCTGGCCGACCAAGCCTTCCACGAACACAAGACCTCCGGCCCCCTCGCACTGCTTGAGCGGGCGGTCGCGATCGGCGAACCAGCCCGGCTGGCCGTCGATGGGAATAATTTCGCCTGCTTGCGCCAAGAATTCCTCGGCCTACGTTTGGCGACGAAGAAAAACAACCAGGGGGATGCCCGTCTTTTACTCGACCCCGCCGCCCGCCAAAAAGTCGTGCAAGTTCTTGAGAAACTGGCGAACGATGCCACCGGCCTTCATCTTTGGGTGTGCTTTGACGGCCAATCCAGCACGCTGAAATTCACCAACCCACGCATGAAAGTGACCTTTAGCCGCGCCGGCACTAAGGCCGACCATGACATCATGGACCTAGTCGCTAAAGATAAGAGTATCGAAGCTCCCTGGTTCGTCGTCTCCGATGATATCGAAGTTCGCGATGCGGGAACGCGCGAAGGCGCTCACATCATCTACAATGACGCCCTCGTCCGCCTGTTTATCAACCGAGGTATCAAGGCTTAACGATGAAGGGCCGAGCTTATCGGCGAATCACGGCTTCGGGAGTCTTGTTACCAAACTTACTTAACCGCAGGCTTCTTCTTCGCGGTCGGAGGCGCCGCGGTCAAAGGATCTGGGAGTACGCCCACGAAATCTGCCGCCTTAAAGTTAGGGTGGAATAAGTTATTGGAGTAGTGGCTTGGCTTCCATTCGACAAGGGGCGTCACGTCCGCCTTAGCGGGCACTGCGAGACCCAAGCCCCAGAACACGCCGTTCACCAGCAGTCGTCGCAACGATTCGTCACTCAGATCCGTGGCCGCCCCCAGGGTGGTACATAAGATTTTATTCTTCGAACCAGAGGCGTTAGACATTTCGCGCACCCAAGCCACGGCCATGGCAGGCTCATTGACGCCCTGCTCTGCTTTGTCGTTTGAACGGTTTTTCTTCAATGCGCTTGGCTGATCATCCGCCTTCATGCCCGTGAGCACTAAGCCGCGCAGCAGAATCTTAGCATCGGCCGGAGGATAGGCCTCGTAGACGTCCGTGTCTCCAAAAATGGCCCCGACGCCCTGGAGAATTGGATGGGATGCATTATCCGACTCCACCGCGGTCCGCGTCGCCTCAAACTTATGATGCCCCCAGTGGCTGACCCAAGTTTCGCCAAGCACGTTCTTGCCGAAGCCGCCCTGATTATTCCAATTGTAGGTCGCGTAAGGACTGTCCTTCGGGATGCCTCCAAACGCGTGCGTACTGGTGCGAGTACCGATAATGGGAATCCCCCGCTTAACCGCGGCATCAAACTTAGCCATCGTCGCGGGCTCGAAATTACGGAAACGCAGCCCCAACACTAGGGCATCAGCCGAATCAAGTGCCTCTGGCTTACCCATGGTCTTTTGGCTATTAGGATTAATCACCCCATCATCATGCGAAAAGATCACCGTACACTTGAAACCGTGGCGCTCCGAAAGAATGCGCGCCAGCATCGGCATCGACTCTTCCGAGCGATACTCCTCATCGCCGGCCATGAGCACGACGTGCTTGCTGGCACCGGGCCCCTTGCCTCCCGCGAAAGAAAGCCAGCCTGGACCGGAAGTAAAGGCTTCGGCGGCGACGGCCGGGAGAGCGAGGACAAGGGCAGCCAAGGCGGCCCAGAGATGGAGATGACGCTTCATGGGGTAAGGTTCAGAAGACTGCACCGCCGATGGCGGGTTTCAAGCGCCCTGTTGGGTGGCTCCCGCATCATTTCCGCTCATTCGCCCCATCCTTCTTCGCCGGAGCCGAAGAAAACGGGTCGGGGCGAATGGTCTCGCGACGGCCGTCGGAATAAGTCGTGACCTGGTTGCCAAAGGGATCGGTGCGCGTCGTGGCGCGTGTGCCGTCGCTGTAATTCGTAGTCGAGCCGCCGAAAGAATCAGGCCGTGTGGTCGCCGTCACACCATTGCTGTAGCGGGTCGTCGAGCCGCCGAAAGGGTCCGTCCGGGTCGAACCGGTGACGCCGTTGCTGTAGCGCGTGGCAGAGCCGCCGAAGGGGTCTGGCGTCGTCACGGCGGTCACGCCGTTGTCGTAACGCGTCTGGGTGCGGCCGAACGCATCGGCGCCCTTAACGCCGGACTTCGGCGCTTCGCCGCTAAGAGGCGCGACCTTGATCTCCGCCGCCGGCTTGGCCTCTGGCTTCGGCTCAGCCTTCGCTTCGGCGCGAGCCGCATCCTTGCGGGCGATCTCTTTCTTAGGATCTAAGGGGGCCACGAAGAGCATCGCGGCGTAAAGAGTGCCGAGAATGAGGAACGGCTTCATGGGGATGATTCTATTAGAAACCAAAGGAGGCCGGATGCAAGCCGCGGCCTCTTGAAAAAAGAAGGGCGGGCGCCTCGCAGCGTCCGCCCTTCCGTTGGTGCGACCGGAGTCGCTTAGCTGATGATCTTATCGACCACCTTGCCGAAGTTATCGGTCAGGCGGAAGTCACGGCCGTTGTAGCGATAGGTAAGCTTGGTGTGGTCGAAGCCGAGCAAGCGAAGAATCGTAGCGTGTAAATCGTGGACGTGACAGCCGTCCGCAGCAACCTGAGCGCCGATTTCGTCCGTTTCGCCGTAAGCCATACCACCCTTGACGCCGCCGCCAGCCATCCAGCAGCAGAAGGCCTTAGCCCAGTGGTCACGACCGCTGGCTTGATTCACGCGACCTGGAGTGGAAGGCGTACGACCGAATTCTCCGCCCCAGATCACCAAGGTCTGGTCCAAGAGGCCGCGCTGCTTAAGGTCGGCAATCAAAGCCGCAGCAGGGGTATCGATGGCACCACCGGTGCGATTGATGGAAGTGAAGAGATTGGTGTGGTGATCCCAGCCGCCGGCATCGATTTGCACGAAGCGAACGCCACGCTCAACTAAGCGACGGGCGCAAAGCAGTTTGGCTCCGAGATCGGACTTACCGTACATATCACGGGTCTTTTGGTCCTCCTTGGAGATATCAAACGCGTCGGTGGCCGCAGTCTGCATCCGGAAAGCGAGTTCGAAAGATTCGATCCGAGCCTCAAGCTGTTCGTCCTTCTGGACGGTCTGCATGTGGCGCTCATTGAGTTGGTGGACTAAATCGAGCTGCTTGCGCTGAGCATCCTGCGAGGTGAATTCGCTCTGGAGGTTCGGCATGATTTTGCTCGGCGCCGCACCTGGCTTAAAGGTGGTGTTAGCTCCTTGATAAAGCGAAGGAAGGAAGGCGGAAGTACGCGCATCGGAGTTGCCTCCGAGGCTGACGAAACCAGGCAGATCCTGACTTTCCGTGCCCAGACCATAAAGCAACCAAGAGCCCAAGGAAGGCTTAGGCAGGATTGCGGAGCCAGTGTGCATCTGCTTAGCGGCTGGACCGTGAGCTGGGAGCTCGTGGTACATCGAGCGGATCACGCACATTTCGTCAGCAACACCCTGGAGCTTAGGAAAGATTTCGCTGATTTCCAAACCAGACTTACCGGATTTCTTGAATTCGAAAGGTGAAGGGAAAAGCACGCCACCCATACCGGAGGCCGACATATCGGCCAATTGCTTCATCTTTGGCTTGGGATCGAAAGTGTCGAGGTGGGAGGGCGCACCGCCAGCGAAGATATGAATCACGTGCTTTGCCTTGGCCGGCAACGGGGCTTTGCGAGGCTTGAGGCTGGCGACTTCAGCGCGGGCATCGGCGACGAGGTAGTCGGCGACCATCGTCCCGAAGGCGATGGTGCCCATCCCCATGCCGGTCTGGCGCAGGAACTCACGGCGTGAGTTGGGGGTAGGTAAGCTGTTACTGCAATTTGGAGTTTCCATGGGGGTGTCTTATTGGGGGTGATTAAATTGGGTTAGTTGAGATATACAAATTCATTCGAGCAAACCATCGATTGGGCCAGCATTTCCCAAGGGGAAATTGGCTGTTTACGTGAGACTTTTTCGCCCACGTTATGGATAGTCCCGCCTTTAACCTCGGTTTTGACTTGGACCTCACCTGTGGCGACCTTGGTGGCCGTAACGGCCAGGGCCTTCGCGGCCTTCTTCGTCGCCTTCGTGTTAGCCACGCTCTTGTCAGTTTTAGGGTTGGGCGGCTCATCCACGTACCCAGCGATGCGGGCGACAAATTCCCGAGCCATCTTTAATTCGGCAGGCGTAGGCGAACGCTGGTACATGATTTTGTAAAGCTGCACCACGCGATCGCCATCCGATGACGCCTTCTGCATCTCCGGACGCGCCGCGACGGAGCGGGCGACATCGATGGCCAACGGATTGTTCATGAAGAACAAAGCCTGCTGCGGGACGATGGTCGAACTCCGGGCGGAGTTAGTCATTTCCGGATTAGCAAAGTCGAACTGAGTCTGTAATTCGTTCAATTTTTCGCGGTCGATAAAACCATAGATACTGCGACGATAGCTGTAGGGTTCATCGGTGATATTGACCGGGCGTCCGCCCATCGCGGAATCCAACTTGCCAGTCAGGGAAAGCATGGAGTCGCGGATACTTTCGAAATCGAGGCGACGGAGATTTGCGTGCCAGAGATACTTATTGCTGGAGTCGAACTTGGTGGGATCAAGCTCCGCCTTCTGCACGATTAGCGGATTGAGGCTGGGGTTTGCGGTCTGACGATACGTTGCCGAGAGCAGAATCTTTTTGTGTAATTTCTTCAGCGACCAACCGTTATCGACAAAGTTTGTCGCCAGCCAGTCGAGTAGCTCCGGGTGCAACGGCTTCTCGGACATGTTGCCAAAGTCGTCAGCGGTCGTCACGATACCCGCACCGAAGTGGTGCATCCAGACGCGGTTGACCAAAACGCGCGAGGTCAGAGGATTCGTCCGGCTGGCGATGGCCAAAGCTAATTCGCGGCGGCCGCTACCTTCGTAGAATGGCTGACGCTCAGGGCCGGCTAATACTTCCAAGAATTGGCGAGGAGCCAAGGCCCCGCGCTTATTCTTATCCCCACGGATGTAGACATAACTATCGCGAGGCTTCTCGGTGTCGGAGACGACCATCGCCGTACCGGGGCCACCCGGGTGCGTGATTTCCAACTGGCTGATGTCTTCAAAGCGGAAATACTTGGGCGGCTTGTTACCGTTAACGAAAGATGCGCTCGGCGGGGCCTGCCAAGGTTCGCAGAACTGCCGGGTCTCGCAGAGCAACGCCATCTGAATCGTGGTGTTGATTTCTTCGTAATTAGGCAAAGGCCATGGATATGCGGCCAACTGGGCGATGGCGGGATCGTCTCGATCTCCCCGACGGCCAGCGGTGACGTGCAACTGGATATGCGCTAAGATGCGGTCGTGGTTTTTCTTGAATACATCCTGACAGGCGAGCGCGACTTCATCGATTGTCTTGGGCTTCAGATTGCGCAAGGCATCAGCAATCAGCGGATTCACGGGCGAACTGGTGTCGGCCAGTGCGGCGGCAATGACTTTAGGCGCCTCCTGGGCGAAGTTCTTTTCGCTCACTTTCTTCAAACGAGCCAGCGGACCCGTGATCGGTGAGTTCGTTTGGACCACGATTGAGCCGTCCACCTCGCGATTAAAGGTCAGCTTATAGCGCTCCAGGATATCGAATCCGGCGGTCGAACGAGGCCCGCCGGCCATGTTCGACAGGGCGCGCCCGGCGAACTCGGCGTGTACCATCTTCAAGACATGGGTGATGTGGGAAAAATAGCCGCGGACATTATCGTCCTGCAGGGCGGTCATCTTCTTCTCGAAATCGAGCCGCACAGCCGAAGGCACGGCACGCGCCCCGGAGGTCATCGCATTCTTAACGACGGGCTCATTGAGCGGCTCGCCAATCGACGAGAAAATTCCGTGCAGGGAATAATAATCTGCCGCCGGAATCGGGTCAAATTTATGGTCATGACAACGTGCGCAAGCCACCGTCAAGCCCAGGAAGCCCTTCGTCATGGCATCGATCCGTTCATCAATCGTGTCGTCGTTATTCGTAAACCGCTTACCGACGGTAATGAAACCGAGGGCCGCCAAGCGGGCGTCATCCTTCGTCAGGTCAGGCAAGCGATCCGCAGCCAGCTGCTCGATGATGAATTGGTCGTAAGGCTTATCAGAATTAAACGCTTCGATGACATAGTCGCGGTAGGTCCAAGCGTTCTCGAAACGGTCGATCGTGCCGGCTTTCTTGAGCCCCTTGGTGTCGGAGTAGCGGGCGGTATCCAGCCAGTGACGACCCCAGCGTTCTCCGTAATGCGGAGACGCGAGTAACTTGTCGACCGCACGCTCCAAGACCTGAGTTGCCGCCCGGGCAGGCTGCCCGTTGCGCAACGAAAGATTATCCCGCAGCACGGCCGCATCGTATTCGCGGGCGAAGATTTCGCCCTCCGCATTCGAGGGCGGCAGACCAACCAAGTCATAAGAAATCCGGCGAATCAGAGCTTCGCCATTCGCAGAAGGGCTTGGCTTTAGGCCAACCTCGTCCAATTTGCTTAAAACAAAAGCATCGATTTCATTTTGGCACCACGCAGGGGCGCTCAGCTTTTTAGGCACCGAAAATTCGCCGACTGGCTTAAAGGCCCAGTGATCACGGGCCTTCTGGGAGAGTCCCGTCAGTTTGACGGCAGCCGCGCCCGAGGGGGCTGGGGCACCCATCATAATCCACTTTTCTAAAATGGCGATCTGCGCGTCGGGCAACTTGGCACCGTTTTTCTTCGGCGGCATCGAAAGCTCGGGATCAGTCTGATGAATCGCAACGACGAGGAGCGACTTCTTTAAGTCGCCCGGCGCGACGGCGGGCCCCTGGTCGCCACCGGCGACCATGCCGGCCCGAGAGTCCATCAATAAGCCGCCCTTGGAGACGCCTTCGGAAACAGAGTGACACTTATAGCAACGATCCGTCAAAATAGGGCGCACGTTCTTTTCGAAGAACTCGAGCCCAGCGGGATCGAATTTTGCCTCGTCTTTCACTGCCTTGTCATCCGCAGGTAACACGACCGATCCCAGCAAAATGGCTGAGGTTAAGAGTCTGGAGAGTGGCGAGGCGGAATGCATGAGGAGAAAGATAAGGGGGCTGAAAATATTTTTGAGCAGAAGACTGCACCGACGACATTACGACTGAGGGGTTTAACTAGGTATAATTTTTTACCCGACCCCAGAGAGTGCAAGCGAAAGATTAAGAAGGAGTTAAGGTGAAAACCCTAAAACGAAAAAGCCGACCCAAGGGGCCGGCTTCGTAAAAAACCTGTTAATTTAAGCTAATTAACGTAGACAAACTCGTTCGAAAGCAACAAAGAGTGAACCAATAACTCCATGGGGCTGAGAGGTTTACGAGAAATAGCCTCTCCGACATTCTTGACCCCAGAGAGCAGGTTGGCCCCCGCCACTTCTGCCATCATCATGGGCGCATCTGCCCCGCCCTCCCCCGCCATCATCATGGGGCTTGCCGCCGATGCCACAGCGTTACCGGCAGTCTTAGCCTGGGCCCCGGACTTAGCATAGCGCGAGGTACCCTTAGTCGCCTTGCTCCCCACGGCTGGAGTGACCGTGACAAGAGGAGCCGATTTTTGACGCTCCAAGAAGTCGTGGGCCATCTTTACTTCCTGGTTAGTCGGGCGACGCTGGAAGAGCGCCCGGAACATCGCGGTAATGCGCTGACCTTCCGAAGTCGCTTTCAGGATTTCAGGCCGGGATGCCACGGTCCGGGCGACTTCAATCGCCAGCGGATTATTCATGAAGAATAACGCCTGCTGCGGGACGATGGTGCTGCCTCGGCGAGAGTTCGTTGCATCCGGATCGGAATAGTCGAACTGAGAAAGCATTTCGTTCAAACGGTGGCGGTCGACGTAACCGTACAGACTGCGCCGGTAGCTGTAAGGCTCATCAGTAATGTTCACCGGATGACCGCCCACGGCAGAGTCGAGCCTGCCCGTCAAAACGATCATCGAATCGCGAATCGCTTCGAAATCTAAGCGGCGTAAATTACCGCGCCAAAGAAGTCGATTACCCGCGTCAATCTTAAGGGGATTGACCGCACCCGGCTTCAACACGAGCGGGTTTTGTCCAGGATTGGAATCCTGCCGATACGTCGCACTTAGCACGATCATGCGGTGCAGACGCTTGAGCGTCCAGCCGTTCTCGACGAAGTCATTGGCCAGGTAATCGAGGAGCTCGGGATGGGATGGCTTCTCCGACATATTACCGAAGTCGTCAGGTGTGGAAACAAAGCCTTCCCCGAAATGCATCAACCAAGTCCGGTTGACGGCCACGCGCGCGGTAATCGGATTGGTCTTACTGATGATGGCCTGGGCCAACTCCATCCGCCCGCTACCGTCGACGAAGGGCCGGCGCTCGCCTTCACCCGAAAGAATCTCCAAGAAACGACGAGGCGCGAGCGCCCCTTTCTTATTTTTATCTCCCCGGATGTAGACATTGGTATCCTTCGGCTCATCGATATCTTGGACGACCATCGCGGAAGCGGGAGCACCGGGGTGCGTCAGGCGAAGCGCGTTGATTTGCGTGAACTGGAAATAAGCATTCGGGCGATTGTTATTTAACCCGCCGTAGATTGGGCGATTCTGCCAGTCGGCGCAGAATTTGCGGCTGTTGAACATGTTCAGCAGTTCCTCGTTATCTAAGATATCTTCCACGTCCGGCACCGGCCAGGGGTAACCCGCAAGCTGGGCAATTGCCGGATCTGAATCCTTGCTGGAATGGCCTAACTTGGCGCAGCGATCGATATGGGCAATGATCGCTAATTTGTTATCTGCAAAAACTTTTTGGTAAACAGCAGCCACATCATCGAGCGACTTGGGCTTTAAATTCCGCAAGGCCGCCGCGATCAATGGGTTGACCGGATGTTCAGCATCGGCAAGCGATGCCTTGATGGCCGCGGGGGCCCGAGCGGCGAATTGGGCGAAGGGCACGGCCACGAGATGGGCGTAGGGCCCGGTGATGGGCGAATTGCGCTGGATTCGCATCGCCTCGAAATCGGGCTGCAATTCGAGTTTATAGCGCTCGGAGATATCACCGAACTCCGGCGAGCCGCGCTTCACGGTCGCGAGCACAAGGCGGCCGGCCATTTCCTTCTCATAGCGGGTGCGCACCTCACGGATATACTTATAATAACCTGCCGCACTTTGGGCCTGCAAATCGTCCAGGCGCTTGAGGTAATCATCGCGCACGGTCTTGGTCTTCTGGGTGACCCCGATGACCGGTAAGTCGCGCGGCTCTTTTACCGAAGCAAAAATACCATGGAGCGAGTAATAATCCGCTGCTGGAATCGGGTCGAACTTATGGTCGTGACAGCGCGCGCACGCCACGGTCAGGCCCAAGAAAGCTTTTGTCGTCGTGTCAATCCGTTCGTCGATTGTATCGTCGTTATTCGTAAAGCGCTTGCCGACCGTGATGAAACCGAGCGCCGATAGACGAGGGTCGTCGCCGCTGATACCGGGGATTTTATCTGCAGCAAGTTGCTCGACGATGAAGTCGTTGTAAGGCTTATCGGAATTATAGGCGTCGATGACGTAATCGCGGTAAGTCCAGGCATAAGCGTAACGGTATTCTTCAAAACTATCTTTCACGTCGAGTTTGCCGTTCGTATCAGAGTAACGTGCCGTATCCATCCAGTGCCGGGCCCAGCGCTCGCCGTAATGGGGCGAGGCCAAAAGGGTGTCGACTTGCTTGGCCACAACCACTTCCGCGTTGTTCGTCACCGCTCCGCGACGAGCGGAGACACTGTCCTGCAAGACGGCCGCATCATAGGCTTTGACGAAGGCATCAGCCTGCTCAGAGGTCGGCGGCAGGCCGATTAAGTCATAAAATGCACGCCGCAAGAAAGCCTCAGGGTCGGCGGCAGGGTTCGGCTGAAGGCCGGTGGCCTCGAGCTTCGCCAAGACAAATTGATCGATAGGATTTTTGGCCCAACCCTTTAACTTAACCGAGGGCAAAGAGACCTGCTGCAGGGGCTTAAACGCCCAATGCTGTTTAGCCTTTTCCGTTAGGCCGGTGAGTTTCGTCCCATTGCCGCTTGGGGATGGAGCACCCATCTTCACCCACTGTTCCAGGGTCGCGATGTTGCTGTCGGATAACTTTCCGCCCTTTTTCTTCGGGGGCATCGCAAACTCTGGGTCATTATAGCGGACCGCATGAATCATGAGCGACTTTTCCAAGTTGCCTGGCACCACTGCGGGACCCTCTTCACCCCCCTTAAGCAGGCCGTCACGCGAATCTAGAGTCAGTCCTCCCTTGGTCGTGGCCTTCTCGTTGGAGTGACATTCATAACAATTTTCGGACAAAATCGGGCGGACGTTCTTTTCGAAGAATGCGATCCCGGCAGCGTCGGCGGCATTAGCGACGTCGGCGGCCCGCAAGCCGTGCGCGGCCAGCAGGGTCAGGAAACATAAAACTGGAGCTGTTTTCATTTTAAGAAGAAGGGGTAAACGCTGGGATTTCGGGGACTATTGGGGTAGCAGCGCAAGGTCAGCATCCCAACGGCCTGAGAGTTATCAAGGGGGAATTGGGCCCAAAAACCATGGTCTTTTTGGCTGCAATGGAATGACGCTGTGGGACGACCATGTCGTTTAGATAGAAGTTTAGACATCAAATCTCCCGATTGAGTTCCCATGGATGACTCGATTTCGGCCTAAAACAAGCGAGGCCAGCCGCTCGGCTGGCCTCGCTATTATTCCACTAAACCTTAGTTAATATAAACGAATTCGTTAGAAAGAAGCAAAGAATGGGCCAATAGCTCCAGGGGGGTGAGTGGATTGCGCGAAACCATCTCGCCGACATTCTGCAGAATCCCCTCGGCGCCACCCCGGCCCGTATCGCCGGTCGTCGCCATCATCATCGGCGCATCTGCGACGACCGCCTTGCCGACGGTTGCAGCTTTAGACGCAACGGTCGTGGCGGCAGACTTGCCGGCCTTTACGGCGGTCGCACCCTTGGCGGAGCCAGCACGCTGCCCAGCGATAATCGCCCCTTTGGCTTTTGTTAAAAACTCATTAGCCATGCGGATCTCGTTCGAACTCGGGCGACGTTGGAAAATCGCTCGGAACATGGCCGCCACGCGCTGGTCCTCCGAAGGTGCGTTGAGCACGTCCTTACGAGCCGCGACGGCGCGAGAGGCTTCAATGGCCAAAGCGTTATTCATAAAGAAAAGCGCTTGTTGCGGAATGATGGTCGAATTGCGGCGGGAGTTAGCGGCGTCCGGATCGGCGTAGTCGAACTGCGAAAGCGTATCGCTAAGACGATGGCGATCGACGTAACCATATAGGCTTCGGCGATAACTGAAGGGCTCGTCCGTGATGTTAGCTGGCTGGCCGCCGACCGTCGGATTGAGTTTTCCGGTAAGGAGAATCATCGAGTCCCGAATCGACTCGAAATCCAGGCGGCGCAGGGTCCCGTGCCAGAGCAAGCGATTGGGTGCGTCGATCTTCAAGGGATCGACCGCAGATTTCTTTGCGACCAACGGATTGGCGCTCGGATTCGAATCCTGACAATAAGTGGCACTCAAAACAATCATCCGGTGCAGACGCTTCACGCTCCATCCGTTTTTCATGAAGTCCGACGCGAGATAATCGAGCAACTCGGGATGCGACGGAGGAAGTGACATGTTGCCGAAATCGTCTGCGGTAGTCACAAAGCCTTCGCCGAAATGCTTCATCCAAAACCGGTTGACGGCGACGCGAGAGGCAATCGGATTGTCCTTACTGATGATGGACTGGGCGAATTCCATGCGGCCGGAGCCATCGACATAAGGCTTTCGTTCCGCGCTACCTGAAAGCGCCTCAAGGAAGCGGCGAGGGGCTACGGCGCCCAGCTTGTGCTTATCGCCCCGGATAAAGACCGAACTATCCTTAGGGTCTTCGGAATCTTGCACCGCCATCGCTTCGCCAGGCACGCCGGGGTGCGACAGGCGAAGTTCATTGATCTTCGCATGGCGAAAATAATCAATCGGTGCCGTGTTTTGCTGCCCGCCGTAGATCGGGCGGTTCTGCCATTCGGCACAGAACTTACGGCTATTAAAGAGCGCGATCATCTCTTCGTTGTCGAAAATCTCGTCGTGCGTGGGGACGGCCCAGGGATAACTCGCTAACTGCGCGATAGCCGGGGAGGCGGATTTACCGTCTTGGCCGGACTTGGCAATTAGATCCAAATAAGCATAAATCGCGGCCTTATTATCGTTATAAACCTTCTGGTAGACGACGGCGACATCATCGAGCGTCTTGGGTTTCAGGTTCCGTAATGCGGCCGCAATGATCGGGTTGACGGGGTGCTCGGTGTCGGCGAGGGCTTCCGCGAGCACGGCTGGTGCCCGCTCCGCAAAATAAACAATCGGCACGGCGGCCACCTTCGCAAAGGGCCCGGTGATAGGCGAATCCTTCTGGATGCGCATCGGGGCAAAGTCATCGTTGGTCACCAAGAAAATTTTGTACTTATCGGCATAGGCACCGGCCTCCGACGAGGCGCGCTTAACCGTACCCATCATCAAGCGTCCAGCCATTTCCTTTTCGTAACGGGCCCGGACTTCCTTCATATATTTGAAGAAGCCAGCAACCTGCTCTTCCTGCAATTGACTCAGTCGTTTTTGGAAATCGGCGCGGGCGACGGCGGTCTTCGGAGTAGCCCCGATCACGGGCTTCTGCAGCGGCTCCTTGGTGGAGGCAAAAATTCCGTGAATCGAATAATAGTCCACCGCCGGAATCGGGTCGAACTTATGGTCGTGGCAGCGCGAACAGGCGACCGTGAGTCCAAGGAAGGCCTTCGTGGTCGTATCGATGCGCTCATCAATCGTATCATTTGGCTCTTCGAAGCGCTTACCGACGGTGATGAATCCGAGTGCCGCCAGCCGTGGGTCTTCTTGGTTGATCCCGGGAATCTTATCGGCAGCGAGTTGTTCGACGATGAAATCACTGTAAGGCTTATCCGAATTAAAAGCGTCGATGACGTAATCCCGATAAGTCCAAGCATAGGCATAGCGATAGTCGGTAAAGAGGCTCTCCCCTTGGTCGACCTGCAGCCCGCGGGTGTCAGAATACCGGGCGGTGTCCAACCAGTGGCGAGCCCAGCGCTCACCGTAATGAGGCGAAGCCAACAAGAAATCTACCTGCTTCGCGAGGATCGCATCGGCATTCGTCGCCGGCGCACCCCGGGTGGTTGCAGTCACGTCCAGCGCCTTGGCGGCGTCGTAGGCCTTGACGAAAATTTCCACCTGCTCGGACGTCGGCGGGAGACCTACCAAGTCGTAAAAAATGCGGCGCAAGAGCGCTTCGGAATCCGCGATCGGATTGGGCTGCAAACCTTCCGCTTCGAGCTTCGCGAGCACGAACTGGTCGATGGGGTTCTTCACCCAGCCCTTATTCT
The DNA here is from genome assembly GCA_026397965.1 of Verrucomicrobiota bacterium. GTDB lineage: Bacteria > Verrucomicrobiota > Verrucomicrobiia > Opitutales > UBA953 > UBA953. The sequence goes on along the minus strand of JAPLTU010000040.1, from coordinate 59,844 downwards.
TAACGACCGGCAGGGCGGGATTCTTAATAGACTGGAAAGCCCAATGCTGCTTGGCCTTATCCGTCAAGCCAGTGAGCTTATTGCCAGCACCCGCGGGAGCTGGTGCCCCCATTTTTACCCATTCCTCAAGCAGGGCGATTTTACTGTCGTCGATTTTTCCGCCCTTTTTCTTGGGCGGCATGGCGAACTCCGGATCGGTGTAGCGAATAGCGCGCACCATGAGAGATTTATCGAGGTTGCCTGGCACCACCGCTGGACCTTCTTCACCCCCCTTAAGCATACCGTCGCGCGAATCAAGAATCAGGCCGCCTTTAGAGGAATTTTTCGCCAACGAATGGCATTCGTAACAGTGCTCGCTTAAGATTGGTCGGATGTTCTTTTCAAAGAACTCTAAGCCCTCCTTGGAGGGCTCGTCCGCGCCATGGACCGCTGCACCCGAGAGCAGCGCGAGAAGAACGGACAGACGAGGCAACTTATTGTACATGGGAAAGTAGATGGACTTAGGGTTGTGTCGGGGGATAACTTTGAAGATTAATAAGGTAGGCCTTCCCTCCCAAGAATCAAGAGCCTCTTACCCGCCCCACGATGCGCATCCTCCTCGCCAGCGACAAATTTAAAGGCTCCCTGTCGGCAGAAGATGTGGCAAAAAGCCTCCAAAATGGTCTTTTAAGCCTGTTTCCTCAGGCTAATTTCGATTTCTGCCCCATCGCCGACGGTGGCGAAGGCACGACGGCTGCCGTCATAAAATCAACTCAGGGGGAATGGAGGTCAGCCGAGGTGACCGATGCCCAGGGCCGGCCGAAGGCTATTCGTTTCGGGCTAATTAAAGCCACCCAACAGGCCGTGATGGAAATGAGTGCCGCCAGCGGACTCGACGGGGTCCGAGATTTAAAACTGAATCCCCAGACAGCCAGCACCCGCGGGACAGGCGAAATGATGCTCCGGGCCAAAGATGAAGGCGCCCGCACCATCCTCATCGGCATCGGCGGCAGCGCGACTAATGATGGCGGCCTCGGCTTGGCCGTGGCCTTAGGCTATCGGTTCGAAACTCAAGGCAAACCATTCTCCCCCACCCTGGAGACGTTACTCGAAGTCGATCGATTGCTTCCCCCTGCGATCGCATGGACGACCGAAGTCCTCGTCGCCTGCGATGTGGAAAATCCGCTCCTTGGGCCGACCGGGGCGACCCGGATCTATGGCCCCCAAAAAGGCGTGATCGATTTTGTCTGGTTCGAGGAACGGCTCACGCACCTCGCGAACCTCGTGCAAAAAAACCTGGGTAAGGATTTGCGAAACATCCCGGGTGCCGGCGCCGCTGGCGGATTAGGTTTCGGTCTGATGGCTTTTGCGAACGGTCAGCTGACCAGCGGATTCGACTTGGTGGCGAAGCAGATTGGCCTCGCCGAAAGAATCCGACGGGCGGACTTGGTCATCACCGGCGAAGGTCGCCTTGACGGGCAAAGCCTGCAAGGCAAAGGCCCGGTAGGAGTGGCTAAACTAGCCCGCCAGCTTGGAAAAAAAGTCGTGGGCGTAGCCGGTAGCATCGAAACCTCTGCCGAACTCCACTCGCAGTTTGATTTGCTGATCGGCATCAAACCCGACGACATGCCGCTCGAAGAAGCCATGCGACGGACGTCCGAGCTGATCAACCGGGCGATACAGGATCACCGAACCGCACTCATCGGATTGATCAACGCCTAGGCAAAGATGGAAGTAATGGCTTTCCCCTTACCGTCGATTGTGGCGTAAAACGGCCGTCCCTCGATATCGTAAGCTGTCTTGGGACTGATGCCCATCAGCGTGAAAATCGTGGCGTGCAGATCTTCAATCGGGACGGGATCCTTGATTGCGACCAAAGGACGCTCGTCCGCCGTCGCGCCGTAGACGTGACCACGTTTTACCCCACCCCCGAACATCACGACGCTCGTCCCGCCGGTAAAGTGACGGTGTAAGCCATAATGATCCGGGCTTTCCATCGTGGTTCCTTTATTGAAAGACTGATCTTTGGCTTTCGATCCGGGCTTACCTTCGATCATCGCATCGCGGCTGAACTCGCTGGCGATGACCACCAGCGTGCGATCAAGCAGTCCGCGCTTTTCAAGATCCCGGATGAGCTGAGCCACCGGACGGTCGATTTCCGCATGCATCTTCGCCACGGTTTCATGGCCCTTGCCGTGAGTATCCCACTGGAAAAAAGGCACGTATTCCGTCGTCACTTCGACGAAGCGGGCGCCATTTTCCACGAGGCGCCGGGCCAGCAAGCAGCCGCGCCCGAAGCGACCAGTATCATATTCGGCCTGCACCTCTTTGGGTTCCAATGAAATATCAAAAGCCATCCGTTCCTTGGCGCTCAACAAGCGGTAGGCATTGTCCATAGAACGCATCATCGACTCATATTGATGGTCGCTCATGACGTCACGGTTAGGACTGGAATCGGCGAGACGGCGAAACTCCTTATCCCGGTTAACGAAGCGCGAGGAATCCATGCCCTTCGGCGCGCGCACGGCCGCGGCGGCTTCTTCGGGGTAAGGCAGATTCATCGGCCCGAACTCGCCGCCAAAAAAACCACCCGAAGTGAAAGCCTTCAACTCCTCGCTTTCGCCCACGCCCTCCAGTCGCTGGCCGATATTAATAAAAGCAGGCATCACGGGATTACGTGGCCCCAGGACGCGCGCCATCCACGCGCCGATATGCGGACAGGCCACGGTCTGCGGCGGCACGTAGCCGGTGTGCCAATGAAACTGGTGACGCGAATGCAAGATGCTCCCCAGGTCAGGCTGAATGGCCGAACGGATGAGCGTAGCCCGATCCATCACCGAAGCGATTTGTTCCATCCCCTCGCAGACCCGGATACCGTCAACGGCAGTCGGGATGGAGGGGAAAGTACTCAGGACGCGCTTGTACTCCAGGCCTTTTTCAAAAGGCATATAGCGCTTGGGATCAAAAGTTTCCGGCGCCGCCATGCCTCCGGCGAGCCAGATGAGGATGCACGCGTCCGCCTTCGCCGCCGGCTGGATGACCTTCAGGTCGGCTGCCAGCAACCGGGGCGCGTCCATCGATAAGGTGGCAAGGCCGGCCGCCGCGAGCATCTTGACAAATTCCCGGCGCGCCAACGACTCGGGCAACGATGGATCAAGGGGGAGACCGTGAGAGGATGACATAAATCAGCGGATGGTTTGGAATTCGGGTAGCATGAAAATCGCCCAAAGGAAATCGGCCGTGCTATGTTCGGTGGGCTGAGCCCCCAGCAATTCGAGCGCGACTTTCATTTCGGCGGCGGATGGCGGACGACAAAGCGTCGAGAGGTAAAGCCAGCGAGCCAGTTCCTCCGAAGACTTCCACGGACGACGCAGCAGACTGATGGCCCCACGCTCGAGCAAGGAGGTGAGCGCGGTGCCATTTGAAAGATCGATGGCTTCGAGCGTACTGAGTTCCGTGGGCCGGGAGGAAACAATCTGCTCGCGATTAGGCCGACCTAAAGAACGCTGAAGTAAGTCGGATTTGACCAAGCTGGCCCGGGGCAGAAGCCCTTCCGAGCTCGGCACTCCGGATATCATTTGCGCCATCATCGTTTCAGCCTTTTTCCAAGGCGCAGCCTCGACCGGAACTTTCGCCACGGGCAACCAGGCGGCCTTGACGGGCATGACGCCCTTGGCGTTAGGCAAGGCAGCGGACCATTCCCAAGTCGCATCCGAACCGAAGGTAACCTCGTTCTTATTATTGCGCAGACGAAGAGCAACCTGACACCAGACCGCCGCGACATTCGGTCCCGTTCCGCCATTGCGACCAACCATGATGATTTGGTTTCTACCGAGCTTTAAAAACGGCGCGAGATCGAGCAGTTGCGGAACAGCCCAATTCTCTCCCTTCGCCAACGTCTTTCCGTTCACCAAGATCTCGAAAGAATTATCGGCGGTCGCGACTAGGAGCGCATGTTCCACTTCTCCAGCGATAGTGAAAGATCGGCGAAAGGTCCGGGCTTCGCCCGCGGCAGGCAAACGCTGAGCCGTTACATCGTTCGACCAGATCGGCTGGGCCAGGAGAGGGGCCACCTTCACCTCAGGTGCAGCCGCTGGCTTGGTCGGCATCCGTTGGACGCCTGCATCAATCTTAAATGGAGTGGTGCCAGTCAAGCGCCAGACCAAGTCGACGAATTGCTCCGCGGTCAGCCGCTTTCCGCGCGGGCCGCGATAAAGATAATCCTTACCATCGACGTCACGCAATTGGACCTCAGCCTGGGATTGATAAGCCCGGGAAGTCGCGATGAATTCGAGCGTGGCCTTCAAATCATATTTCTGCGCAACAAAATGATTGGCCAACACATCAAGCAGGTCCTGGCTCCATGGCTCCGTCTGCATCGCGTCCACAGGGTGGACGATACCGCGCCCCATCAGCCGGTGCCATAGCCGGTTCACCATAGTCCGTTGAAAACGAGCGTTGTCCGGCTGGGTCAACAAAGCCGCCAGCTGGACCAAGCGCTCCGCGCGCGGCTTATTGGCATCGACCTGACCAAGCTCCGGGAAGGGCCACCCCGCCGAGGCGGACTTTCCTGTCGGAATATCGCAACGCACCAACTCCATCGGGTGGTCGGAGTAGATGGCGGCCAGCCCGTAAGCGTCTTTCAACTTCCATCGGTCGATGAAACTATCATGACATGATGCGCACTTCATGTTGATGCCGAGAAATACCTGCGAGACGCTTTGGGAGAACTGAAGTTCCGGGGCTTGCGCCACGCTCACTGCCCCGCGCCAGATGATACCCTTGGAAAACCCTTCGCTCGCGGCTGTCGGGGCAATCAGTTCGCGGGCGAACTCATCATAGGGCATATTCTTTCGTAAAGCGGCATAAAGCCAGGGAGAGGCGGGTCCGCTTATCGGGAGCCGTATCGGCGATAAAGGCCTGAACTTCGGCCACCGTGGGAAGCAGCCCGATAAAATCTAAGTGAGCCCGGCGGAGAAAAGTAGCATCATCGGCCAAAGGGGGCGTCGGTAATTTCTTGGTCTGCAACCAACCCTCAAGGACACAATCGATAGGGTGCTCATGACCGGCGGTGACAGGAGGTATCATCGGCTGGCGCGGCCTTAATGTCGGCTCAAAGGCGGGCTGCTTAAACGCAAAACCTTCGGCCCAGATCGCTCCTTGATCGATCCACGCGCTCAATATTCTGACTTCAGCTGGCGTCAACGCGTCACCCTTCGGCGGCATCCGGACATCCAAATCCTTGCTGAGAATAAATTCGATGAGTTTGCTTTTATCAGCATGCCCCGGCACCACCGTCACGCCGTCCTCACCGCCCTCCAGCAAGACAGCCCTCGTATTCATCGAGAAACTCCCCTTCTTCTTATCGCCTGCGTGACACTCGCTGCAATGCTTCCTCAGGATCGGAACGACCTCGTGGGCGAAATCCACTTCCGCTGGCAACGTTGTCCAGCTGGCCAAGCTTAAGCATACAGCCAACGGCAACCGGCGAATCACGGCATCAGGCAGCACGACGAATTAAGGAGTAAAAAGGATGCAGCAAGAAGAGCCTGTGACGACCGACTGCTGCGTGTCGGTTAACTTACCCGTGGCCAGATCGACGCGGTAAGCGTTGACCGTCCCGGACTTCTGACCGGCGCAAACCAACCATCGGCCATCCGGGCTGAGCCCGAAACCGCGCGGGGTGGCAGGCGTATCGAGCATATGCTGGATCAAGACCAATTTACCGTCCGCTCCGATGGCATAGACCGCCAACGAATCGTGTCCGCGATTGGAGACATACAGCGCCTTCGCATTGGGGAGGCAGAAGATCTCTGCAGTGGACGCACCCGTCGCCGAAGCTCCTTCGGGCAAGGTCGGTAAGGTCTGGATTTCCGTCAACCCGCCCGAAGTAGCATCCAACTTGAAGGCAGTGACCGTAAGAGCCATTTCATTACAGCTATAAGCAAACCCGCCTTGCGGATGGAAAGCGAAGTGACGAGGCCCGGCGCCCGGGGCTACCCGGCCAGACTTAGGGTCGTTCAAAGTTAGCAAGCCCTTCGCCGCATCTAAGCGATAGATAAAAATATCGTCCGTCCCTAAGTCAGGAACATAGACAAAACGTCCGGCGGCATCGGCATAAATCCCGTGGGCATGCGGACCCGCTTGACGCTTCGCATTCGGCCCAACGCCCACATGCTGATTAAAACTGGAGGCGGGCAGCAGGCTGCCATCAGCCTTCAAAGGCAAACAAGCTACCGAGCCCGAACCATAATTGGCGACCAGCAGATTTCGCCCTGTTGAATCGACGGAGAGGTGAGTAGCGCCTTTTCCTTGGCTCTCTTGAGAATTAAGCAAGACCGCGGCGGCACCGCCAGCCAGACGATAAGCGGCGACTCCGCCAGCCGCGACCTCGGAGGTCGCGTAAAGAGTCTTAGCATCCTTGCTCAAAGCCAGGTAGGAAGCCCCCTTGGCATCGGCGATGACAACGGGGGCCGACAGCTTGCCGGTTTCCGAATCAATGGTGCCACGTAGGATGCCCTTCGCCTGTGGACCGGAGGTACCGACGTAATAAGTTAATTCGGCCGCATGCGACAAGGAGAGGATCGAACACAGGGCGAGGAGGTTGAGGTTCATGTTCATGAATTAGGGTAGAAAAATTGATTATTCAAATGAAGATTAACGTCCCGACCACCAGCCGTCCAAGAGCTTCTGTAATTCAGCTAATCTGGCCGGCTGGGCCGCGGCGAGATCATGGAACTCTTCCGCGTCCTGCTTGAGATTAAAAAGTCGCGGAGATTCGGTGGCATCATTGAGACCGCTGGAGACGATTAACTTCCAGTCTCCCGCGACCAACCAGCGGTAGCGTAGGCTGGAAGCCGGATTGCCAATCTGGATGATATTGTGGGTGGAATTTTGCCCGGCGACAAAGGGGCGGGTCCGCAAAGCCTCATCGTCGAGCAGGTCAATCCCGTCGCCGTCCGCTGGGACCTTCGCACCCGCCAATTTCAACAAGGTCGGCATGATGTCGACGGCGCTGACCGGATAATCGAGCGAGACCGGCTTGATGTGCCCAGGCCAGCTCACCAGGAGCGGAGAACGGATGCCGCCGTCAAAGGGCGACATCTTGGAGCGGTCAAAGTCCACCTTCGGCTTCTTCGGATCGGGAATCCATCCGTTATCAGAAATATAAACGATGATCGTGTCGTTTGTGAGACCTTCTTGCTCGAGGTGAGCCCGGACGGCGCCCACGGTTTCGTCAAACCACTCGATCATCGCCCAATAGCGGGCGGCCCATTCCGTCGGAGCCTTATCGCGATATTTCGCCAAGAGACGTTCTGGGGGGTTATGCGGGTCATGCGGCATCATCGGCGCATACCAGGCGAGAAAAGGTTTTCCGTCTTTCTTCGCCCGGGAAATGAAATCCGTCAGCGGAGCGAGGGTCTTCCGGCCGATATCGAGCCCTTCGTCCCCATGTCGGCTTCCTTTCGTCATTCCTTCCGTAAAGCCTCCGTGGGTGTAGTCACCCATCCACCATTTACCTGTCTGCAGGCTGACATACCCACGCTCGGCAAGGAGGCGGGGCAAATGGGGAGACTGCTCGAAGAGTTTCACTAACTGAGCCCGACCATCCGTAAATTCGGTCCCTTTTTGCTTACCGCCAACCGCCTTCTTGGCTCCCGGAGCGGCTTTGACGGCGACGACGGGCGGGTCGTTACCCGTAACCCCATGACGATGCACATGACGACCCGTCAAGATGGAGGCCAAACTGGGGGAGCAAAGCGAGTTCGTGTCATAACCGTGCGGGAAAGTGCGACTTTCGGCGGCCAAGCGATCGATATTAGGCGTTTGGATGAACTTGGACCCCATGAATCCGTAATCGGTCCAGGCTTGGTCGTCCGAAATGATCATCAAAATATTCGGCGGTTTGGAGGCTGCGGCTGGCTCAGCCGCCCCCAGACTGGTGGCAAACAAGAAAGATAGGCAGCAAAGCAGACAGAGTCGCATGGGGATAAGACCAGCAAAACCTCCGAACGTTCCTGCCACAACCGTCAAACCCCCAATTATCCTCTTATTTTCAATCAATTAGCCAAAATCCTCGGCCCTGCTAACCCCCCTTTCGCGGCCGGCGGATTCCTAAAAAAGTTTATCTATAATTTTAATAGAAATCTTCGAGCAGGTCTTTGACAACCGGACCGTCGTGGGTAGACTGAGCGCTGACCGGAAAAAACGCACGCCTACGGGGGCCTCCGCGACCGGGGCGACTTAATAAATCTACGCATTCAATTTACTTAACTGTCAGCGAGTTGCGGAAAGCCGTGACTCAAAACCGTCTTTTTGAGCCTATATATAGAGGCCTCTAATATTTTTATGAACCAACTCCACCCCACACCCGCGACCCCTCCCTCCCCTCCCACCGCCGCGCTACGCACCGACGCCCACCGGCTTTCTTGCCTGCTGCTCCCCGTCGACCGCATCGGCGAAACCGAACCATCAACGGAGCCCGCCCGCTGGAACGAGCTCGATGCCCTGGGGCAATATATGTTTCAAGCCAGCCGCTGGACGCGGCTTGAAGCCGCGGATGAGTTGCGCTTAGGTCACGGGATCAAAGCTGGGCGCAAGGCTGACGGTAGCCTGACTCCGGAAGCCAACGCGTGCTTTGACTTACTTGTTAATTCGAACCTCCGGCTCGTTTATCATGCGGCCGCGCAACTTCGCCAACAACGCGACGAAATCTTGGAGCTGATGAGCGCGGGCAATGTCGGCCTCGTGGAAGCAGCCAGAGACTACGATGCCGACTTGGGCTTCCGCTTCAGTACTTATGCTTTCTGGAGCATTCGTAGCCGGATCCTCCGCGAACTTAATTCGTGTGGCCGGGCCGTCCACCTGCCGCGCAACATCCATGAACAACTCGCCAAATTACGGAAGATCGAGCACGAGCTGACGCAAAAACTCACCCGCGAACCGACGGACAGCGAATTGGCCACGAGTTTGGGTTGCGACATCGAAAAACTCGCCTCCCTGCGGGCGTATCAGCAACACGGCCTCTCCCTCGATGCTCCCGTGGACCAAGACAGCGACCTGACCTTCGGACAACGGCTCGTGGATGACACCGCGGAGACGCCGGCGGAAATCGCCGCTCGCACCTCTGATAACGAGCGAGTGCGCTTTCTACTTCGCAGCATTACCGAACGCGAAGCCGAAGTTCTTCGTCTGCGTGGAGGGATTGACTGTGAAGAACATACGCTCGAAGAAATCGGCCAGAAATTCGGGGTCAGTCGCGAACGCGTTCGACAAATCGAAGAGAAAGCGCTGAAAAAGTTACGCGAACAAATCCAGACCTGAACCCAGCCTTGTCTCATAGAGGTAAAGGCTCACGATGAGGTCATGCCCTCATTCCGGAGTCTGTTGAAAGCTGCCGGTGTCATTGGCTTCGGGCTCACCGTCGCGGCAACGGGATCAGCCCAAGACCATGATCCGTTCGAGGATCCGCCCATCAGTTACTCGAAGGCCACCGCGGTCGATGCCGCCTCCCGACTGAATGAGACATTTCGGCTTAAGGCGGACGAAATTCGAAGCTGGCCGGCCCGTAGGCGTCTACGCTGGCTGCTCGAGCAATTCGATATTCCAGTCGAATCGCAGCTCCTGGTTTTCAGTAAAACGAGTATTCAACGTAAAATCATCAGTCCCGAAAATCCGCGGGTCTTGTTTTTTTCCGACGAAGCCTATGTCGGTTGGGTTCCGGGGGGTGCCATAGAAATTGCGGTCTTTGATTCAACGCTCGGGCCCACTTTTTATACCTTAGACGCGCAAGAATCCGGCCCCGCACCGCTCCTGGCCCGTAGCGGGGAGTGCTTACTCTGCCATAAGCGGCACGAGCATACGCCCGGACTGCGGACCCGCTCGGTTTTTCCCGACGCCAACGGCGAACCGCTCAGCGGCTCAGGCAGTGCCAACATCGAACCCTCCACCCCCCTATCAGATCGCTGGGGCGGCTGGTATGTCACGGGCGTCGAAGGAACACTCCGCCATCGTGGTAACGTCATTGGTAAGACCACAGAAGAATTTGATGTTCCGGGCGCCAAGATGAGCCCCGCCCTTGCGACGCTCACGGAATTCTTCGATACCCATCGTTACCCGCTTCAGACGAGCGACATCGTGCCCATGGTCATGCACGACCACCAAGTCCATGTGCACAATGTCCTGGCCACCGCGAATCAAGACGCCCGCTTGGCCCTATATCGATGGCCGGCGATGCGCGCCATCTTAGGACTGCCAGCCAATAATCCACCCTCGGGCTCTTGCCTCGTGGTATTCAATAGCCAGGCCGAAAAAGTGCTCGATGCACTTTTATGCCGAGACGAAGCACCCTTCCCAGCCGAGGGCATCAAAGGCAATGGCATCTTTGAACCGGCATATGCCCGAACGCGTAAACCGGACCCGAAGAATCGATCCTTGCGCGACCTAAATCTCACGACGAGGCTTTTCCAGTTTCGTTGCAGCCCCCTGATCTATTCGCAGTCTTTCGCCACGCTACCCAAAGAGCTGCGCGACATCATCCTTCTGAAGTTGTCCGCTGGCCTTCAAGCCGCCGAGCCTCCGGCGAGCTTCAAGCATCTGCCCCAGGAAGAGCGCCAAGCCATCTTTGAAATCATTTCCGCCACCCTGCCCAATCTGCCGATTGGCTGGAAAAAGACGGAGTGAAGTCACAAAAAAGACCGGACCCCACGGCCCGGCTTTTTGGCAATAACGGGTGAAATATTTACTTGGCCAGCGAAGCGAGCTTCTCGCGAATCGCGTCGGCTTCGATCTGATAACCCTTATCCTTGGGGTGCAAGAAATCAGGCATGATCTCCTTGGTGAGCGTGCCGTCGGCCTGCAGGAATTTCGCACCGATATCGAAGTAATGCACCAGCTTGCCGTCGTCGAACTTCGAAATGATGGCATTAACGGCCTGATTCTTCGCGCGACCTGGGTTAAGCTGAGCATCCTCTTTTTCGCCGCGCGGGAAGATGGCCAAGAGCAGGATCTTGGTACCAGCGGAACGCTTATGGATGGCATCGATGATATTTTTAATCCCAGCCGCGATCTGCTGCGGAGAGTTATCCGCGGTGTTAGCGTTGTTCGTCCCGATCATCAGCACCACGACCTTAGGTTTGATGCCTTCGAATTCGCCGTTCTCGACGCGCCAAAGGACATGCTGGACGCGGTCGCCACCGATACCGAAATTCACGGCTTTATATTGGGCATACTCCTTATCGAAAAGCGGCTTCTGATTATTCCAACCAGCCGTGATCGAGTCGCCTAAGAAGACTACCTGGGCTTCGCCTTTTTTCGCCTGCGCAAGAAAATCTTCGTGCGCCTTGGCGAAACCGGCATTCACCTTCCCGTCGGGCCCGAGCTTGGGGGCGGCCACGTCCGCAGGCTGGGCCGGGAGAGCAGGTGCCGCCGCCTTCTTGGGCGCAGCTTTCTTGGGAGCATCCGCGGCAAAAGCCGCCGTCGCACCCAGCATGGTTAAACTAAGGAGGAGGGAGGGAATGAATTTCATAGGGGTGATAGAGGGGACATCGAAAACGCCAACGGGTTCCCGCCCCGTCAAGGATTGACTCGGGAGGCTTGCCCATGCCCGTGAAAAGGCCTTATTTTGCGGAATGAGACCCCCGCTTCGATTCGTCACGCCAGCCGAGGCCATTAAAGAAGAATATAAAGGGCGGACCAACTATTGGCTCTCCCGGCCTGGACTGACCGAAGCCAAGCAGCTCCAGCTCTGCCAAGCGACCTTACCCCCGGGCGAAGGACATAACTTCCATCGGCACCCCGAGCTGGAGGAGGTCATCTATGTGCTCTCGGGCGAAGTCGAACAATGGGTTGAAAAAGAATTCCGCCTCCTGGAGGCCGGAGAAGTCGCACACATTCCCGCCGGAGTCGTGCACGCCACCTTCAACAGTTCAAAGGCGGATGCCGTCATCTTGGCGATCCTCTCACCTGGCGCGAGTACCGGGCCCTTCATGGTCGACGTCAGCGGCGACGCTCCTTGGGACCAAATCCGGAAGCGATAAGGTCGGTTACTTAAGTTCCTGAATCCGCACCTTGCGGTACCAAACGCGTTTGGCCTCATCCTGAAATCCGAGGTGGCCATCGGCGGGCCGGTCTTTCATCGGAGAAGCATCGAGGTCGAGCACGATGGTGCGCTCCCCGTTGAAGTCTACCGAGAGATGGCGCTGCTTCAAGGTGAGCGTATAGCGGTTCCACTCCCCGGGTGCCTTCACCATGTTTTTGGACGGCGCCATGGCCCGGATGATTCCACCGCAATCATGATTGCCCGGCTTCGCGAGACCGAAGGTGTCAAGGATCTGCAGCTCGATGCCTTTGGCCACCGGATCGAGCGGATCGGCGACGCAGAAAAAGACCCCGGAGTTCCCAGTCGGTTCGATCTTAAATTCTAAGTCCAAGACGTAGTCGCGATACTTCCGTTCGGTAAAAATATAAGCATCGTAGCGCTGCCAGCCGGTTTCGCCAGCCCGAGGCTTAAGTGTGACCGTACCGTCGGCATCGTAGACCCAATTGCCCTTGGTCTTCCAGCCGCTGAGGTCTTTGCCATTAAAAAGAGCGACGAAACCAACGGCCTCAGAAGCGGGGTGGGCGACGGCCGCGACCGCTGGACTGACGGGAAAATTCTCCTTGGCGGCGGGCACGACCAACGGGAGGAGCAGGCAGGCGAGCAAGGCGAAGCGAGGCATATCTACTCGGTAGCCGCCCCGCCGGCGAAGGCGAGCCTGCATCTTTCGTTGGACACCGCCCGCCTAATAATAAAGATAGTGCCATGGGTCTCCCCGCCCGAACTTTCTTTTGCTTGCTGGCGGTGGCGAGCCTCTGCCCGGCCGCCCCGCCAGCCAACCTCGTTGTCGAAGGCGTCCCCGAGGCTCCCGCCACGCTTATCGCCGAACTGGCTCCGTACATGAACCTCGGTGGCGCGAGCTTCCGCGGCTGGCATTCGACGCGTCGAGAAATTATCGTATCCACCCGCACCGGCGATGCCTCCCACCTCCACCTAGCGGCCGCACCGCTAGCGAAACGGTTACCGCTAACGCATGGAGTTGAGCCGGTGAAGAGCGGCTGGATGCAACCCGGCGGTAAACTTTTACTCTACAGCATCGACGTGGGCGGAAGTGAAAACTTCCAGCTTTACCTTCAGGACACCGAGGACCTGAAAGCCAAGGCCATCCTGCTAACTGATGGTAAGTCACGCAACACCGATCCCGTTTGGTCGAAAGATGGCCGCCTGATTGCTTACGCGTCCAATCGACGGAACGGCAAAGATAGAGACATCGTCGTCGTGCAGGCCGATGCGACGCATACGGAAAAAATCCTGCTTTCGCCACCCTCGGTCGGCTGGGCGCCAGTGGAATGGTCCCAGCAAAACAATCAACTCCTCCTCCGCCAGTCTTTTGGCTTGAATGAAACGCGTCTCTGGCTCGCGGATATCCAGACGCAAAAGCGCACGCCAGTCACCCCAGGAAGCGGGCATGATTATCTGACGCAAATCGCCTTCGGAGAAAACGATCAAGCCGTGTATGCTTTATCGAATCATGATTCGGACTTTTTAACGCCCACCCGCGTCGACGTCGCCACGGGAGAAATGCGGCAAATAGACCCTACCCAAAAATGGGACGGCGAAGAGTTGACCATTTCAGCCGACGGAAAAATCTTAGCTATCACCGTCAACGTGGAAGGCTTCTCCGAAATCCACGGTTGGGAAATCCCCTCCCTCCGCCCCGTCGCAGTGCCTAAAATCAAAGCAGGTATCGTGAGCAACCTTCTCTTCCGGCCGCAGAGCCATGAGCTTGGTTTTACTTTAAAAAGCGAGGATTCGGCGAGCGACACCTGGTCCGCTGACCTGGACTCCGGCAAGACCACGCGCTGGACGGATCGGACGACGAAACCGAAAAAAATCATCGAAGCGGTTGAGCCCACGATTATCCGCGTTAAGAGCTTCGACGGCGTAAGCGTTCCCGCCTTGGTGTACTACCCTGACCCTAAAAAATTTCCCGGGCGCCGGCCAAGTCTCATGATGGTACATGGCGGACCCGAGGGACAATCACGACCCGGCTATCGGGGTAGCCTCCTCTATTACCTGAACGAGTGGGGCGTGGCCTTGGTCTATCCGAATATTCGCGGCTCCACTGGCTACGGAAGAAAATACCTCAACCTGGACAATGGTCTTCTGCGCGAAGGGGCGCTTCGCGACATTGAAGCCATTTTAGATTGGACCTCTCAGTCGCCTAGACTGGATTCGCAAAAAATCGCCGTCTCGGGCGGGAGTTATGGTGGCTACGTAAGTTTGGCGTGCCTGGTTAATTTCCCGACGCGCTTTCGCTGCGGCGTGGATGAAGTCGGTATCGCCAACTTTGTTACCTTCCTGCACGATACCTCTGATTACCGACGCGGGGCGCGCCGTTTAGAATACGGCGACGAGCGTAAACCCGAGATTCGAGCCTTCTTGGAAAAGATCTCCCCGGCCAATCATGCCGATAAGATTCGTGCGCCGCTCCTGATTATCCAGGGGAAAAACGATCCGCGCGTGCCCGTTACCGAAGCCGAAAGGATGCGAGATGCCATCAGGGCCCAGGGCGGGACCGTCTGGTATCTCATGGCCAAAGATGAGGGTCACGGTTTCAGTAAAAAATCGAATATAGATTTCGGATTCCAGACGACGGCGCTTTTCTTGCAGGAATTCTTAATAAAATAAGGCAGGCCCAGGGGGGCTTTATGATTTTAAATGAAGGCGCCCCGTTAATTTTGTAAGTATTTAGCCCTCGCAGGCCGGTAGGGCGCTGCGTTATTTTAACCCTGTGCCTAACCCCTTAGGCGCACCCCACATTCTTTTATGAACTGCCTCAAACGCCTCACGGCGGCACTCTTGGTGTCGTCCCCTATTCTCGTTCGCGCCGGCGAAGCCGACATTAAGATTCCCGACCTAGGAACTGTGACGTTTCTCAGCGGGGCGCTAACTGGCCCGCAAGTCCTCTGGATCGGACTAGTCGTCTGCGCTCTCGGCGTAGCTTACGGCTGGTGGCAATACTTGCAGACCCGCGCGATGCCCGTGCACCCATCGATGGCCGAAGTTTCCCAGATCATCTGGGAGACCTGCAAAACCTACCTACTCCAACAAGGTAAATTCTTGGCCGCGCTCTGGCTGCTCATCGCCGCTTGCATGATTTATTATTTCGGTGTCTTGGAACACAAATCGGTCAACCACGTCATCGTCATTCTCGGGGCCTCCGTCCTGGGCATCCTGGGGAGCTATGGCGTGGCTTGGTTCGGCATCCGAATCAACACCGTGGCTAATTCGCGCACGGCCTTCTCCGCCCTGCGCGGCAACCCCCTGGCCACCCTTCTCATTCCCTTGAAGTCGGGTATGAGCGTCGGGCTACTCCTCGTGGCGACCGAACTCTTCTTCATGATTTGTATCCTGGCGTTCTTGCCTAAGGAGCTGGCGGGTCCTTGCTTCATCGGCTTCGCTATCGGCGAATCGCTCGGCGCTTCGGCTCTTCGCATTTGCGGCGGCATCTTCACCAAGATTGCGGACATCGGCGCTGACCTGATGAAAATTGTCTTCCAGCTTCCCGAAGATGATCCACGTAATCCGGGCGTCATCGCCGACTGTACGGGCGATAACGCAGGCGACTCCGTCGGTCCGACAGCGGATGGTTTTGAAACTTACGGCGTCACGGGCGTTGCCCTGATTGCATTCCTCGCCCTGGCCCTCGCCGCCGACCCCACCCTCTGCGCGACGTTGATCATCTGGCTCTTCGCGATGCGCATCCTGATGGTGCTTACCTCGGTCGCCAGCTATTGGGTGAATGACCTAACGAGCCACGCCATCTGGAAATCCGCTAAAGATTTCAACTTGGAGCAACCTCTCACTAATCTGGTCTGGATTACGTCCATCATTTCCATCGCGGTCACCTATATCGCCAGCTACGCGCTCTTGGCCAATCTGCCTGGCCATACCGGACTCTGGTGGGTCCTCTCGACCATCATCTCGTTGGGCACGCTCGCCGGCGCCTTGATTCCAGAATTCACCAAAGTATTTACCTCGACCGAAAGCCGTCACGTCAAAGAAGTCGTAACCTCTTCCGACCAAGGCGGTGCTTCGCTTAACATTCTCTCCGGCTTGGTGGCAGGTAACTTCTCCGCCTTCTGGACCGGCCTTTGCATCCTTGGCTTGATGCTGGGAGCTTACGTGCTCTCCACGCACGCGGCCGTGGCGGCCATCATGCCGGCGCAATTTTCCTTCGCGGCCCCGATCTTCGCCTTCGGTCTGGTCGCCTTCGGCTTCCTCGGCATGGGCCCCGTCACCATCGCCGTGGATTCTTTCGGCCCCGTGACCGATAACGCCCAATCCGTCTATGAACTCTCCCAGATCGAAGCGCGCCCCGGAATCGCGGCAGAAATCCAACGCGACTTCGGCTTCACCCCTGATTTCGCCGGAGCCAAGCACCAACTCGAGAAAGGCGATGGCGCCGGTAACACCTTCAAGGCGACGGCCAAGCCCGTCTTAATAGGAACGGCAGTCGTAGGCGCGACCACGATGGTCTTCGGCATTATCATGATGTTGCAGGAGCACTTCCATCACCTGGATCCGAAATTCAACGTCTTAGAAAAACTTTCTTTGGTCCACCCGGAGGCCCTGATGGGCCTACTCATGGGCGGTGCCGTCATCTACTGGTTCACCGGCGCCTCCACCCAAGCGGTCGTCACCGGCGCCTACCGCGCAGTCGTTTATATTAAGGAGAATATGAAGTTGGACGCGACGACGGCCTCCATCGAATCTTCTAAGGAAGTCGTGCGAATCTGCACCCAGTATGCACAGAAAGGGATGATCAATATCTTCATCGCCATCTTCTGCTTCGCCCTCTCCCTCGCCTTCTTTGATCCATTCTTCTTCATCGGCTACCTCATCGGTATGGCCTTCTTCGGGCTTTATCAGGCCATCTTTATGGCCAATGCCGGCGGTGCGTGGGATAACGCCAAGAAGATCGTCGAGGTCGATCTCAAGGCCAAGGGCACCCCGCTCCACGCCGCGACGGTCGTCGGGGACACCGTCGGAGATCCTTTCAAGGACACCTCATCCGTTTCTCTCAATCCGGTCATCAAGTTCACTACGCTTTTCGGCCTCTTGGCGGTTGAGATCGCTGTACAAATGCCCGCCGGCCTCAAACTCGGCCTCGGCTCAGCCATCCCCGTGGAGGCCAAGAGTCGCTAATCCGACCGGCCGACGGCCAAGAAGGGCTCCCCAATCGGGGAGCCCTTCTTTTTGTCCGGATATCAGGGGGCTATATTATTTAAAAAAATCTCCGGTGTCCCGATGGACAACCTACGGCCGACAGGCATAATAGAGGCCTCGGCCAGTTCTCCGCCCACCCCGGCAACCCTGTCCGATCCTTCCACTCCATTGATCACCATTCCAGCCGCGCGCCGTTTTCCAGCGGACCGCACGGCAGGGACGCCCTCTCTTCTTCTTAAAAAAAACAAACCATGAAACGCCACTCTGCCGCTCCCTCCCGCCCACGACCACTCCTCCGCCGTCGCTTCGGCACTCCGCTCGCCGCTGCCGTCCTCCGCCAGCGCCTCGAATCGCTGGCCTGCGCCGGGACCGACCTGCCGACGCTCTTCGTCCTACCCTCCGGCGGCGAATCTGTCCGCCTCAGCGGCCCGGAACTGCACGGCGATATCCATGTCCAGATCGGCTACGACCGGACCGTGCTGGCGGCGTTGACCGGCGACGTGACCGAAGCCATCTTCGACTTCCGCACGGCGGATAAGGCGGTCGTTCAGGCTCTCGTGACGGAGCTAGGCGCGGAACTTCGCGAAGCCAAGGTACGCCGACCCAAACAGGAGGTTCAAGGCCACCTCGTGACCGGCCACCAGCCCAACGTCGGCCACTTCCTCGCCTGGGCCGCGCGCATGCCAAGCATGGCGGACCACGTCATCCTCGAATCAGCGGTCGACGCTGGTCTGGCCTGCGACTTCGATTGCTTCGAGCATATCCATGCAGCGATGCACGCGCTAGACTTCATGCGCATGGTCCGCATGGAAGGCGGGTTCGGTAGCGCCGACGAGGGCGATGAAATCCCGCCGCACTTGCGGCACCCGACGCGCCAAGGGCTCACCGGCAAGGCGGCCATGCTCGTATCCCATGGCGGACACAAGATTCGCCTGAATGCGACGATTGATTCGAAGCCGAACAGCGACGGCAAAAGGCTCCGCCTCCACTACGGCTGGTCTCCCGAACTAAAGCGCTACCTGGTCGGCTGGGTCAGCGAGCTCGCGCCAAAGGCTCAGTGATCGTCGTGTCGCTGCATCTTCTCGCCCCAAGCGAAGAGAATCATTGAAGCGAGAAATACGCCGTGGATGATGGCCTGCCACATGATCACCTTCTCGTGGGCGGGCGTGAGCGGCTTGTCGCCGGCGGCGGCGGTGATATCGATAAAGCTCTTGAGCAGATGGATGGCCGAGATGCTCGCGAGACTGCCGGCGAGCTTTACCTTAAGGGTGTTGGCGTTGATGTGATCGAGCCAGTCGGGGCGATCGCCGTTGTCGCCAAAATCGATGCGCGAGACAAAGGTGACGTAGCCACCGACGACGACCATATTGACGAGATTAGCCACCATCGAGATGTCCACGAGCGAAAGGATCCCGAGCATAATACTGCTTTCGGTGGCGGCGGCGAAGTCGTGCAGCAGATGCAGAAGTTCTTGGACGCTCTTCCACGCGTAGGCGATCGCGGCGAAAATCAGCGCGATGTAGATTGGCGCCTGCACCCAGCGGCTGGCGAAAATGAAGTATTCCAGCCCGTGCTCGAGCTTCTGAGCGATACCTTCTTTCTTGGTGCCGTTGGTCATGTTGGGAGATTTATCATTCCTCGTCCTCCGTCAAGCCGTCGGACAGGACCACGCGTTACAAAAGTCGCTGAGGCACGGTGGCTTCTGGCCAAAGGGTCAACCAATCAACTCTACCTTCCGTCAGACTCCCACGCTCGCCGCGGCGTCGCCGAGCGGGTCGGCATTCGGCTCGCGCAGATAGGCATCGGCCTTGGCCGAGACAATCACCCCGTAATTAATCGTACCCAGCCAGCCCGACATGATAATACCGACGCTACCAGCATGGTAGAAGCCGCCGACCTGTTCAGGCAAGGCCATCGAAACCTTCAACCCTTCGAACTTGGTGCCAAACGAAGTGCCGCCCACATGGCGGACGTAACGGTTCACCGTCCGCGGCGTGGCCGCTTCGGCATGGTCTACCTTAGAACGGATGTCGGGGATGAATTTCTCCAGGCCGCAGAACGATTCCTCGATCACGCGCGCCTTATGCGTCTGGTAATCGGCATCGGAAAGGTGCGCCCAATCTTCCCATTTCTGGTTGATCGACGTGACGACCGCGTAGCGCGGCTTCTTAGTGTGCGGACGCGTATCCGGATAGTAGACCGAATAGGTGCGCGAGGTCGTGTGAAAGTCGATCAGCTCCTGACTCGAAAACGGCTTGGCCTCGGAGGTGAACACTAAGTCGCCAATAGGTGGGATGCTTTCGCCTTCGCGCACGCCCATGTAGACCTGACAGGACGAGGTGTTCACGCGGACTTTACGGGCTTCTTCCAGGAAGGGAGCCTCGAAGGCATCCTCCCCCCCCATCTTCAGGACCGTATCTTTAATATTAGCGTTGGAGACGACGGTGGCGCAGGCGACTTCAGCCTCTTCGCCCAGACGCGTGCCGCGAAGTTTCACGCCCACGACGCGGCGGCGGCCGGAAGCGTCCTTCTCGACGAGGACCTTCTCGACGAGCACGTTACGGCGGATATCAACCCCGTTCGCTTTCATCTCCACCGTCATGAGGTTGATCATCGTATCCGTACCGCCTTGAAAAATGAAAACTCCTTTCGACATGAAATTGGAGAAGACGATACCGAACGTGATCGCCGGATCTTCCAAAGTCGAACCGTTGGCGTAAGCGATGGGCTCGAGCAACAGGCGTTGGACGTCGGGCCGCCCGGGGAAAAACTGCCCAAAGAGCTCGCGGGTCGTGCGGCTATCGTTGTCGTAATAATTCATCTCCCGCAGGTGCGCGAAGAAAGCCTCGACGGTCTCGGCGGGAATCCGAAACTGTTCGATCAAGATTCGCGTGAAATCTGCCCGATCAAAAGTCGTGCGGACGTCGAAGTCGGGATTGATGAAACGGACGTCGCTGAGCTGATGGATGCGATCCGAGATCTCCTTGGTCCAATACCGGCGCGTCGACTTGATCATCCCGAAAGGAAAGCCGTGCAGGGAAATGTCGAAGACGTGCCCGCCCGCCCGTTTGAAGAAAGTAGCCAAGCCTCCGAGCTGGTAGTGATGTTCCAAGAGGAGCACTTTGCGCCCGAACTTAGCTAAATTATTGGCGGCGGTCATCCCCCCTAAGCCGGCGCCGATGACCACGGCGTCATAACGCGGAAGCAGGTTGTCAAAGGGCGAAGGCATAACGAAAGAAAGAGAAGGAAGGACGAAGCAGGGGTTGAGGGGAAGTCGAAAGCGGTCAAGCCGTTCCTCGACATTCCCTGCCCGAGCTTAAGCCCAACCCATGGACCAGCCCTGCCGGTGATGCTTTAACCGCACCTTCTTCCCCCAAAGCGCGGTTAATTGTTTCGAAGTCAGAATCTCCCGTAAAGGCCCGGAGGCCAATTTCTGCCCGTCACGTAAAAGCAAAACATGGCTAAAAGCCGGGACGATTTCCTCGACGTGGTGGGTGACCAGAACGACCGACACACCAGGCAACCGCCGGGGCAGCTGATTCAGGAGCGTCAGGAAATCTCGGCGGGCCAGAGGGTCGAGCCCCGCGCAGGGTTCATCTAAAATCAAAAGAGCGGGCGCGGATGCTAAAGCCCGGGCGATAAGCACTCGCTGGCGTTCGCCCTGGGAAAGATGACCCCACGGACGCAAGGCGACGCCACCCGCCTTCAACTGGCGTAACAACTTGCGCGCGATGGATAGCGCCGCCGGTTTGGGCCGACGCCAAAGATTGATCACACCGTCGATCCCGCTGGCAACGATGTGCAAGGCCGGCTCACTGGGCTGAATCAAAGCCGCCACCGCTGGGCCGGCTAATCCGATGCGGCGGCGCAACTCACGCCAATCACTCCGTCCGAACGTCTCACCGAGAACGGAAATATTCCCAGATGTCGGCGCGAAATAGCCGGTCAAGGCCGCCAAAAGAGATGACTTGCCGGAGCCGTTAGGACCAAGAATCACCCAATGCTGCCCGGGCTCAACGCGCCAATCCAGACTACGTAGAATCACCTTACGCTCCCGGGCGATTCGAAGTTTTGTCACCGCCAGCACAGGCAATTTAGAAGAAACGAGAGGCACGCTGATGGGCTGTAAGGGACTTCCCTGCCGCTTCCAAGCCACAATCTAACGCGTGCCCGACTCTTGCACTTCACGTAAAAATACTTACTGCATACCTATGTCGTGGAGATTTGCCCTCATCCTGACCGTCAGCCTGACGCTGGGGCTTCACGCTGCACCCGCCGAACCCGCCACCTCCAAGGAGGACATGGCGGAAATCGAAGCCCTGCGCCTAAAAGTCCGGGCCGCGAATCCTGACCAACCAGGCAAAGCCGAACCCACTGCACCGGTCAACGTCAGCCCGACCAAACCCGAAGACCTTACCGAACTCGACACCCTTAAAAAGAAAGTCGACTTTGCCAACACGGACTCTGGAGCACAAATCAACAAGACCCGAAAAGCCCAAGTCATCCGGGCCGAAGAAGAAGGCGGCGGCTTTGAATTGGTTTTAATCCTGGAAGCCGACGTCCCAAGTCCAGCCGTGATCCGCGCGCATGGTCACACCCTCGGAGAAAAAATCGAAGTGGTCGGTTTTTTTGATGGAGCCGCTAAATTCGAAGGCGCTTATTATCCGTTCATCAAGTCCCCTGAAGCCAAGCCAGAGTCCGCACCCATTAATCCATCCGACGCCCAAGGCGCGAAGACCGCCGCCGACAACCTTAACGACAAGGCTGACGGCTTCGGCGGCTTTCAAATCAGCAACATTCTGTTCGCGGCCTTCATCACCGTGGCCGGAGCAATCGTCTTCCTGAAGATCAAAGCGTATTTCGATGCCAAGAAAACCAAGGGGAAACGTCGGCGCCGCGCATGATTCGCAGATTCTTATTATGCCTGGCTGCGGCCGGCTTCACGACTCTCTCGGCGGCCACCAAAATAGCCGGCGTGGAAAAAGTTTCGCCGCTCACCTTGTCGCTCAAAGAAAACGCCGAGACGCGCATTACCTGCGAATACCGGGGCGAAGGCGGGGCCGCCAAATACTCCGGGATTTATCATTATAAAATCTGGATTCCCCAAGGCTACGGCGCTGATCCGAAGAAAAACTGGAACTCTCTCTTCATCGCCTCCCCGGGCGGAAATGCGAACATGGGCTTCATGGCGCGATGGATCAAGGCTCACGGGTATATCGCCATCATGCTCGAAGAATCGAAAAACGGCCCCTGGGACCCCACGGTGGGCAATTTCTTGGCTACGCATAATGACGTGCTCAAACGCGTCCGGCTCATGCCTTACGGCAAAGTCTGTACCGGATTCTCGGGCGGAGCGCGGGCCAGCTCCATCTTTGTCACGATCGCTCCGGGCTTCGGCGGCATAATCCTGCAAGGAGCGGGCGTGGGCGTGCTGGATAACGGGATCTACGGACTCCGCGGCATCCAGCTTCCCGCCGTGGCCATGACGATGGGCACCACAGATTCGAATCGACCTGAAATCGCCAAGCTCCGCGAAACATTGGAAGACCGACTCGAGGTTTTTGACTTCGTCGGCGGCCATGCCTGGGCACCCCAAGCGACCATCGAAAAGGCCTTGGACTTCGTTGACTCCTGTCTGCCCAAGTAGACTTGCCAGCCTTGTCGTCGTGGGGCATTGCTTAGTCCTACCCCATGAGAATCGCCCTCGTCTTGTCTTTGCTCGCCTCCGCCCTCGGCGCGGCCGAGGCCCCTTTAAAATTCGCCGATCCTAAGCCGCAAGCTTACCACCTCACGGCCCGGGCCAGCGAAATTGATCCACGGTGCCAAGCCCACCCGGAAGTCGATTTCCTTCTAGAGAAAGGCGGCAAGCCCGCCGATGTCCAGAATGCCAGCGTGGATACGCGCGTCGCACCCCGCGGCCAAATCGTGATCTGGCTCATGGGCTATAACCAAGTTCAGGCGGAACTCCTGAATAGCTACGGCCTGCATTACCTCCAAGTCAGCTATGCGAAGGAATGGTTCGGCAAACTTAACACCGAACCTGTCGACGATTCCCAGCACCTCGGGAATATTCGCCTCGAAGCCACCGCTGGCGTCGATGCCAGTAAGTCGATCAATATTCCCGTCCCGGACAGTATGCGGGAACGTGCTTATCAGTTCGTGAAGCACCTCGCGAAGACCAACCCCCAAGGCAAGTGGTCGCTCTTCCTGTCCAAAGACGGCAAGACCCTGGACTGGGAGCGCGTCATCATTTCCGGCTCATCGCACGGAGCGACATCATCCGCCCGCTTCGGCCTGTATCAGAAAGTCGCGCGCGTCGTGATGCTCTGCGGCCCGCGCGACAATCTGGACGATTGGCAGGCCTTACCGTCGGCGACGCCCAAGAATCGTTTCTTCGGTTACAGCCACGTCCTCGATAGCGGCTGGAGCGGCGATCACTACCCACGCTCTTGGCTCCTGATGGGGCTCAATCAGTTCGGCCCCATCGTGAATACCGAGAAGGAGAAAGCGCCTTACGGTTATTCGCGCCGACTGATCACAGACGCTCCGCTCAAAGGCACCGAAAAGGAACAGGCGGCGCGCGGCCACGGCTACGTGACACCTGGCAAGAGCTCACCCCAGGACGCCGCCGGCAAATTCCAGCAGGACGACGTCTGGCGCTATCTTTATACCTCCGACGTCGAGAAGGTCGGCGCCGCCGTCCCTCCCGAAGCCGGCGTGAAGATGGACCAGCGCACGGACGCCAAGCCCAAGGCGAAGAAGAAGTAAGCCCCCGCAGGGACGGCTTGCACTCGGCGGTCTTTCGGCTGTTGGATAGTCGCGTACACCGTGGCTATCCGCATCGATCTCGTCACCCTCTTCCCCGGCATGGCCGACGGCTTCTTGCAGGAGTCGGTCATTGGGCGTGCCATAGACAAGGGGCTCATCGAGTTTAAGGCCCATGACCTGCGGACCTATTCCAAAGACAAGCACCGGAAGGTAGACGATATGCCTTACGGAGGCGGCCCCGGGATGCTCATGACCTGCCAGCCCCTTTTTGATGCCGTCGACGCCTTGGCCAGCCCCGATTGTGAAGTTATCTACCTCTGCCCAGACGGTGAACAATTGACTAACAAGCTGGCCAAGGAACTGGCTCAAAAGAGCCATTTGATTCTCATTTCGGGCCATTATGAGGGCATCGATCAACGTTTCCGGGACCGCAAAGTCACCCGGGAGGTCTCGATCGGCGATTATGTGCTCACAAATGGCACTTTACCCGCCTGCGTTCTGGTCGATTGCATCGGTCGCCAGATTTCAGGGGTGCTGGGCGAGGAAAACTCCTTGACGGGAGACAGTTACAACGGCAAGTTGCTCGCCTTTCCGCAGTTCACCCGACCCGCTGTTTACGATAGTCTCGAGGTGCCCCCCGTCCTCCTCGGAGGAAATCACGCTGATATCGAAAAATGGCGTCGGGAAAGGCAAATCGAGAAGACAAAGCAACGCAGACCGGACCTCCTGAAAGACCAAGAACACCAGCCATGAGCAGCAACCATCCCCTCATTCAATTTGCCACCAACCCCCAGCTAAAGACTGGCCGCGGCGACAATGCATTCAAAGTCGGAGACGGCGTACGCGTCTCAACCAAGGTCCGCGAAGGCGACAAAGAGCGTACCCAGATCTTTTCGGGCATCGTCATCTCCCGTAAGGGTGGAGACGTCCAAGAAACCTTCACGGTTCGCCGCGTATCCTTCGGCGAAGGCGTTGAACGTACTTTCCCGGTCCATTCCCCTAATATCGAGAAAATCGAAGTTGAGCGCGTCTCTCAGGTCATGCGCGCCCGCCTCTTCTATCTCCGTGGCCGTCAAGGCAAGTCCGCGACCAAGGTTAAGGAAAAGCGCTTCGAGCCGACCGAGGCCCAGGCCAAATAAGACCCCCACGGTCTTACCAAAACCCGCCTGCTGCGGGTTTTTTTTTGGCAAAACGTTTAACTTTGCCGACCGATTAAAAAATGCCGCGGTCGATCCAAAAAAGCAGTTACGCACAATAAACCTTTGATGGTAAGTGGGTTGTTTTGCGTGTTTTTGAACCTAAAATTAAACCTCCCTCAAAAATAATCTGAAAACATGCAGGGGAAGGCTTGACTCCCCTCTCGCCGCCTGCGTCCTTGCACGTCCGTCTTTTGGCAAATGCCTCAACCGGACAATCACCACCTTCTCCCATCATGTTACGCATCCGCCTCCAACGCTTCGGTACGAAAAATGAGCCGACTTATCGTCTCGTCGTCGCCGAACAAAGCATCCGCCGCGACGGCCGTTTTGTCGAAGTCCTCGGCAACTACAACCCACGCGCCCGCGGACAGACCCCCCCCTTAAGCATCAATGTCGAACGCGTGGAGCACTGGATCAAGCTCGGTGCCCAGCCTTCTGATACCGCTAAGTCGCTCGTGAAGCGCGCTCGCGGTTTAGCCGCTACCCCGGCTAAGGCGTAATTACTACTGCGGCTCAGCCGCCACCCTGACGATGAGACGCCCCGCTTTAAAGCGGGGCGTTTCATTTGGCTAAGCTCTCGGCCAGCTGAGATTTAATTCGTCTTAGTCCAGCCGCCCTTACCGTCCTTCTCGAGCTTCTGAAAGCCGGCCTGAGCCAGCCGCCGATCATTCACGGACTGTTTCAGCGCCCCTTCCCCGTAGCGGATCGTAAGGCTGGGAGACTCCAGCACCCGACGGCAACTCTCGCCCGTCACGGGATGTTTCAAAAAGTCGGGAGCCTCGGCTGGTAAATCCACTTCGAACTCCGCCCCTTCCGCTCCATCCGGCTTGATCACGATATAACGTCTGAGGGGCATTGGAGAAATTAACGCTTAGATGACCGTGGGTCAAAAGCATCGCGAAGGCCATCTCCTAAGAAATTAAGCGAGAGCAACGTTAGGGCAAAGACTACCGAGGGCGAAATCAGAAGCCACGGGCACTCTTCCATGATGT
The DNA here is from genome assembly GCA_026397965.1 of Verrucomicrobiota bacterium. Classification (GTDB taxonomy): domain Bacteria; phylum Verrucomicrobiota; class Verrucomicrobiia; order Opitutales; family UBA953; genus UBA953. The sequence continues at coordinate 33,637 of JAPLTU010000040.1, read as the reverse complement.
CGGCGCCTTCCTTGATCATAAGGCCCCAGGAAGTCATCGGGGCTTTGACACCCAAACCCAAGAAACTGACGAAAGCCTCCAGCAACATCACCCCGGGAACCGTCAAGGTCGCGCAGACGGCGATCGTGCCCGCCAGGTTAGGGAGGTAGTGATGCCGAAAAATGCCCAACCGGGATTGCCCGAGCGCCACTGCGGCCTGGACGAATTGCGAGCCCTTGAGCTCACGCGTCTGATTCCGGATGATCCGGGCCATGGTAAGCCAGGAAACGCCGCCGACCGCCAAGAAGATCATCGGCATGTTTTGGCCGAAAAGAACCGTAGCGAGGATCACGATTAAGGTCAGGGGCAGCGTGCTGACGATATCGACGAGGCGCATCAGACCGTCCTCGGTTCGCCCGCCGACCTCGGCGGCGAGCACGCCGTAAATGATGCCCACGAAAAGCGCGACGGCCGTCGCAATGAAGCCGACGAACAAAGAAATGGCGCCCCCCTGCAAGAGCCGGGAGAGTACATCTCGGCCCAGCAAATCGGTACCTAGCCAATGGCTGGCGCTCGGACCCATCGCGCTGGCTTCGAGATTTTGCGCCATGTATGGGTAGGGCGAGATCCACGGCGATAACGCGCAAAGCAAAGCCACCACGACCAAGAAGCCCCCCGACCAGACCGCCATTCGGTCTTTCCGAAACCGCTGCCAACCAGTTTCTGTCTGATAAGTCGAAACAGTCGAGGCCATCATCGGGCGCGGGCTATGCGCGGATTAAGGGCGGCGTTCGTCAGGTCAGCCAAGAGATTGAGCACGAGCAACGCTACGGCATAAATAATCGTCGTCCCTAAGATCAGGGTGACATCGCGATTGATGATGGCGCTCACGAAGAGCCGCCCGAGACCTGGCACATCGAAGAGCGACTCGACCACGAAAGACCCCGAGACCAAAGCCGCTGCGGCAGGCCCTAGGTAAGTGATCACCGGCAACAAGGCATTACGCAAAGCGTGCACAAACCAGACGCGTAAGGGCGGCACGCCTTTGGCGTAGGCGGTCCGGACATAATCCAGCGAGCGCACCTCCATCATCGAGCCCCGCGTTAGGCGAGCTAACGGGGCCGCCGTGATCAGACCCAGGGTGCAAGCCGGTAAGATAAAATGAATCGCCGAGCCCCAACCGCAGGGCGGCACCCACCCAAGCCCCAAGGAAAACACCAAAGCAAACAGCGGCCCCAACACGAAAGACGGGACACAGATGCCGATGAGTGAGAAACCCATCGGTACTCGATCCAGCCAACTATTAGGCCGCACCGCCGCCAGGACACCGACCGGCACGCCGATGAGAATCGCCAGCAATAAAGCAACCAAGCCGAGCGAAATTGAAACCGGAATCCGCGAGCCGATGACTTCGTTCACCGTCCAGCCGGGATATTTCAAAGACGGCCCCAAGTCGCCCTGAGCCAAACGCGAAACATAATTCCACCATTGCACGTAGATCGGACGGTCGAGCCCGTAATATTCTTCCAGCCGGGCTTTAACTTCGGCGGGCAACGGTCGTTCTTTATCGAACGGTCCGCCCGGGACAGCATGCGCCAAAAAAAACGTCGCCGTGACCACGATCAACATGACCGGCACCATCTCGATTAACCTTTTAAAGACGTACCGCATCAGGGCTTCTGTTCCGCAGCCTTGACCTTCTTTTCCAACTCTTCGGTCGTGGGCGGAGGAGGCAAGCCGCGCGCATCAGACTGCGCCCATCCCAACTTATGGGCCAACGCCTTCAACTCTTCCGGATTAAGTTTTCCTTCGGCCTTAAGTCGGGCCTGACGTTCCTGACTGTCATCCTCCATCGCCTTATCGACTTCTGCTTGGCGGCGCTCTTCGCTGAAACGTTGGCACCCAGTCAAGGCCACCGACCCAAGTAAAATAATCGCACAGGGTAACGCCTTCATGGGGTCAGACTATTCAGCAAGATGGTAGGGGCTCAAGAGCTTACAGGCCGACGGTCGATTAAGCCGCCTACGCCGCCGCGCCACCTCATCATAGATTCGGTCGCGGAGCCCCCGCGGGATAGCTTTACCGACCATCGCCAACAGGGACCACGCTCCCCCAAGTGCCTTAATCATCTCCAAGGCCGCCGAGGAGCGGGTCAGGCGACGGGAACCGAACCAGACCACCACACTCCCTTGATCTCCCCCAGGCGGCTCGCCGGCCACCCGCGCGACGACGCCAGTATTGGTCGCAAAGATCAGCCGATGGGCCGAGTTACGCCGCGCAAACCAGACCGCCGTCGCATCACACAAGGCACAGTCGCCATCAATCAGCACAATCAGCGGGTCGCCCTTCATCGGCTCATTCTACAGCCGATATCCCACGTGTGAAGGGGTAAATCTCTGGCGTCGTTGGCTGCCGGCATCGGCCCGCCCAATCTTATCATTTCCGCCAGCGAAAGCGCTTGTCATCGGGGGGTGAGGTTGCCAAGTATGCGCCTCCTGTTGGCCGGAAGGGTATCCAAGTGGCTAAAGGTCGGGGACTGTAAATCCTCTCAGCTTCGCTGTTCGTGGGTTCGAATCCCACCCCTTCCACCAGCAGGACGTCAAAAGCCCCCCAACGGGGGCTGACTCGGGCAAAAAACTCAAATCCGCGTTGACTTGGAGGGCTGCCCACGGCTTCCCTACTGACACACATGGCCAACATCAAAGCTAACAAGAAGAGCATCCGTCAGACCGCCCGCCGCGCCGAACACAATAAAGTCGTCCGCACCCGTCTGAAGTCCCTGATCAAGGGCATCACCGTCGAGTCGGTGAAAGCCAACGCCTCCCTCATCGCCTCTTCCGCCGACAAGGCCGCGAAGACCGGCGTGATTCATCGCAACAAGGCGAACCGCATCAAGGCTCGCCTCGCGAAGAAACTCGCCGCCGCGAAAAAGTAATGCGGGCTGGCTCCACCCCCAACCCCGTCGCCTGAGGCGTCGGGGTTTTTTTGTTTCCAGACATGTCCGCCACCCCTCCCACTTCCATCGGCTTCGCGGCTGGTATGCTTGGCGATGAGGCGGTTCGTCTGGCCGTATTAGATCACGGCGAAGGTTGGGTCGCCCTCGATAAACCCGCGGGCGTGGCCCTGGAAGAACACCCTTGGCAAAACGGTGCACCAACGCTGCTAAGCAATATTCGGACGCAGCTCGAAGCCGGCAAACCCGAGCTCATCCGCCTCGGCCTCAAGGAGCCAGCCACCGTCTTCGGCCCCGAGCCCGAATCCGCCGGCATCGCCATCCTCGCCGACCGCGCCTCCTCTCTCGCCGTCTGGCGTGAAGCCCTGGGCTCTGGGGCTTTTGCTTTTGTCTACGAATTCATCGCCCGCCTCGAAGAAGCACCGACCGAGCCCGGCCTGTGCGATCTGCCGGTCGGGATGGATGATGAAAATCGACGGGCCTTCGTCTCACACCGTAACGGCAAACACGCGGAGACGCGTTTCGAACCCGGACGTGCCTGCGGACGCTGGCAAATCTGGACCGCCCAATCGCCGTTCCCGCGACGCGATCAGATCCGCATCCACGCGGCTGAATGCGGCATCCGTATCGCTGGTGAATTAAAGTATGGCCGTTCAGGTCGGGTGACGCTGACCGATACCACCCCCAAGGGCCGCTTGAATAAGGGCGAAGACAAACCCTTGCATCGCGGTCTGTTACTTCGTCTCGCCACCGTTTCGGGCATCCTGGCGGGAAAGAAATTCGTCATCACCGCTCCGCGGCCCGATGATTTTGCGACGGTGGTCAAGCGGCTGTCCCGCGGGCTCTGATTAGTCGCCCCGGGGAAAGGGATGCGTGAAACGATCCGCAGTGCGCACGTAGCCGTCCGGACTATTCAGCCGACCGATGGGCAGATAATGCTCGTAGTTTACTTTCCAGGTCGCCGGATCCGCGATGCCCTCCCGAAGGTGGACGAGCAGAATCTCCAGGACGACCAAACGGTTCTCGCCGTAGTAACGGATATCCAAGACGCGACACTCCAAGGCCACCGGACATTCCGTTAAGATCGGCGGACGCACCCGCTCGGCGCAACGGGTCGCGAAGCCGGCGCGGGCAATCTCACTTTCACCCGCCGGCAGGGCGCGGGCGCACTCCACCATTCTCGCCGCCAAAGGTTCGTCACAAAGATGGATAACGCCTTCGCGATTCGCGATCAGATTGGCCGCAGTATCCTTGGGCGACCCGTCATCGCGATCTGCAGGAGCCAATACGGCCAAGGGCGGTTCCGCGCCCATGATGTTGAAGAATGAAAAGGGCGCGGCATTCGGACGGCCCTGCGCGTCGATGGTCGTCACCAAGGCAATCGGCCGCGGCACCACCAAGCCCGCCAATAATTTGTAGGCCTGCGCTCCCGGGTGGGCCGCAACGTCAAAACGTACGCTCATGAACCCTTAGGGGTATCTTCGCCACCCTGCGAAATAATCGCTTCCCGCCGCGCGGCATCATGCCGATACGACATGATGAGATAAATCGAAACGCCGACGCAGATACACGAGTCCGCCACGTTGAACGCCGGGAACCGATAATTAAAAGGCAGGGTGAAAGCCAAAAAATCGGTCACATGTTCGCCGAAAATACGATCACGGACATTGCCCAAGGTCCCTCCGACGAAAAGGCCGAAGGCGATCTGCCCTCCCTGTAATTCGCGCAGCAAGGGTTGCCGCCAGCGCCAGACTAACACCAAGATAGCCGCGGCCAAGAAAACCAGGAATGGCCGAACGGCGTGCTCCGAACCGATTCCCCAAGCGGCGCCTTTATTGCCGATATGCACCAAATCAAACCCTGCAAAGACCGGGATCGGCTCCCCAATCGAGCTATCAAAATAAGTGCCGAAGGGAATCTGGCGGATGACCAGTAGTTTGGTGCTGATGTCGGCCGCGACCGCCAATAGGCCAACGACCCAAAAGGTAAGATAAGGGCGTAACCTGGACGACATACGGCGAGCCTCGATCAGGTATCGCTAGGCTCGTCATCCCCGCCGCCGCCACCACCCGTGCCGAAGCTGACTTCGTCACCGATTTCACCCAAGGGGTTGCCGCCACGCCGACGGTGGGCCCGACGATTACGTTCGAGCTCCTTCTGGCCTTCGAGGGAATAGCGGGTGAAAGGCACCGCGATCAACCGAGGCGCTGGAATGGGCTTATTGGTGATCTCACAAACGCCATAACTGCCGTTCTTCATGCGCTCAATCGCATCGGCGATTTCCTTGAGGCCTTCTTGTTCGTTTGAAATCAGCGAGAGGGCGAAATCGCGGTCGGCCGTATCGGTACCGGCATCGGCCAGATGCTGAGAGTAACCCGAAAGGTCGCCGGAGTCATCCTTACCCGACTTCTTTAGCGCGGACTCGGAGTGGAAGGCCAAGCCCTTCTGCAAGGCTTCGCGCATGTCCACCAGCAGACGGTAATAGCGGCGGAATTTTTCTGGGACGAGCTTGGCCTCATCGACGAAGCCCGCTCCCTTGCGGAAGGGATTGCTGCCCAGGAGATCCGAAATCGAAGCGGCCGCGACATTGTGGGTGCGCGTGCCCTGCGAGCGTGCCGCGGCGGCGGCCTTTTCCCGCGCCTTACGCTCTTCGTCGGGCACCCAGAGATTAAGTTTAATATGCTTACGCAGCTTTAGGTATTCTTTGAGATCGTTGATGGTGTAATACTGGAGTTTCGGACGAGGGGCGACTTCCAACGCACCCGACTGAGCATGGACCTCGCGATGGGAATCGAGCAGTTTCTTCTGCGCTGCGTGTGAGGCCTTGGTATCTTTGGCTGGCTTAGCGGCCGCGCCCTTCGCACCTTTGGCCGGGATGATTGCAGGCTTACCGGCCTTGCCGACGACCGGAACGACCTTGACGGCGCCCTTCGCACCCTTCGCACTCTTCACCGCCACAGGCGCAGGTTTGGCGGATGCGACAACCTTACCCTTAGTCGGCCCAACTTTGACGACCGGCTTGGCCGCTGCCTTGGCGGCGGGTTTAGAATTTCCCGCGGCAGGACCCGAAGACTTATTTTTCTTTTTGTCGACGGGGGCCGCAGACTTGTTGTTACCCGACTTTTTGGCAGCGGGTTTTTTGGGAGTAGGTTTCTTAGGCATCGGAGATTTATGTGAGGATAGAGTATTTGGCGGCGAGAACATCACGGCACCGCGGGGATACCATACCAAATCTCCCGGCGTTCACAAGTTCGGGCACCCAGCGCCAGGAACGGGGGCAACGGACCCCCGGAGCCTTTTCGACCGCGAAGGATAAGGGCGCGCCAGCTTGGGGTACCAGTTTAACCCCTGAAAGAATCCAAAACTCGGCCAAAGCGGCTCCTTGCTCGGATAATAGGGCGAAATCAGGCTCTGCGGGGTCTCCCGCGACAATCACCACGGCTTCCAACGATTGGCCAATCTGCTTGTCCTGCCGCAACTTCTCGAGCGGGACGTTAACCTGAGCGGCCAGGGCTTGGATCCGGGACACGGCAGCATGGGCCGCCAAAGCCGCCTCATCCTCCCAATCCGCCCCGACGACCGGCCAATCCTCCAAGTGGACATTGGTCGCGTCGGTGTATTCGGCACGACCGTGCAAATGGGACCAAGCTTCATCCGCCGTAAAGGGCACAAACGGCGCGATGAGTTTTAAATAGGTGCGCAAGATGAGGTCGATCGCCGTCTGCGTCGAACGTCGGGCCAGATCGTTGGGCGCCGAGGTGTAGAGCCGATCCTTGATCACATTATGGTAAGTCGCCGAAAGCACTCCGGTGGTGAAACCAGCCAAAGCGGCGGCGGCCCGATGGAACTCATTCCGTTCGCAAGCATCGGTGACGTCCCGAATCAAGCGAGCGGTCTCGACCAAGGCCCAGCGGTCGACCAAGGTCATCTTCGCCACCGGCACGGCATCGGTGGCCGGATTGAAATCGTAAAGATTACCCAGTTGATAACGCAGCGAGTTGCGCATGCCGCGATACTGGTTCGAAACCGTCTCAAAAATGGCGTCGGATAAGGGGACATCGCTTTGGTAGTTCTCCGAGGCCACCCAAAGGCGGACGATATCCGCTCCATATTTCTTGATATAATCATCCGCGGTCTGCGGCTTGCCGTCCGACTTCGAAATCTTTTGGCGTTTTTCATTCACCACGAAACCGTGGGTCAGGACGGCGCGATAAGGGGCCGAGCCCTTCACGACCATCGCCGTCCACAAGGAAGATTGGAACCAACCACGATGCTGGTCGGAACCTTCGAGGTAAAGATCAGCCGGCCAATGCAGATCTGGGTGACGCGCACAGACGGCGAGGTGGCTTGATCCCGAATCGATCCAAACATCCAAGGTATCAGTGCCCTTGCGGATATCTTTAGGCCAAGCCGCCGGCACGGGTGCACCGGCAAGAACGTCGGCGGTCGATGAGGCCCACCACCAATCGCCACCCTGCTGGGCGATTTTTTGAGCCACATGCTTTACGATGGCCGCATCGAGGTATGACTCGCCGGTCGAAGGTGAATAAAAAGCCGGGATGGGCACGCCCCAGGCGCGCTGACGGGATATGCACCAATCTGGGCGACCTTCCAAGGCGGCCCGGATACGGTTTTCACCGGATACTGGGATCCATTTGACCTCGCCCACGGCGGCGAGCGCGCGCTTTCTCAGATCGGCCCGATCAAGCCCCACGAACCATTGATCCAAAGCCCGGAAGACAACCGGAGTCTTGGATCGCCAGCAGTGAGGGTATTGATGCTCAAACGCCTGGGCCTTAAGCAAAGCTCCTTTCGTTTTTAACAATTCCAAGACCGCGATGTTGGCCGGATTTTTTCCATCCGTCTCAAGGACGGTGATGCCCACCAAGCTCGCCGGCACCTTACCATCATCGGCATAAGTGCCGTCGTCGCGCACTGGACAATAGGGCTCGAGGCCATATTTATTTCCGGTCTGATAGTCTTCTAAGCCGTGACCCGGAGCCGTATGCACGCAACCTGTGCCGGCATCGGTCGTCACGTAATCGGCCAAGACCATCGGCGCGTCGCGCTCGATGAACGGGTGGCGAGAAATCAATCCTTCCAACGCCCGTCCCTTGACGCGGAAACCATCGGTCGCGCCTTCAAGGCCGCAGGCCGCGACAAAGGCATCGCGTAAAGCGGCGGCGACCAAGAACGATCGGTCGCCCTGCCGGACTTCAACGTATTCAAGTTCTGGATGCACCGCCACGGCCAGATTGGCGGGCAACGTCCAAGGCGTGGTCGTCCAGATGACAACGGAGAGCGGATGCGCGGGAGCCAATTGCTTGCTCGCTGGCTGAGGCACCGGGAAAGCCACCCAGATGGAGAATGAACGCTTCTCTTTGTATTCGATTTCCGCTTCGGCCAGAGCCGTTTGGCAAGGAATTGACCAATAGACCGGCTTCTTCGAACGGTAGACCAACCCTTGCTCGACGAAGCAAGCAAAGCCGGCGAGGATTTCCGCCTCATAACTCGGATCCATCGTCCGATACTCCGACTTCCAATCCGCCAGAATACCGAGGCGTTTGAATTGCCCGCGTTGCTTCTCGATGTATGCCGCCGAAAATTCAGCGCACGCCTTGCGGACGCCCAAAGCATCCAGCGACTGCTTCTTCGCCTGCAGGTCTTTCATGACCTTATGCTCGATCGGCAAACCGTGACAATCCCACCCCGGGATATAGGGAGTGCGAAAACCGCGCATAGACTTATAGCGGAGGATGGAATCCTTCAGGAGTTTGTTAAGCGCCGTCCCGATATGGACGTCGCCGTTGGTAAAGGGCGGGCCATCATGAAGGACGAAGGCCTTCTTGCCGGCGGCCCGGCTCTGGATGCGGTCGTAAAGTCGGTTCTTCTCCCAATGGGCGATACGAACCGGTTCGCGTTCGGCTAAGCCCGCCCGCATCGGAAAGTCCGTGACGGGGAGGTTGAGGGTATCCTTGAGCTCTTCGGCCATAATTAATCGGTAAAATTGAGGGAGAGGGGCAACAATGCAACCCCTCGGGGCGGGCAGGGTGAACGGGATGAA
>JAPLTU010000040.1:9329-24632 GCA_026397965.1 Verrucomicrobiota bacterium | reverse complement strand
ACGTGGCAAGGGCGGAGATAAGCCAGCTTTCCCCACCGTTCCGCTTGAGGCAGGGTTGACAGGGTGACCTGAAATAGCCCAAAACTCCCCCATGGACAACATGAAGCCCAAGCTCATCACCAAGCAGGCCATCGTCATCGACGTTGTGCTCACGGCGGTCTTTTTCGTCTGGATCACTTCCATCCTGAAAAATCATGTGCCTTGGACCGAATCCGGCGAAACCGCCGTCCTCTTGGGCGCCGCCTATTGTGCCGCCTGCCTCGCCGGCGTCTTCTGGTTAGCCCTCTCTCTCTTTCGTGTGACTCTGGCCGACCAAATGTTGCAAAAAACTGTCGCCGACCAAGAGCTGCGCTAAGCAGCCCCACGGGCGAATTCTGGGCCAGACTTTTCTGGCCTTTTTTATTTTCTCGGGGTGGGCGGGGTTAAAAGAGCCGCTTCAATTTCTCGACGCAAGGCTTCGGCGAGTTGGCGCTCCTTAAGGTAATCAGCCCAAAGTAGGTCGAGCTCTTCAATCGTACCTCCATTGAAACGCTCCAGCCAGGCGCCGAAAGCCCGCCAAGCGTTATGGTAGACGGGATTCTGTCGGATGATTTCCCGTCGTAAAGCCGACTGGCGCCCAGACACCCCTCGACGGATGGCCGCCAAGTCGCGATGCCGCGCGGCCTCGCCTCCGGTCAGCACCACGTCGCCGCTCCCTAGGTCAAAAACAAAGCGCGTGATGTCATCCAGGGCCTCGGCGGATTCGCGTATGCCATGGCTGACCGAATTGCGCGAAACCAAGAGATCGGCCCGCCGGGCGATCCACCACGCCTCCGGAGATTTGGCCAGCGTCTGAATTATTTTCAGCACGGGTTCACCTTGCGCCGAGGCGATCAAGATTTTTTGTTGCGACTCGCTCGGGCTACCCGCCAGCGCCCGCCCCATGACGCGCCAAAAAAGAAAAGCCTCCACGTCGGAAGTTTGCCCATGGATGACCGCTTTGAGTCGCGGGGCCGGCATAAATAGCGCTTCGCGATACCAGTAATCGATGAGCGCGGGGCGCAGTTGCGCCAACACCTCGCACGCCAAAGCTTGGCGTACCCACCCCTCGCTGGCTGTCACTGGTTTCGCCCCCGCGATGGCCACCCGCGCCACCCAAGTCCGGGCGGCGACTTCCGCCGCCCGATCTGCCGCCACCCGTTCGTCGCCCAGACTTAAGGCGACCAACAAGCCTCCGGTCATGGGGCGCAGCCCGATAGGGGCGCCGCTGGCCATCTCCACTAATTCGATCCGGGCGATCGGCGGCGGCAACTCCGGCATGGAAGTCGCATATTTTAAATAGCGATCCAAGGCCTCGAGGTGCGCCGCGACGTAGCTGACTTCGGGGAGGCGCTCGCCCACGACCGTGGCGATTTTGTGCTCACTGCTAAAAATCTGCGGCGTCCCGACCGCCGACGGCGTCGGCTCGAGGATAGCAGCCGCCAGCCAAGCAGAAGTGGCCAAAACGCTCCACATCACTTACGCGCCGCTGAAGTGGGCTTCGTCGATTTCGACCGGCTCACCGCCGGAAAGGTGAACGGGCTCGCCGATCTGCGCTTGATCGTTTTTCCAAATCTCGACGGTCGCCGGCGCTTCGGCATCTGGCGAAATCCATTGCCAGCGCCCGATGCCCAGGAAGCTCATCGGGATGCCTTTATCCGGACTCAACCCGGGGCCCGTACCGCGCACGAAGGGCTTGTTACCAATCCCGATCATCAGGTTAATAATCAGCGAGGTGCCGCCGCTCGCCGGACTCGCCGCGGTGACTTCTGCCACCGGCTCGTCTTCCAGTTCGAGATCGGGCGTTTCAGCCTCTTCTTCCGAAATCAATTCAGTCTCCGGCTCATCGTCCACGGCGGACGGCTGGCTAGGAGCGGAGGCTACCGGCGGGATTTCAGCTAAAGCATCTAAACGAGTCTGCAGCGCTTCCACCGCGGTCTCCACCTTGGTCACCGCCCGGTCAGCCTTCTGGGCAGCCTTCTTAATCTCATCCCGGACGGCCTTCACTTCCTCGGCTGATTCTTGGATCTGCTTGGTGACATCGTCGCGGCGGGCGGCGGCTTCGGTGATTTCTTCGACATCGGCCACGGCACCGCGCACGGCGTTGGCCAACGACAGCACCCGGGCGCCCAAGTCGTCCATGGCCTCTTTCGTCTCCGCATTCTGACCCGAGCCTTGTAGTAACTCTTGCAACTTGCCTTCGCATTCCGCGAGGCTGGCCTTGAGTGCGTTGATTTCGGTCGAAGCCCGCTGCGCGACCGCGGCGACCGCCGTATCGGTATTCTTGCGCGCGGTGAGTTCTACCTCCGTCACCCGGCGATTAACCGCCTCGGTGCCGGCCCGGAAATCTTCGCGCAGCCGATCAATCTCTTCGGCCAAGGCCGTGCGCAACCGCGCCTGTTCTGCCAAGCGCTCCGTTTTACCGCTGCCCTCTTTAAGTACCGGAATCACCACGAACAAGGAGGCGCCCAGGATCCCCGCGACGGCCAAGAAGGCTTCAAAGCCATCCTTCGGATTGAGGCCAAGGCAAAGGATCCCGATGACGGCCGTCAAATCCGCCGCGACCAAAAACCATTTTTCTTTGAGTAATTTTTCGATGTCTCGGTTCATAAGGAGGGGGTTGGGACAAGGGGTTTCTAGCGAGGTCTTTCGACAAAGCCAACCTTCCGATTGACCTTAGAGAGCGTCCGGAATGCGACGGCTTGGGCCTGCTCCGCCCCCGCCTTGAAAATTCGGCCTAGTTCTTCGCGGTCTTTGATCAATTCATCATAACGCAACCGGACGGGGTCCAAGGTGGCCACCACCGCATCCGCCACGCCTTTCTTGAAGTCGCCATATCCCTTACCGCTGAATTCCGCCTCCAAGGTGGCCACGCTGCGGCCCGTACAGGCCGACATAATCGTGAGCAAATTAGTCACCCCAGGCTTATCTTCGCCGGCCCGCACCTCGGCGGTGGAGTCGGTCACGGCGGACATGATCTTCTTCCGAATCTCGTCCGGGCGGTCCGTCACATACACCATGGAGGAAAGGTTGGGGTCGGACTTGGACATCTTCACCGTGGGGTCTTGCAACGACATGATCCGGGAGCCGATCTTAGAAATAAAAGGCTCTGGAATATGGAAAGTGTCCGAGTAGCGATGGTTGAATTTTTCCGCCAGATCGCGGGCGAGTTCGAGGTGTTGCTTCTGGTCGTCTCCCACCGGGACTAACTGAGCATTATATAAGAGGATATCCGCCGCCATTAAGACCGGGTAAAAAAGCAGCCCGGCATCGACCGATTGGTGCTTGCGGGCTTTATCCTTAAACTGGGTCATCCGCTCCAATTGCCCTAAAGGACAAAGGCAGCCCAAAATCCAAGCGAGTTCCGTATGCCCGATGACGTGCGACTGGACAAACAGGTGGCTCCGTGCCGGATCGAGCCCACAGGCCACATACTGGGCCAAGCAGGAATAGGTATTATCCCGCAACTGAGCGGGGACGTGGGCCACCGTGATGGCGTGCTGATCCACGATGCCGAAGTAGCAGTCGTAATCATCCTGCATCCGCCCCCAATTCAAGACGGCCCCGAGGTAGTTACCCAGGTGCAGACGGCCCGTGGGCTGGGCGCAGGTCAGTACAACGGGCTTAGTGGGCTTTTTTTCGCTAATTTCGCTCATCCGATGGCTTAGCGTGGCCATAGCTCGGCCAGGCATCAAGCGGATTGGGGAGTTAGCGACGCTTGAAATGTGGAACCGTTCCCCTTACACGTCCAGACCCACCAGTCCCCTTCGCCATGCTCCTTGCTCAAGCCGCCGCCACCCCCCACCCCGCCAACAGCCTAAAAGACATCATCGTCAAGGACGCCAATCTTGTCGCCGGTGCCCTCGGCTGGATCGCTCTGGCCGTCGTCGTCGGCTGGGCCACGAAAAAAATCCTCGGGTGGCTCTCGGTCAAATTCACCAACAGCCCCATCGCGGGAGCGACCATCAAGTCGACCGGCAAATCCCTCCAAGTCCTCACTCCAGCCTACGCCATCTGGCTCATCAATGAGAGCAACGCTGCCCTCATCCCGGACGCTTATGACGCCCCGGTAAAACTTGTCATCAGCCTGCTTCTCTCCGTCGCCCATACCGCGACCGCCTATCACATGGTCGCCATCCCGATCGCGTGGGCCAAGAAAATCGCCGACGAAACTGACAATAAACTCGACGACGTTTTGGTACCCATGCTCTCGACGGTGATTAAAATTGTGGTCATTCTCGTCGGCTCAGTCAAAGCCGTCTCCATCGTCGACCCGGAGACCTCCAAATCCTTCCTCGCGCTTCTCGCGACCGGGGGCTTGGCCGTCGGCTTAGCTTCGCAAGACACGATCAAAAACATCTTCGGTGCCGCGATGCTCATCATCGACCAGCCCTTTACCCTGGGCGACCTGATCAATACCGGAACCCACGAAGGACGCGTCCAATCGCTTGGCCTGCGTTCGACTACCCTGACCCTGCTCGACGGCCAGCTTCTCATGATTCCGAACGCCGACCTCGCCAACCGCCCAATCGTCAACATCACCCGCCGCGACTTCATCCGGGCCCAGGACTTGGTCCACCTCGAAGTGAACACGTCCGCCGCCAAAGCCGAGGAAGCCGTCCAAATCATCCGCGAAATCATGACGAACCACGAAGGCTTCGACCATCGTCAACCGCCCTTGGTCCACCTGCATGAATTCGGAGAATGGGCGATCAACATCCGGATCATGTACTGGTATTTCCCGGCGGCCGCCGTTATGCAGATGGAATTCAACCAGAAGCTTCTCCTGCAGATCGTCGAGCGACTTAGGCAAGCCAACATCAATCTCGCGATCCAAGGCACGCCCCAAACCCGCTCTTAATTTTTATCCCATGGCCCTCATTGAAGCAAAAAATCTCTCGAAATCTTACGGTGCCATCCGGGCCGTAAATAACGTTTCCTTCTCCGTCAATCGCGGCGAAGTCATCGGTTTCCTCGGGCCCAACGGTGCGGGCAAGTCGACGACGATGAAACTGCTGACCGGACACCTCCGGGCTGAAAGCGGCTGCGCCATTGTGGCCGGGTTCGATGTTTCAGACCAGCCCGTCGAAGCCAAACGCCATCTCGGCTATTCGCCCGAAGGCGCCCCAGCGTACGGCGAAATGACCGTCCGGGAATTCCTGCGCTTCGCCGCCGACCTGCGCGGCCTCGCCGATCCCGCCGAACGCGTCCGGGCCACGCTGGAACTTTGCCGCCTCAATGAGGTCGCCGCCCAGACCATCGAGACCCTCTCGAAAGGCTACCGCATGCGCGTGGGCTTCGCCCAAGCCGTCATCCACGACCCCGCCGTGCTAATTCTCGACGAGCCGACCGATGGCTTGGATCCTAATCAGAAGTTTGAAGTGCGCCGTATCCTAAAAGATATGGCCGCCCGCAAGGCCGTGATCGTCTCCACCCACATCCTCGAAGAAGTCGGCGAGCTTTGCACCCGGGTCATCGTGATCGCCCAAGGCGAAATCCGCTGCGACGAATCCCGTGAACGCTTCCTGCAACGCGGCGAAGACCTAAATCAAGTTTTCCGCAAACTCACCGCCTAAATTTTAACACCCATGTCCTCTTCTTCCGAAAATCCCGCCCCCAAGTCCGCCGGCCTCTCCGCCTTTGGCGCCATCCTCCGCCGCGAATTCGCTGGCTACTTCCGCACGCCGCTCGCTTACGTGTTCCTTGCGGTTTTCAATACCTTCGCGGTGTCGCTAGCCTTCTTCGTCGGCAATATGTATGAGGCCGGCGTCGCTTCCCTTGACCGTTTTTTCCTTTACCACCCCTGGCTGTGGGCTTTTCTCGCTCCCGCCGCGGGCGCCCGTCTCTGGGCGGAAGAACGCCGCCAAGGCACCATCGAACTCCTGCTCACCTGGCCCATCACGGTCTGGCAAGCAGCCCTCGGTAAATTCCTCGCCGCTTGGCTCTTCCTCGCCTGCGCCTTACTCATGACCCTGCCCGTCGCCTTTACGGTAGGTTGGCTCGGCGACCCCGATTGGGGCGTCATCCTCGCTGGCTATGCGGGTTCGCTTCTTTGTGCGGGCGCCTGCCTCGGCGTAGCTGCGGTCGCCTCCGCTCTGACGCGCAGTCAAGTCATTGCCTTCGTCACCGGCTTCCTTGCCTGCTTCATCCTCGTCCTTGTCGGCTATGGCGTGTTCGACGAATTATTCGCCGGCATGCTACCCTCCGGCATGGTCGACGAAATCCGCCGCCTTGGTCTCTGGCGCAATCTCGAACCTTTCACGCTCGGGCTTTTCGACCTGCGTCCCGCCGTCTATTTCGTGACGGTGGCCTTCTCCGGCCTCGGCTTGAGCACCATCATTATTGAACGTCGCTAATCCCTAAAGCCTCCCACCATGTCCCGCTTCCAAGCCATCCTTGCCGTTTTTGCCATCTGCGCCGCGGCCTTTTTCGCCAACCTGCTCTTTAGTGTCACGAATATCCGAGCCGACTTCACCCAAGACCAAACCTTCACCCTCTCGCCCGGCTCGCGCCGCATCATCGCCCGCCTCGACGAGCCGGTGACGCTGGAGTTCTTTGCCAGCCGCTCCGACGTTAAGCTCCGGCCTTACCTGGAAAGTTATTCCCGACGAATCGAAACGCTGTTAAGGGAATACGTCGCCCACTCCGGCGGAAAAATTAAGTTGGTCATCACCGATCCGCGACCCGACACCAAAGAAGAACAGCGCGCCCAGCGCCAAAGCCTCGGAGCCATGCGCGCCGCCCAAGGCAACGCCTACCTCGGCCTCACCGCCCAACAAGCCGACACGGTGAAAGCCATCCCGGTCCTCGATCCGAGTCGCGAAAAATTCTTGGAGTTCGATCTGTCCAAGCTAATCGCCTCCGTCGCCCGTCTCGATAAACCCAAGCTCGCAATCATCAGTTCGCTGGCGATCACGAATCAGGCACCCCAAGGTGAACAACAGCAACCTGGTCCGGCTGACTTCCTCCTCGCCGAGCTCGGACAGACCTTCGAAGTCATCACGCTGAGCAACCAAGCCACCGAGTTGCCCAAGGACACGGCCGTAATCGCGCTGATCCACCCCAATCACCTCGCCGAAAAACTTTCGTATGCGGTCGATCAGTTCCTCCTTAACGGCGGTCCGGTCTTCGCCGCCGTCGACCCGCTCTCGCGCCTCCAAAAATTCCAACAAGGGGGTATGCCGTTCATGATGGCCCCGATGGCGCTTGGCGCCTCAAGCGATCCACTGCTTCTGCGCAGCTGGGGCATCAACGTCGATATCGACGCCGTTATCGGTGACGCCAGTAACTCGGTCGCCATTCGCGGCTCGCGCGGCGAACCCGTCCAATATCAACCTGCCTTCTCCGTCACGGGAGATGCTTTCGCCAAAGACTCGCCACTCACCAGCGATCTCCACGAAATCGCCTTCATGGAGCCCGGCGACATTTCGCTGATTTCGGGCGCCGAAAAACGCCTGACCTTAGTCCCGCTCATCACGCTCAGCAGTCCGGGTTCCGGCGTCATCGGCACTACCTTGGCCAATGCCGGTCCTTTTGAAAAAGTCGCCCTCGGCTTTAAGCCCGACGGTAAATCACGCGTGCTCGTCGCTTCTATTACCGGTACGTTTAGCTCGGCTTACCCCAAGGGCGCTCCGGCCGAACCCCCCGCCGCTCCCGACGCTCCCAAGCCAACCACGCCTCCCGTGGCAGCGCCGGCCGCTCCGCACCTGACCGAGTCCAAGAAACCCGGTCGCCTCATGGTTGTCGCGGATTCGGACTTCATGCTCGATCCGTTCACCGTGCGCCAACGTCAGGCCTCCGGCCAAGTCGCCATGGAAGCAATCAACGACAACCTAGCCTTCGTGCTAAGCGCACTCGAAACCTTAGGCGGAAGCGACGAACTCGTCTCGCTCCGCTCCAAAGGTACGTCGATTCGCCCGTTCAAGC
This sequence comes from Verrucomicrobiota bacterium, assembly GCA_026397965.1. Classification (GTDB taxonomy): domain Bacteria; phylum Verrucomicrobiota; class Verrucomicrobiia; order Opitutales; family UBA953; genus UBA953. The sequence continues at coordinate 16,688 of JAPLTU010000040.1, read as the reverse complement.
GCGTGGTCGCCCTCGAGCGCGAAGCCCAAGTGCGCTATCAAGCCAAGTTGGATGAGATCGAAAAACGCCTGGAAGACGCCAACGGCAAGATCGCTGAAATCTCTAAACGCTCGGGCGCCGATAATTCCAAAGGGCTGATCATCACCCCCGAGATGCAACGTGAAATCGAAAAGTTCCAAGCCGAAGCTGAAAAGCTCACCGATGAACGTCGCGTCATTCGCCGCGGCTTGAGCGAAGACGTCAATTCGCTCGGCCGTCGCCTCCAGGTGATCAACCTGCTCGCCGGACCCGCCATCGCCGCGCTCTTCGGCCTGCTCTACGCCCTCGCCCGCCGTCGTAAAATCGCCTAATCGCCATGCGTCATAAAAAACTCCTGCTCACTACCGTTCTAATCGGCTTCATCGCCCTGGCGGCCGTTTACCTTAAACGCGAGCAGCCTGCGTCCACCGCCGCTAAGTCAGCCCTCGTCGACCCGGGCATCCTGAGCGGACTGCAATCACTCGTCCTCAAGGCCAACGGGAAAGTCACCACGATCGAAAAATCGCCCTCTGGCACCTGGGTCGTCAAAGAAAAGTTCGGCCTTAACGTCGATGTCGAAAACCGGCTGAAACCCTTGCTGCTTTCCTTACAGAAAGCCGAAAACTTTGGGCTACTGACGTCGAACGCCAAACGCATCGAAAAGCTTAACCTCGACGACTCCTCCTTGCTGCTCACGGCGGCGGACGGGAAGTCCTTCGCCGCTGATTTAGGTAAAACGACCGACGATGGCCTCGGCCAAGCCGCCCGCCTGCCAGGCGACCCTAAAGCGATCCGCACCAGTTTCAACGAGCGCTTCGAGTCCGATGCCTTTGCTTGGGTCGACCCCGTGTTACTCACGACCAAGCCCGAAGAAATCAAAACCATCAGTCTGATTTATACTGACGGAAAGATGGATTTCTCCCGGCCCGCCAAAGGTCAGCCGTTCGGCGGCCCCGCCCTTGAAGATATGACCAGCACGCTGGCACTCCTCCGCATCAGCGACGCCGTCGCTAAAGGCGACAACGAGGCGAAGGCCGCTTTCGCTAAATCATGGCAGGTGAAATTCGCGCTCTTCGATGGTACTTCCGCGACCGTAACTTTCGCAAAAGTCGCCGGCGCGACTCCGAACGACCAAGGCAAACTCTACCTGCGCGTGATGCATTCTGACCCTAAGCATCCGGTTAATCTGACTTCCCAAAAAGCGGAGTTCCTCGCGCCGACTTGGTTGGCCGAACAAATCCCCTCGACGCTCGCTGATCTCAAAAAATCGCTGGTACCACCCGCGCCACCCGGCGACGCCCCGCCCGCCAACCTCCCTGGCCTGCCTCCAGGGCTGATTCCGGCCGCTAAATAAGCATCGGCGAAACAAAAGCCCTTGCCTCCCGAGGTAAGGGCTTTTTCGTGTCTACTTCAGATGGCCATCGTCGAAACCCAATCCCTTCAGACTTACCTGCCCGTCCTCGTGCAGATCATCTTGGGCATTTCCGTCCCGGCGATCATCCTGATTGTCAGCCACGCCTTCGGCCAGCGCGCCAAGGGCAATTACATCAAGGACAAGGCCTACGAGTGCGGCCTGCCGTCGGAAGGAAAGCCCCACCCTCGCTTCGCCGTGAAGTTCTACGTGACGGCGATGCTCTTCATCCTCTTCGATATCGAAGTCGTCTTTCTGGTCCCTTGGGCCTTGGTCTACCGCGAGTTTCTCGCCGCTGGCATCGCCATCACCGCCGCCACCGCGGTCTTCCTCGGCGTCCTCGTCCTTGGCCTTGCCTACGAGTTCAAGCGCGGTGCGCTGGAATGGGATAAGTAAACCGCTCGGGCGCTGCTTAAGATAGGTGTGGCGGAAGAACCTTTTCGAGGGTAGTCGTATTTACTTCATGAATACATTTACCGACATTTTCATGGGACTCCTCGAACAAGTTTGCGGCAGTCGGGGCGTCGGTCGTGAAGAGATAATCCTAGCCCTGTTCGGCTTAGGAATGATCCTGCTCGCAGGCTACGTCATTTCCCTCATCGGCATATGGAAGGTCTTCACCAAGGCCGGTCAGCCGGGCTGGGCGGTCCTGATTCCGATTTACAACTTCATCGTACTGCTACGCATCGCGGGTCTCCCTTGGTATTGGGTCTTTACTCCGCTCGTGGCCATCATTCCGATCCTCGGCTGGATCGCCTGCCTGGTCTGGGTCGTCTGGGTCCACCATCGCATATCGACCCGCTTTGGCCAGGGCGGCGGCTTCACGATCGGCCTCACGCTGCTCAGTCCGATCTTCTGGCTCATCCTCGGCTTCGGTTCCTCGAAGTATAACGGCGAGCAGCCTGCTCAGGCCTAAGCTCACCTTCATCACCTCAAAAGGTAGGCGATTACCAGTAGACTCCCCTCAGTCAGAGCCTAGAAATGAAGCCATGAACCTCACCCCTGTGTTCGCTTCCATCCTCGCCGCCGAAGTCTCCCCTGATGTCTACAAAAAGGTTTTTGTGGTCAGCTTCCTCGCGGCGGCCCTCGTCGCTGGTATCGCCTTCAGCATTCGCGCGCTCTGGCTGATCTTCGAGAAAGCCGGCGTCGAAGGATGGAAGGCGATTGTCCCGATCTACCATCACGTGATTCTCACCCGCATCGCCGGCCTCTCGGCTTGGTGGACGCTCCCGCTGCTGCTCGTCATCCCCTTCCTTAAAGTCCACGACAAGGGCGCGAAGGTCATCTGCCTCCTCCTGCTTTCAGTCTGGTGGGTCTGGCTCTGCCAGCGCATCGCGAAACGCTTCGGCAAGGGCGTGGGCTTCGGGCTCGGCCTCGCGGTCCCGGTCACGGACTTCTACTTCCGTACGGCTCTGGCCTTCGACAAGTCGACGTATCATCAGCAGCCCTGAGCTGGCTTTGACCGAAATAAAAAAGGCGCCCACTCGGGCGCCCTTTTTATTTGGGCTGCTTGCCCTTGAGGTGCAGGTCGAAGAAACCCGTGACCAGGGGACGAAGGTCTCGCTGCTTGGGCTGAAGGTCGAACGTGTGCGGAGCGTCGGGAATGACCTCGAGCACGCAGGGGGCGCCTTTCTCCTTGGCAATCTTGAGATAGGTTTCGCTCTGGCTGAGTGGGACAGTGACGTCGGCCGTACCATGCACGAGCAGCATGGGCGGGTCCTTAGCGTCGAGGTAGGTGATGGGTGACCCCTTCTTATAAAGCTCGGGTGCCTCTTCGCGCGTCTTCGCGAACATCTTCATGTCGTGGTAATTCATGAGGTCGACGGCGCCGTAGAAACCAATCGCGCAGGCGACGCGCGCCGAGACCTCCTGATAAGGCTCGCCCTTGATCGCGTCGAAGCCGTCCGCAGCCCCCGTGGTGGCCAACATCATGGACAGGTTGCATCCCGCCGAGCAGCCGATGACACCAATCCGCTCCGGATCGATACCGAGATTCGCTGCCTCCTTGCGCAAATAACGGACGGCGGCCTTGGCGTCGTAGACGCTCTGCGGCCAGGTGACCTGCCCCTGCGTACGGCGCAGCTTGTAGTTGATACTCATGCAGACGTAACCCTTGAGCGTGAGATTCTCGCTGATGTTCAGTTCGCGGCCGCGTGCCTTGTCGCCGTCGTTGAAGCCGCCGCCATGAATCACGATGATACCCGGTAAGGGCTTGGATTTGTCGTGGTCGAGCGGCGAGTAGATGTCCGCCTTCTCCTTGCGGGTGCCTCCAAGATACGCGACGTCCTTCATGACGGCGACGGTCTGGGGGTAGGCGGGGATTTTCTTGAGCGCGGCCGGGGTGTCTTCGGACGCAGGCACAGCGACGGCTTTGGGGACTGGAGTGGGCTCGGCGGCGCAAAGGAATGCGGCCAGAGTAAGCATGAGGGGCATGCCTTATGGATATACCCCGACCAGCCTTCGTCAATAAATCAGGGGCCGCAGATGCCGCAGCCGCCGGGCAACTCGCGGAAGAAGTCATGGCCCTTGTCGTCGACCAAGATGAACGCCGGGAAATCCACGACATCGATCTTCCACACGGCTTCCATCCCGAGCTCGGGATAATCGATCACTTCAATCTTGCGGATATTTTCCTGCGCGAGGATGGCGGCGGGGCCGCCAATCGAACCAAGGTAAAAGCCGCCATGCGCCTGGCAGGCTTTGGTGACAGCCTCGCCGCGATTACCCTTGGCAATCATGACGAGCGAGCCGCCATGCTTCTGGAAGAGTTCGACGTAGCTGTCCATGCGCCCGGCCGTGGTCGGCCCGAACGAGCCCGAAGGCATGCCCGCAGGGGTCTTCGCCGGTCCAGCGTAATAAACAGGGTGGTCCTTAATATACTGAGGGAGGCCTTCGCCTTTCTCGAGGCGCTCGCGAATCTTGGCGTGCGCGATGTCGCGGGCAACGACGAGCGTGCCGGTGAGCGCGAGGCGCGTGGTAACGGGGTGCTTCGATAGTTCGGCGCGGATATCCGCCATGGGGCGGTTGAGGTCGATCTTCACGACCTGGGTGGCATCAGCATGCTTGCGGGCGTCGGCCGGGATGAAGCGGCCGGGATTCGTCTCGAGCTGTTCGATCCAAATACCGTCCTTATCAATCTTGGCCTTGGCATTACGGTCCGCGGAACAGGAGACGGCGAGGCCAATCGGGCACGAAGCGCCGTGGCGAGGCAGGCGGACAACGCGCACGTCCAACGCGAACCACTTACCGCCGAACTGCGCGCCGATACCGAGCTGGTGTGCGACCTTAAGGAGCTCGGCCTCGAGCGCGGTGTCGCGGAAGGCGCGGCCGTGCTCGTTGCCGGACGTAGGCAGGGCGTCGTAGTAGTGGGTCGAGGTCAGCTTGACGGCCTTCATGGTCGCCTCGGCGGAGGTGCCCCCGATGACGAACGCGAGGTGATACGGCGGGCAAGCGGCGGTGCCAAGCGACTGCATCTTCTCGGTGAGGAACGCGACGAGCGACTTCGGATTCAGGACGGCCTTGGTCTCCTGATAGAGGTAGCACTTGTTGGCGGAGCCTCCGCCCTTGGCGACAAAGAGGAACTCGAACTTCGAGCCGCTCACGGCAGCGATATCAATCTGCGCCGGGAGATTCGTGCCGGTGTTCTTCTCGGTATAGAGGTCGAGTGGGGCGAGCTGCGAGTAACGCAGGTTGTTCTGCGCGTAGGCCTGATAGACGCCGAGCGAGAGCGCTTCGGCGTCATCACTTCCGGTCCACACCTGCTGACCCTTCTTCGCCGTGATTGCCGCCGTGCCGGTATCCTGACAGAAAGGCAGCACACCTTTGGCGGCGACTTCTGCGTTGCGCAACATCGCCAAGGCGACCGTTCGGTCGTTATCGCTAGCTTCTTTATCCGCAAGAATCGCCGCCACTTGCTGTAAGTGCTCCGTGCGGAGATAGAAGTTGATATCGTGCAGCGCCTGATTGGCCAAAAGCGTCAAGGCCTCCGGCGCGACCTTCAAAATCGGCTTACCCTCGAATTCTCCCACCGAGACATGTTCCTTGGTGAGCAATCGGTACTGGGTGGTGTCAGGTCCCAGCGGAAAAGGATCCTGATAATGGAAAGCGGAGGCCATCGAAGTCCATCATACGAGGGCACGGGCTCCCCGCAAACGGAAACAGGTCAGGGTCGGGCCGACATCAAAGCCGGTACGCCCAATAATACGGGGCCACGGTCCGTGACCAAGCTCGCGCCTTCCGGCAAGTCAACGGCGACCAAGGCTCACCCGACCCCGCCGCCCGCCGAACGCACCCAGCCGGCCGATTTGCCTTCGGCAGTTTTCAACTCCAAGCCATTCGTTACCGGCCCTGAGACCTTGCGCAGGATGCGACGCAGCGACCCCATCGACTGGATGCGCGCCATGACTTCCTGGCCGAGATAACATCCTTTGGAATAACTGACCCATGCATCGAGGCCGCACTCCTGCGGAAATTCATGAGAGCCGCAATCCGCGGGGACCGATGGCACCCCAGCAGAGATTCGGATGACGTCCAGCTCGGCGAACTCGCCAGTCGGCCACGGTAACTTTGCCTCAGCGGGCGCCAGCACGTCCCAAGCGGGCACTCCAAAACGTCGGGTAGAAAACAAACGCCCACCGGCCAGCGCTTCGATGGAAATCTCACCCCAGACGACGGCACGCTGCCAAGGCGCGGACTCCTCCGTCGCGACGACGTCGTCGGCGATCACGTTCGCCGTGACGATGGCGATTAATTCCGCCGCCGAAAGATGCGGACAGAGTAGCAGGAAAGACCCATCAGCCTCCTTCGCGATGACCGTATGCGCGAGCACCCTGCCTTTGCGGTTCAACCAAAGCGCATCAACCAGCGGGGCGTTGCGCAGATCCGCCGTACACTGCCCTTGCAGGAATGCGGCCGCATCTTCGCCCGTGACCCGGACCACCGCGGTGTCAGCTGGGGCAGACTTGAGCGCCATCAGAGCAGCTTCCAAAGCAAGGCCAACCCTTGAAGCACGAGGTTCGCGTAGAAGGCCGCCATGACGTCATCGAGCACGATACCGAAGCCGCTGGGTAATTTTTCCAGCGCCTTGATGCCGAATGGCTTCGTAATATCGAACAATCGAAAGAGCAGAAAACCGAGCAGGATGAAGAGTAAGCCAGTCTTGGTGCCGCCATACATCGCCGACCCCATGGGGTTAAAAAGAAACACCAAGGGCATCGCCGCAAATTCGTCGAGGATGACCTCCTGCGGATCTTTCTTGCCGATGAAAGCCGCCGCGACACCGCAGAGGAAAATCGCGGCCAAGACGACCAGCGCGTCGAAAATCAGCTCATGATACCAGCCCTTGTTGTAAGCCAAGCGCACGACGAGCGCCCACCAGAGCACGCCCGCCGCCGAACCCCACGTGCCCGGTGCCTTTAATTTTCCTAACGGTCCGAGCGTAGCAATCTGAACAATCACGACGACAAGCCGGGCAGATGCCGGCGATGACGGATCAGATAACTCGTGCCCGAAATCACGGTGAGCGCTACCGACAGCCAGAAGAGCGCCATGATGATGACCTCCCAGCGCTGATGCCAGACGGCGGATAATTTCCAATGCGTCTCATAAGCCCGCAAGCCGATGAGATGACCAATCGCGATGATCTGCAAAAAGGTTTTGATCTTTCCGAGACCTTCCGCCTCGAGCACCTGACCAGAGGCCGCCGCCACCAGCCGCAAACCGGTGATCAGGAATTCGCGCATCAGGATGAGCACGACCCCGAAGGCGGCCCACAGCGAAGCCGACGGTGACAAGGCCTTCAGCGCACCCGCGTCATCCCATTCGCGGACTGGCAAGCAATCCGTCGCCGCCATCGCCACCAAGAGTCCGAGGATGAAAATCTTGTCGACGAGCGCATCCATCAAGCGCCCGAAATCTGAAACCGCCCCCAG
>JAPLTU010000040.1:0-9295 GCA_026397965.1 Verrucomicrobiota bacterium | reverse complement strand
TGCGCGCGATCCAGCCGTCGAAAATATCCGTCAAGGCCGCGAAGATGAAGAGCGCCAAGGCCGCGCTCGCCCAAACCCCCGCCCAATAAGTCCATAAAGCGATGACGAAGACCGCCGGGAGCCGGGCGGCCGTCAAAAGGTTGGGGAGATGCCGGAGAAAGCGCATGCAGGCTTGCCGTGAGGATGTTCCCGCCCGAGAGTGTGTCGCAACAGGAAAAGATGGCCCGCTCAATCCGTATCGCCGTTTACCCCGGCACTTTCGATCCGATTACCCTCGGGCACCTTGACGTACTCCGTCGCTCCTCTCACATTTTCGATAAGGTGATCGTGGCCATCGCCCCCAGCGATTCTAAGAATCCGTGGTTCTCGCTTGAGGAGCGCCTCGCCATGGCTCGCGAGTCCTGCAAAGGTATCCGCAACGTTCAGGTAAAGCCATTGGAAGGCCTGACCGTCGAATTCGCCCGGCTTCATAAAGCCGCCGCGATCATCCGTGGCCTGCGCAAATTCAGCGATTTTGAGTTCGAATTCGACTTGGCCCACGCCAACCGGCTCATGGCTCCCGAAATCGAAACGGTCATTTTGATGCCCAGTCAGGACCAATTCGTGACTTCCTCGAGTTTCGTGAAGGATATCGCCCGGCATAAGCTTTCCCAGGCCGCCGCCTTCGTCCCGCGCTGCGTCTTACCCCATCTGCGCAAAAGGTTAGCCGAAAGGGCCTAAAAGGGCCTGCCTCCGCTGTTGACCGTGGGGGGTAGTTCTATTTGCTCGGCCCTTCCCCCTTGGCGCTCAGCCCCAAGGGAGCCCTCCTCTCTTTTACCCTATATGGACATTAAAATCCAAGAAACTAACCCGACCCGCCGCACCGTCACCGTGACGATTCCGGCCGCCGATGTCGCTACCGCCGAAAAGGAAGTCCTCAAGGGCTTCAAGCGCGAAGCCGCCCTTCCTGGCTTTCGCCCCGGCAAGGCTCCCGAAAGCGCCCTCCGCCTGAAGTACGGCAAGGCCATCGCCGACGAGGTCAGCCAGCGTCTCCTTTCCCAAGGCTATGAACGCATCAGTCAGGAAAAGGGCTTCACGGTCTACACCCTCGCCGACGTCCATCGCGACGACACGACCGCCGCTGGTGCCGACGTAGTCATCCGCTACGAGGTCGACGTGGTCCCTGAATTCAAGACTCCCGACTGGAAGTCCGTCCGCATCCCGGAAGAAGCCGTCGTCGTCACCGAAGCCGACATCGAAGAGCATCTGAAAAAGATCCTCGAACAGCGCGCCCGTTATGAAAAGACGGAAGACGCCGCCATCAAGAGCGACTATGTTCGCATCGCTTACACGGGTACGATCGACGGCAAGGCCGTCACCGAGATCGATGCCGAAGCCAAGTCCTACGGGAGCGCCGAATCCACCTGGGAAGAAGCCGGCGCCGAAGGCGAAGCCGTAGCCGTTCCCGCCATCGCCAAAGCCGTAATCGGTCTCAAGGCCGGCGATACCGCTCAGGCTGAATTCACTTTCCCCGCGACCCATGAACGGGAAGCTTTGCGCGGCAAGACCGTGCATTACGCCATCACGGCCAATGAAGTCCGCCGCAAGACCATGCCGGCCCTCGACGAAACGTTCATCAAGAGCGTCGGCGTCAAAGATGAAGCCGAACTGCGCGATCAACTCCGCAAGGGTATCGAAGGCTCCAAGCAACAGGCCGCCGAAACCGCCCGCCGCGAAAAGGCCGTCGATGCCCTCCTCGCCGGCCAGGACTTCCCCCTCCCTGAATCCGCCATCAACTCCGTCGCCCAAGGCTTGTTCATGGAATACGCCCAATTACGGATGCGTAACGGCGTGAAGCCCGAGCAACTCGAAACCCAACGCGAAGAGATCCTCGCCGAATCCCGCAAGGCCGCCGCCATCCGCGTTCGGGCCCAATTCGTGCTCACCCGCATCGCCGAAGAGGCTAAGCTCGAGATCAGCCGCGAAGACCTCAGCGCCGCCATCATGCGCGCCGCTTACACCTCCCAAGTCCCCCCTGAAAAGCTCGTCAAGGACCGCCAACGCTTGAACGAAATCCGTCGGGATACGCTCCTGAACAAGGCCCTCGACCTCGTCCTGGCCGGCGGCAGCGAAGGTAAGGTTGAGAAAGCCTAAAGTTCAGGTATAGTTCCTCTTCACCTCCCGCCTCCCATTTATGTCCTACATCATTCCCAACGTAGTTGAACGCGATGCCCGGGGGGAACGCGCGTGGGACATCTACAGCCGGCTCCTGAAGGACCGCATCATCTTTCTCGGCGCCCCGATCTACGACGACGTGGCCAACGCCGTGATCGCGCAGCTGCTCTTCTTGCAGATGGAAGATCCGAAGAAAGATATTTCCATCTACATCAATTCGCCGGGTGGCTCGATCACCGCCGGGATGGCGATTTATGATACGATGAATTTCCTGACCTGCGATATTAACACTTATTGCGTCGGTCTCTCCGCCAGCATGGCAACCGTGCTCCTCGCCGCCGGCACCAAGGGCAAGCGCCACGCTTTGCCGAATTGCCGCGTGATGATCCACCAACCCAGCGGCGGCGCCACGGGTCAGACTTCCGACATCTCCATCGCGGCCAAAGAAATCCTTCGCTGGCGCGACACTTTGAACCACGTGCTGGCCAAGCACAGCGGCAAGACGGCCGAAGAACTGCAACGCGATTCTGATCGCGACTTCTACATGACCGCCGAACAGGCCAAGGCCTACGGTCTGGTTGATCACGTCGTCATGCCCAAGCCGGGCCGCGCTTAATCAAGATGGCGAGCGATCGGGCCGAGCATTGCTCCTTCTGCGGCAAACCCGCCGCCCAGGCTGGCAAACTCATCGCAGGCCCCGCCGGCGTCGGTATCTGCGATGCCTGCGTGACGACCTGCGGACGTCTGCTTGAACGCGAACGCACCAAAGAAGGCAAACCGTCCGCCACCGCCGAAGGTCCCGCGCTCCAAGAAGCCCCGCAAAAAACCGCGCTGGCTCCAGTCAAACTGATCCCTCCCGCGACCCTGCGCCACGAGCTCGACGCTCATGTCATCGGCCAAGACCACGCCAAGAAAGTCCTCTCCGTCGCCGTCTATAATCACTACAAACGGCTGAACGATCGCCTGGCCTACGCGACGCCTTCTCCCGCCGGCGACTTAGCCGAGGTGGAACTTGATAAGAGCAACGTGCTTCTAATCGGCCCCACTGGCACCGGCAAGACGCTCCTCGCCAAATCCCTGGCCCGCATGCTCGACGTGCCTTTCGCCATCGCCGACGCGACGACCTTGACCGAAGCCGGCTACGTCGGCGACGACGTTGAAACCATCGTGCTCCGCCTCCTGCAGTCGGCCAACATGGATATCGAACGCGCGCAACGCGGCATCATCTTCATCGACGAGATCGACAAGATTGGCCGTAAGTCCGACTCAGCTTCCATCACGCGCGACGTCTCGGGCGAAGGCGTCCAACAAGCCCTCCTCAAGCTCCTTGAAGGAACCATCTGCAACGTACCTCCCGCCGGCGGACGCAAACATCCCGAGCAGCAGTGCATCCGCGTCGACACGAGTGATATTCTTTTTATCTGCGGCGGCGCCTTCGCCGGCCTGGATCGCATCATCGCCCGCCGGGCCGGCGCCAAGTCTCTCGGTTTCATCGCTCCGCAGAACGATAAGCCGGCGCTCTCGGCCGAAGAAATCATCGCCGGCCTCCAGCCCGAAGATCTTTTCTCGTTCGGCATGATCCCCGAATTCGTCGGCCGCCTTCCAGTCATCTCCGTCCTCGAGCCGCTTGATCGCACCGCTTTGATTCGCATTTTAATCGAACCCCGCAACGCGGCGACTAAACAGTATCGCAAACTTTTCGCTCTCTCCGGCATGACGCTCGAGTTCTCCAAAGACTCGCTCGAAGCCGCCGCCGACAAGGCCCTCGCGCTGGGCACCGGCGCCCGCGGCCTGCGCTCCGTCCTCGAAGGTGTGCTCCTCGAGGTGATGTACACGCTACCCGAAGCCGTAACTGGTTCTAAATTTACGGTGACCGGCGAAGCTATCCGCGGCGAAAAACCCGTGAGCGTCACGGCGCCTAAATCCCGCAAGTCAGCCTAATCTTATGATCGTCTATCCGGCCATCGACATTCGCGGCGGACGCTGCGTCCGACTCAGCCAAGGTCGTGATGACGCCCGGACCCATTACTACGAAGACCCGGTCGAGCCGGCCGTGCAGTTCACGCAAGCCGGCGCGGAATGGATTCACGTCGTCGATCTCGACGGCGCCTTCGGCGGTGCCCCGCTCAATCTTGCCATTCTCCGTCGCATCGCCGCCCTCGGTCCAAAAATCCAATTCGGCGGCGGGATGCGCGAACGCTCCCTCGCGGAGTCAGCTTTCGAAGCTGGCGCCAGTCGCGTCGTCATCGGCACCCGGGCTGCCACCGATCCGGCTTTCCTCCGCGAGATGGCCAAAGCGCACGGCCCTCGCCTCGCCGTCGGCATCGACGCCAAAGATGGTCTGGTCGCCGTCAAGGGCTGGACGGCCGTGACCGCGCTCAAGGCCACCGAGTTCGCCCAAGAAGCCGGCAACTTGGGCGTCTCCACCGTGATTTATACCGATATCGCGACCGACGGAATGCTGACCGGACCGAACTGGAAATCCCTCGAAGAAGTTCTCCAAGCCTGCCCTTGCGGCGTCATCGCCTCGGGCGGAGTGGCGGGAGTTGAAGACGTCGCCCGCCTGGCCGCACTTTCAAAGGCTTACCCGAACCTCGTCGGCGCAATCGTCGGGAAAGCCCTCTACGAAGGCCGCTGCGATGTGGCAGGTCTTCTTCAGGCCGCCAAAGTCCGTTAAAATTGGTTAAAAACAAGCGTTAATCACGCCCAAGCCCCTTTCCGAGGCTTGCCAATAAGTGCCCGACTACCACTATTCCCAACTCTTATGGCCATGACCCGCACCCTTCTTGCTCTCCTTGCTATCGGCACCTCACTTGTGGCCGCCGACGCACCAGGCTCCGAAAGCCTCAAGGCCGAAGACGTCATCGCCAAGGTCCGTGGCGCCATCGCCAAGGAGCCTAAATTCCTCGAGCGTATCAAGGGCCTTCACTTCGAAGCCAAATCTGCCGACCAAGACGGCAAACCCAGTGGTTACGTGATCCTCCAGATCGTCCCCCCTTTCAATCGCCGACAAATCAACTACACGGCCGACTACTCCACCGAGGTCACCAATTGCAGCAATGGCCTGGAAGGCTGGACGACCAAGCGCGAAGTCCGCCAAGGCGGCCGTGCGGAAATGGGCGTCATCGGTTTTGCCGAAGTCGCACGCATGAAGGACATGGCGATCAATGATCTCACGTTCTTCGCCGCCCCCGAAGCCGGCACGGGTACCGTCACTTTCAAAGGCCAGAACGAAATCAACGGCCGTAAGGTCAATAGCCTGCAATATACCTATAAGACGGGTTACAATCTAATCCGTCACTTCGACGTCCAGACCAACCTACTCGCCGCCACCGACTACATCGACCCCAAGGGCGAAGCCCTTCGTCAACAGGTTGACGACACGCAATGGGTCGAAGGCGTGGCTTTCGCCAAGAAGGAAACTGTTTTTGTCGCTGGTAAAAAGGTCGCGGAAATCACTTACGAAAAAGTCCTGATCAATCCGGAAGTCAGCGACTCGTCGTTTGCCTTCCCTCAACGCTAAGGCGATGCCGGTCCTCAGGGCCAGCGATAAGGATTTCAAAAGCCGCTTAAAAGCCTTCATCGGCTCAGGTGAAGCTGCGCCCGACATCAAGACGGCGGTCGAACAGATCATCGCCGACGTGAAGGTTCGCGGCGATGTCGCGGTGCTCTACCACACGGCCAAGTTTGATCACGCCAAGCTGACGGTGCGCCAGATTCGCGTCCCACTCGAACACCTCGAAAAGGCCGTCGCCAACCTCGACCCCGCTAAGCGCAAGGCTTTCGAGGAAGCCACCCGCTGCATCGAAGAATTCCACGAGCGTACGCTGCCTAAAGGCTGGACGGCCAAGAATCCGCACGGTGCGATGGTCGGCGAACGCCACCACCCGATTCGCCGTTGCGGTCTTTATATTCCCGGCGGTCAAGTTCCTCTGGTCTCGACAGTACTCATGACGGCCATCCCCGCCAAGGTCGCTGGCGTGCCCTCAATCTGCGCCTGCACGCCTCCGCAACCGGACGGTAAGATCAACCCGGACATTCTCGCCGCGCTTTACCTGAGCGGCGTCAAAGAGGTCTACGCCATGGGCGGAGTCCAAGCCATCGCCTCGATGGCACTCGGCACCGAAAGCGTGGCTCCCGTCGATAAGGTCTTCGGTCCCGGCAATGCTTATGTGACCGAGGCCAAACGCCAACTTTTCGGCGTCGTCGGCATCGATCTCCTCCCCGGCCCGAGCGAGGTGATGATCATCGCCGACAGTTCGGCCCGCGCCGACTTCGTGGCCGCCGACCTCTGCGCCCAAGCCGAACACGGCAGCGGCAAAGAAAAACTCTACTTAGTCTGCGATGACGAAAATTTCGCCGAACGCTGCCTCTCCGAAGCGCGTACGCAGGCGACGTCGCTGACGCATGGCGACAAAATCCGCAAAGCCCTCGAGCTGATGGTCTGCGTCGTGCTCGTCAATAAAATCGAAGAGGCCGCCGAGGTCGCCAATCTCGTCGCCCCCGAACACCTCGAGCTAATGGTGGCCGAAGAGAAACTGGAAAAGATTTCCAAACTCATCACAACCGCCGGCGCCCTGCTCCTCGGTCAAGATACGCCCACGGTGCTCGGCGATTTCACCGCCGGCCCCAGCCACACGCTGCCCACCGGCGGCACGGGTCGCTTCTTCAGCGGCCTGCGCGTCTCCGACTTCTTACGCCGCACCAGTCTGGTCCAATACGACAAGGCTTCTTTGAAGAAAGCGGCGGCCGTGGTCGATGCTTTCGCCAAGATGGAACGCCTCGACGCCCACGGTCGCTCCCTCAAGTTGCGCCTGGATTCGAAAGGTTAATCCCGCAAGGCCTGCATGACGGCGGCGTGCAACTTCGGCGCCGCGGCGATGACATTTCCGGTGTTCAACGGATTACCGCCCCGCCAATCTGTGACGACCGCGCCCGCGCCGCGTAAAATCGGCAGGACGGGGATAAGGTCCCACGGATTCATGATCGGGTCGGCCATCACGTGGGCCCGGCCCGAGGCCACCAGGAGGTGACCGTAACCGTCGCCCCACGTCCGCACGTGCGCCACGGAATCAGCCAAGCGATTCCAGCGGACATCTTTGTGCAGGCGTCGGATATTATCCAAATCTGTCGAGACGACCACGGCCTCGCTCAAGGCGACTTCCGCCACGCGGACGGTCTTGCCGTTCAACCATGCGTTTCGGTTGTCGCCGATGATACGTTCCTTCAAGATCGGCTGATCAATCAGGCCCAACACCGGTTTGCCTTGGTACTGCAAGCCGATGAGGGTCACGTAAAGCGGCACGCGCGAAAGAAATGATTTCGTGCCATCGATGGGATCGAGCACCCAACAGTATTCGGCCGCGACATTATCCGCGCCAAATTCTTCGCCAAGGATGCCGTGATCCGGATAGGTCTGCTTGATCGCCGCTCGCATGAGGCGCTCGGCTTCCTTGTCCGCCACGGTGACAGGGGTGCCATCCGACTTGATTTCCACTTCGGTCTCGGCCCGCGCATGGGCCGCGGTGAGCACGGCCCGGGCAATATCCGCCAGCGACTCGGCAAAGGCGATGAGCTCATCTCGGCGGGCTTCCGGTAACATGACCAAGGGGTAAACCGACCGACGCCCGCCTCCAAGCGAAAAGCCCCGTGCACGCTTGAACCAGCCCCGATATTGCCGACACTGCGACCATGCGGACCCTCCCCTGGCTCCTCGGCCTGCTCAGCCTCCTCGCTCCGCTCCCGGCCGCGGAGATGTGCCGCCTCGAAGTGATCGAACGGGGCACCGACTGGCCCGTGCCCGGCGTCGAGCTACGCACCATCCACGGCGTGCGCTTTGTTTCTGATAACGCAGGGGTGATTGCGCTAGACCTTCCCGAACTGATGGATCGGGAAGTCTGGTTCGAGGTGATCGGCCAAGGCTACGGCGTAAAGGCCGACGGGTTCGGCTACCGCGGCGTCCGCCTCCGGCCCACCCCCGGCAAATCCCTTAAGGTCTCCGTGGAACGCACCATCGTCGCCCGCCGACTGGGCCGCCTAACCGGCGCGGGCCTCTTCGCAGAATCCCAAAAACTCGGCGAGCAACTGGACTGGAAGGAAAGCGGCATACTCGGTTCCGACAGCGTGGTGACGGCGGAACTCGGCGGTAAACAGCTCTGGTTCTGGGGCGACACGAATCTCCCACACTATCCGCTGGGCATCTTCAACGTGTCGGGCGCGAGGACGGATAATTTCCAACCACCCGCCCGCCCGCCCCTGCGCTTACCTTATAAATATTTCACGGCCCGTAAATCCGGCCAAGAAGAGGAACGCCCGCGCGGCACAGCCCAGGTGCCCGGCGAAGGTCCGACTTGGCTCTGGGGCCTGACGACGCTGCCCGACGCCAAGGGCACGCCGCACCTAGTCGGCTCCGCGGTAAAAGTAAAAGGGGTGATGCACGCCTACCGCTGGGACCTCGTCGAATGGAATCCGCACGACGAGATGTTCCGTCCGCTTTCAACGATCTGGACGGAGACGACCGCGCAACCGAAAGCCCCGCCGGTACCCGAAGGACATGCGGTGCCTTGGACCGATCCCGAGGGTCACAAGTGGATTCTGTTCTGTAATCCGTTCCCGTTCCTGCGTACGCCGGCCACTTACGAAGGCTGGAAAGATCCGACCAACTGGCACGTGATCAATCCCGACCTATTCGCCCGCACCCCACTAGGCGAAAAGATCACCGTCCACGGCGGCCATCTCGCCTGGCACCCCTGGAGCCGCCATTGGCTCGCGCTCTTCACGCAGAAGGCAGGAAAATCCTCGTTCCTCGGCGACATCTGGCTCGCCGAAGCCGACGCACCCACGGGTCCCTGGGTCAATGCCCGGCTGGTGCTTTCGCACGACAACTACACGTTCTATAATCCGGTACTGCATCCGGAATTTTTCCGTGACGATTCACCGATCATCCATTTCGAAGGCACTTACACCGCGACTTTTTCTTCCAACCAACAACCGACCCCGCGCTGGGATTACAATCAGGTGCTCTATGAGGTCGACCTCTCCCAACCGCCGTTCGCGAAAGGAAAATAAAGTCCGACCCGCTTGACCGCCCTCAAAGAGCGCAGAGGATGACGAGGTGAGCGACACTACCGACCGACTGTTG
>JAPLTU010000014.1 GCA_026397965.1 Verrucomicrobiota bacterium | reverse complement strand
TTCGAGTCCACCGGCAACCCCCTCAAACAAGGCTTCGACCACTTCCTCGGCATCACGAGCCAGTGGGTCGCGCATAGCCACTACCCTCCGTTCATCCAAGATGATGGAAAGAAAATCCCGCTCGATAACGGACCCGGCGGAACGCCTGGCCACGCAAACTTCCCCGCCGACGCCGACCCGAAGGATCCGGAGGCTTTCGCCGCCTACATCGGCAAAGATTTCTCGAGCGACCACACCATCGCCGGTGCCGAAGCCTTCATCGCAGGCAACAAGGGTAAGCCGTTCTTTCTCTACTACGCCTCGCCTCTGCCCCACGTGTCGCTCCAGGTGCCCGCCGAGGAGTTGAAACAATACGATGGCGTCATCACCGAAGACGCTCCCTGCTCCCTACGTACCGACCAAGGGCGGCTACGTACCCAACCGCACCCCGCGCACGACCTACGCCGCGATGATCACCAGACTCGACAAAGAAGTCGGACGCATCTTGGTCGCCCTCGAGAAAGCTGGTGTCGCCGATAACACCCTCATCGTCTTCAGCGGCGATAATGGCGCCACGCACGATGCCGGAGGGGTCGACACGAAATACTTCAACTCCGCTGGCGGCCTCAAAGGCCTCAAGGGCTCGCTTCATGAAGGTGGCGTCCGCGAACCGACCGTGGTCCGCTGGCCCGTAGGCATCAAGGCTGGCACGCGCTCCAACCGTATTTCGGGTTTTGAGGATTGGCTGGCCACTTTCGCCGAACTGGCGGGCGTAAAACTAGAACACACCGCTGACATCGCGAGCGAAAGCCTCGTGCCTGCACTCAAGGGCACCGACGTACCCCGCGCCGCCCCACTCTATCGCGAATTCCCGGGTTACGGTTCGCAACAGGCCATCTGGGACGGCAAGTGGAAGGCCATCCGCACCGACATGGCCAAGACCGTGAAAGCCAAGGGCCAAATCTATACCGAGCTCTACGACCTCGACGCCGACCCGAACGAGACGACCGATCTCGCCGATAAATTCCCGGACATCGTCAAAGGACTCGAAACCAAAATGACCGCCGCACGCGTCCCGAATCCCGACTTCCCACTCATCGGCGTCGACCCAACTCCGGCCAACAACGGTAAGGGCAAGAAGAAGACCGCGGCGAAATAAGGCCGCGGCGATTCAACGTTTCGGGTGGCAGGTGGCGGCCCCAGGTGGCAGGTGGCGGGATTGTGATACGCTCAAAGGGAAACCGGAGACCGGATGATTGGCTTGGGTATGAGGTAGGGTCGCGACTGCGTCGAGTCCGTCGGCCGGAGTCGCTGAGAATAGTTAAGTAGGCTTGATTCGCACGTCATGAGGCGAACGGACGCCACGCAGTGGCGCCCCTACCTTTTACAGTTCCTCAATCCCTGCCCTCAGCTCCGCGGCCTTCTTGCGGACCGCGGCCTGCTCAGCAGGCGACATGTTGGCGGCCTGACGCACGGCCATGCCGATGCGCGGATTATTCAGGAAGCGATGCCAGAAGTCCCAATAGAGCGCATTCAGCGGGCAGGCCAGAGGACCGGTGCGATCCTTGGGGTCATACGGACAGCCTCCGCAATAGTTCGACATCTTGGAGACGTAGCTGGCGGCGCAACAATACGGTTTGCTCGCCAGGAAGCCGCCATCCGCGTGCTGACTCATGCCGATGACATTCGGGAGTTCGACCCACTGGAAGGCGTCGATGTAGACGCCGAGATACCAACGCTCGACCTCCGCCGGATCCACGCCCGCAGTCAGACAGAATGAGCCGATGACCATCAGGCGCTGGATGTGGTGCGCATAGGCGGTATCGAGCGATTGCCCGACCGAGTGACGCAGGCAGTTCATCTTCACCTTGCCGGTCCAGAACCAGGATGGCAGCGAGAGCGTATGCCCTAGGCCGTTGGCTTCGGCATAACCAGGCATCTTGGCCCAGTAGACTCCACGGATATATTCGCGCCAGCCGATGATCTGA
>JAPLTU010000002.1 GCA_026397965.1 Verrucomicrobiota bacterium | reverse complement strand
GCATGGGCCAACTTTTGGTTCAGCTGCCAAATCGAGAGCCAACCTCTTTTCCCAGAATCCTTGGTATATAACCAATAAGTTAGCTCCGATGGCCGCCCGCTATTCTTTGGCAGAATTGGTCGACCTGCAATTGGCCTGTGGGGCCTGTTTCGACGCCGCCAATCGAGGGCAAGATGAGGTCGCCGTCCGGGCGATGACCATGCGGGCGCTTGCCGTCCGGCGTTCTCCCTGATACAAACTAAGACCTTTCCGATGGAACAAGATATCGTCCCTAACGTCCTCGCCGATCGCTACGCTTCGCCCGCGATGAAAGCCATCTGGTCCATCCGCGGCCGCGTAGTCCTTGAACGTGAATACTGGATTGCTGTCATGAAGGCCCAACGCGATCTCGGCTTGGAAATACCTGCCGCCGCTCTGCAGGCTTATGAAGACGTTAAGGAACAGGTTAACTTTGAATCGATTCGCGTCCGCGAAGAAGAAACCCGACACGACGTCAAAGCGCGCATCGATGAGTTCTGCGCCCTTGCCGGTTTTCAGCACGTCCACAAAGGGCTGACGAGTCGTGATCTCACGGAGTCTGTGGAGCAGCTGCAAGTTTTCCGTTCGCTCCAATTGATTCGCTCGAAAGCGGTCGCCGCCTTGGCGGCCATAGCTCGCCGGGCTCAGGTGGATCGCGACGTCTTGATCGCAGCTCGAACGCACAACGTCGCCGCGCAACCAACCACGGTGGGGAAGCGTTGGGCGATGTTTGGCGAAGAATGCCTGCGCTGCGTCTCGCAACTGGATGGGGCTCTCAACGATTTCGCGGCCCGTGGATTAAAGGGTGCGGTCGGCACGCAGCTTGACCAACTGACGCTCTTTGGCGGTGATGCGGCCAAGGTCGCCGCCTTGGAAGCTCGCGTATTGGTGCACCTCGGCATTCCGCATGTACTCGGCGCGGTCGGGCAGGTTTACCCGCGTTCGATGGACTTCGAAGTCGTCTCGGCTCTCTTGTCGGCGGCCTCGGGGCCGTCTTCTTTCGCGAAGACCTTGCGCTTGATGGCGGGGCATGAGTTGGCGAGCGAAGGCTTTTTGCCTGGCCAAGTGGGTTCTTCGGCGATGCCGCACAAGATGAACGCCCGCACCTGCGAGCGCATCAATGGCTTCCATATTATTCTTCGCGGTCACGTGGCCATGGCCGCTTCGTTGTCCGGCGACCAGTGGAACGAAGGCGACGTTTCCTGCTCGGTCGTTCGCCGCGTGCTTTTGCCGGATGCTTTCCTGGCGATCGACGGCCTGCTGGAAGCTTTCCTTACCGTGCTCGGGCAGATGGAAGTTAATCGCCCGGTGATTGAACGCGAATCACGTCATTACCTACCGTTTCTGCTCACCACCACCTTTCTGATGGAGGCGGTGAAGGCTGGGGCTGGGCGTGAGGCGGCGCACGAAGCGATCAAGGAGCACGCCGTCGCCGTGGCGCGCGACCTGCGAACTGGTAAGATTGATAAGAACGACCTCGTAGACCGACTGGCCGGCGATAGCCGACTGAAACTGCCCAAAGCCCTCTTGGTCGAAGCGGTGACCAAGGCCGGCGAGCTCACGGGAGCAGCGAGCGCTCAGGTCGACGCTTTTGTTCGCCTGACCGAGGCCTGGGTCCAGAAGGTGCCCGAGTCGGCTCAGGTGAAGGCTGGACGTATTTTATAGGCCTAAAGCAGGGGCGGGGCAGGGTAGAGGGTTTTCCGTGTTGCCAAGGGGCGGGGTGCTTCCCACAACCCACTTTTCAACCCGTTCCAACCATGTCCTCCCTACAAGGCAATCTTCTCGTCGCGCAAAGCGGCGGCCCCTCCCCAGTCATCAACGCTAGCCTCGCCGGGGTTATCGCTGAAGCCTTGAAGCATGAGGACGAAATCGTCGAAATTTACGGCGGGCTGAATGGCATCCAAGGTATCCTCAATGAACAGCTTATCGACTTGGCCGCTGAATCTCAGCAAACGTTGCGCGCCCTGAGTCACACGCCTGGCGCCGCGCTCG
>JAPLTU010000025.1 GCA_026397965.1 Verrucomicrobiota bacterium | reverse complement strand
GTCACGTTCATCATGCGCAGGCACGGCCATGATGGCACCGGTGCCGTAGGTGATGAGCACGTAGTCCGCCGTCCAGACGGGGATCTTGGCGCCGTTGACGGGATTGATGGCATAAGCGCCGGTGAAGACGCCGGTCTTCTTCTTAGCAGCTAGGTCGGTGCGTTCGAGGTCAGTCTTATTGCGGACCGCATCGACGTAGCTTTCGACCGCGTGCTTTTGGGAAGCAGTGGTGATTTTGCCGATGAGCGGGTGCTCGGGGGCGATGACCATGTAGGTCGCGCCGTAAAGGGTGTCCGGACGCGTCGTGAAGACGGTCAGCGTGTCGGTATGGCCATCCAGTTTGAAAGTGACTTCGGCGCCTTCGGATTTGCCGATCCAGTTCTTCTGGAGGCGCTTGGTGGAATCGGGCCAATCGACGTGGTCGAGGCCTTCGATGAGCTTATCCGCATAAGCGGTGATGCGCAGGACCCACTGGCGGATCGGACGACGCTCCACCGGGTGGTTGCCGCGATCGGAGCGAGGGCCTTCAGGCGTGTTGAGGACTTCCTCGTTCGCGAGCACGGTGCCGAGGGCGGGGCAGAACCAGACCGGCTTCTCGGAGACATAAGCTAACCCATGGCGGAATAATTTCAGGAAGATCCACTGCGTCCACCGGAAGTAATTTTCATCCGTCGTCGAAAGTTCGCGGTCCCAATCGATTGCGAAACCAAGCATCTGCAATTGGCGGCGAAAATTATCGATGTTACGCCGGGTCTGCACGGCCGGATGTTCGCCCGTCGCGATGGCATGTTGTTCGGCGGGTAAGCCGAAGGCATCCCAGCCCATGGGGTGTAAGACGTTGTAACCGTTAGCTTTTTTATATCGGGCTAAGATGTCGGACGCGGTATAGCCCTCGGGGTGACCAATGTGCAGACCCGACCCGGAGGGGTAGGGGAACATATCTAAGACGTAATATTTCGGCTTACCACTGGTGATGGCATCGGTGCGGAAGGTGGACTGTTGCTTCCAATAGGCCTGCCACCGCGGTTCGAAGGCGGAGAAATCATATGAGCCAGGCAAGTTGTCCATGAAGGTTTGAGATAGGAGCGTTGGGACGCGGCTGGCAAGGTTTTGGATAAGATTAGCCCCTATCCCGCTTGCTTCCGCTCTTTGGCTTGGGTTATCTGCTGGAATGAACGTGCTCGTCGTCGGCGGGGCCGGTTATATCGGCAGTCATTGCGTGCGGCAGGCGATGTCCGCCGGGCATGTCGTGGCCGTCCTCGATAACCTTTCCTACGGGCATCAGGCATCCGTTCCTCGCGGGGTGCCTTTCATCCATGCCGACATGGCGGACACGTCCGCGGTTCGCCAAGCTTTGCGGGACCATCAAATTGAGTTGGTGGTCGATTTCGCCGCGTTGACCAACGTGGGCGAGTCAGTGCAGCAACCGGAGCGCTACCACGATAATAATGTTATCCGTACGCAGTCTTTGCTCGCCTCGATGCTGGCCGAGGGCGTCAAGAAGATCGTTTTTTCCAGTACCTGTGCGACTTACGGTATCCCGGAAAAAATGCCGATGACGGAGGACTTGTCGCAACATCCGATCAATCCTTATGGACAGAATAAGCTCGAGGTTGAGCGTCAGTTGATTGCCTTGGCGACGACGCAAGGCTTCAGCTTTGCCGCTTTCCGATATTTTAACGCCGCCGGGGCGGTGGCGGATGCTTCGATCGGTGAAGATCATACGCCCGAGACGCACCTCATCCCGTTGGCGATTGCCGCCGCCCTTGGCCGCCGGCCGCCGCTCAAGGTTTTCGGGAGCGATTATCCGACGCCTGATGGTACTTGCTTGCGCGATTATGTCCACGTCGACGATCTCTCCCGGGCCCACCTGGCTGTATTTGATCGGTTAAATGTCCCAGGTCGCCAACATTTCTATAATCTAGGCACCGGTACGCCGCAATCGGTGAAGGAAGTCATCGCCAGCGTGGAGCGCGTGAGCGGCAAGAAGGTGCCGCATGAATTCGCGCCGCGTCGTGAGGGCGACCCGCCCGCTCTTTATGCCAATGCCGATAAGGTGAAAAATGAATTGGGCTGGCGCGTCCAATACGCTTCCTTGGATTCCATCGTGGAAACGGCCTATCGCTGGCATCTGGCCCGTCCGCAAGGTTTCGCTACCGCTTGATCTTCGATCCGATGTCCGAACAGCTTCACCCGCACTGGCGCATCCAGTACATCCGCACCCGCAAGGAGCCAAGCGCTGGTAGCCCGTTCGCGGCATTGCTCGCGGCGAACGACGACGAGGCAAATTTGATCCTGCACCGTGGTGCGCACTGCTTCGTCATCCTCAATAATTCTCCTTACAACCCCGGCCACCTGATGGTGCTGCCTAATCGCGAGGTCGGCGAACTGGCCGACCTCACCGCCGCCGAACGTGCTGAGATGATGGACCTGCTGGTGCGTTGTCAGGCGGTGCTGCAGAAGGTGATGAGCCCCGCTGGCTTCAATATGGGTCTCAATCTCGGTAAGGCCGCGGGTGCAGGTATCCCGACGCACCTCCACTTCCACATCGTGCCGCGTTGGGACGGCGACCACAACTTCATGCCCGTCATCGGCGACACCCGCGTCCTGCCGCAGGCGCTGTCCGAGCTCTGGATGCGGCTCAAGCCCGTCTTCGCCGCCACATGAGCCGCGTCGTCGACATCTCCGTCCGCCACACGAAGACCAAGGTCTCCGCGGTTTCCGTTCAGCGCGTCGTGCATGCGCTCGATAAACTCAAGGGCTACCGTTGCCCTGAAGGTTCGCTGTCGATCGCCTTCCTTGGCGACAAGGAGACGGCCAAGCTCCACGATGAATTTATGGGCGACCCGACCGTGACCGATGTGATCACGTTTGTCGGCGAAGAGCACCCTGGCGAAGCGTTCGCCGGGGAGATCTGCGTGAACATCGACCAAGCCCGCCGGGCCGCGAAGGAGCATGGCGTGACACTGGCCACCGAGCTGCGTCTCTACGTTGCTCATGGTTGGTTGCACCTTTCGGGCCTGCGCGACGGTAATCGCAAAGAGTCCGCCGCCATGCGCGTCGGCGAGGCCGTGGCGGTCTCGCACCTCGACAAGCTGGGCGCCAAGCTGCGGGTCCGCGATTAACGGACTCGCCCTCGAGGCCGTCCGCGTCCAACTTCCCCGCTGATGCAGCGCACTGTCATCATTCACTCTGGCGGAATGGATTCCACCGTACTCCTGGCCCATCTGCTGGCCGAGGGTAGGGAAGTGCACGCGCTCTCCGTCGACTACGGTCAGCGCCACCGTCGCGAGCTCGTCGCCGCCGCGGAGATCTGCACCCATTACAAGGTGCCGCACCGCATCGCTGACCTCCGCGGACTGACGCCGCTCTTTGGCGCCAACGCTCTGACGGATTCCCATATCGATGTGCCTGAAGGTCACTATGAAGAGGTCAGCATGAAGGCTACCGTCGTGCCCAATCGTAACATGCTCCTCATCGCGACGGCTGCCGCTTGGGCGATGTCGCTCAAGGCCACCTCGGTCGCCTACGGCGCCCATGGCGGTGACCATGCTATCTATCCTGATTGCCGCCCGGCTTTTGCCGATGCCTTGGATAAGGCCATCCGGCTCGCCGACTGGCATGAGGTCTCGCTTGAACGCCCCTTCGTGGGCATGGACAAGACCGCGATTGTGCAGCGCGGCGTCGAGCTCGGTGTTCCGTTCGTCCTGACTTGGTCCTGTTACGTCGGCGGCGACAAGCATTGCGGTAAGTGCGGTACGTGCGTGGAGCGCAAGGAGGCCTTTCTGCGCGCTAGCGTGAAGGATCCGACCTCATACGTAGACTAGTCTTATTCTTAAGATAAGCAGAGGTATAACCTTACGGTCAGTCAGCCATTGGGATTGAGCCGGTCTGTCTGGTTGGCAATTTGAACCCGTGCTCCGCCGTCTTCGTAAACCCTTCGCCTGGCTCGCCCTCGTGGCGTGGCTGGCCGCGTCCGGTTTGTCGTGGGACCTCCTGCAGGTCGTGGCTTGGACGAAGATGTCGGTCGATAACGCCACC
>JAPLTU010000039.1:165000-254038 GCA_026397965.1 Verrucomicrobiota bacterium | reverse complement strand
TGCCCAAACACTCTTTTCCCTATTTACCGAGGTCCATGCCTACCATCAACCAACTCGTCCGCAATCCGCGGGTCAAACCCAAGGCCAAGTCCAAATCTCCGGCCTTGAACAACTCACCCTTCCGCCGCGGCGTTTGTGTGCAGGTCATGATTCGTACTCCGAAGAAGCCTAACTCCGCCCAACGTAAGGTCGCCAAGGTGCGCCTCACGAACGGTCAGGAAGTTATTTCTTACATTCCGGACGAAGGCCATAAGCTCCAAGAGCACTCCGTTGTCCTCGTGCGTGGGGGTCGCGTCAAAGATCTTCCAGGTGTCCGTTACCACATCGTGCGCGGCCCTCTCGACTGCTCTGGCGTCGAAAAGCGTCGTCGTTCCCGTTCCAAGTACGGCGTCAAGCGTCCGAAGGAAAAGAAGGCGTAATCCATTTCCGTAATCCCTAGCTCAATCTTAGAATATGTCTCGTCGTCGTAAAGCAACCAAGCGCGCCCATTTACCGGACGCCCGTTATGGCAGCCCATTGGTTAGCCAGCTCATCAATGTCGTGATGAAGTCCGGCAAAAAGTCGATCGCCCAAGGCATCGTCTACGGAGCGATCGAAAAAGTGAGCGAGAAGCTCATGAAAGGTAATCCAGTCGAGTTGCTCCTCGGGGCGCTTGAAAATTGCCGTCCGAAGCTTGAAGTAAAGAGCCGCCGCGTCGGTGGCGCAACTTATCAGGTACCGGTCGAAGTCAGCCACGAACGCCAGAACAGCATCGCCTTGCGCTGGGTCGTCGATGCGGCCGCTGGCCGTAAAGGAACCACGATGTCCGAAGCCCTCGCGGCGGAAGTCGTCGATGCGTATAACAACACGGGTAACGTCGTAAAGAAGCGCGAAGAAACGCACAAGATGGCTCAAGCTAACCGTGCCTTCGCTCACCTCCGCTGGTAACCCCTAGCCACGATAAACCTTTAGGCCGAACCGCAGGTTACGACCATGTCCTCCGCTCTCTCTTCCCTCAATTCTTCGGCTCGCGCTTATCCGCTCGAGCACACGCGTAATATCGGCATCGCTGCGCACATCGATGCCGGCAAGACCACGACCACCGAGCGCATTCTCTTTTACACGGGCGTCGTCCATAAGATGGGCGAAGTTCACGATGGCACCGCCACGACCGACTGGATGGAGCAAGAGCGCGAACGCGGGATCACCATCACCGCGGCCGCTATTTCCGCCGGCTGGAAGACCAAGGAAGGGCATTTTGCTAACATCGACCACCGGATTAACATCATCGATACGCCTGGCCACGTCGACTTTACCGCCGAGGTAGAGCGTTCTTTGCGCGTCCTCGATGGTGCCGTCGCCGTTTTCTGCGCCGTCGCCGGCGTCCAGCCCCAGTCCGAGACCGTCTGGCGCCAGATGAACAAGTACAGCGTCCCCCGCGTCGCTTTCGTGAACAAGATGGACCGGACGGGAGCTGATTACTTCGGCGCCGTGGACGACATCCGCGAAAAACTTAAGGGCAATGCCCACCCGCTTTTCATCCCGATTGGTCAAGGCGAAGACTTCAAAGGCATGATCGATCTGATTAAGAACGTCGCCTACCTTTACGACGAGACCGACCCGAAGGGCATGAAGTTTAACGAGATTGCCATCCCCGAAAAACAAGTAGGCGAAGCCAAAGAATGGCGCATCAAGTTGATCGAAGCGCTGGCCGACTTCGACGATGTTTTAGCCTCAAAATATTTAGACGGACAAGAAGTGACCATCGAGGAAATGCGCACGGGCATCCGTAAGGCTACCCTTTCGATGAATTTCATCGGCGTGATCCCCGGCTCCGCTTTCAAAAACAAAGGCGTGCAGATGCTCCTCGACTGCGTCGTCGACTTCCTGCCTTCCCCGATCGACATGAAAGGCCAGCGTGCCTTCACGGATGACGGCGATACCGAAATCATCATCGGTCCGGACGATAAGGCCAAAGTCACCGGTCTTTGTTTCAAACTCTGGTCTGACATTCACGTCGGACAATTAGTCTTCTTCCGGGTCTACCGCGGACAGCTCAAGAAGGGTGAAGCGCTTTACAATCCGCGGACGAGAAAGAACGAACGTATCTCACGTATCGTCCTGCTACGCGCGATGGATCGGGAAGAAATCGACGTCGCCTATTCGGGTGATATCTGTGCGATCATCGGTCCGAAGGATATCGCGACCGGCGACACGTTGACCATGGAGGATGACCTCATCCTCGAGAAGACCACTTTCGCCGACCCGGTCATCTCGATGTCCATCGAGCCTAATTCCAAGGGCGACCAAGAGCGTCTCTCGCTCGGCTTACAGCGCTTGGCTCAAGAAGATCCTACTTTCCGCGTTACGACTAATCAGGAAACCGGCCAGACCCTTATTTCGGGCATGGGCGAGTTGCACCTTGAAATCATCGTCGACCGCTTGAAGCGCGAATTCAAAGTCGAAGCCAAGTCCGGCAAGCCCCAGATTTCCTACCGCGAAACCATCAAGCTCGCCTCCGAAGGTGTCGGAAAATTCATCCGTCAGTCCGGTGGCCGCGGTCAATATGGTCACGCTGAAATCAAGCTCGAGCCGAATCCCGGCAAGGGCCAGGAAGTTATCAGCGAAATCGTTGGCGGCGTTATTCCTAAGGAATTCATCAAGCCCACCATCGAAGGTATCAACGAAGCTGCCAACAATGGCACCGTCGCCGGCTACCCTGTTATCGATTTCAAGGCCTCGATTGTCTTTGGTTCCTTCCACGAAGTGGACTCCAATGAAATGGCTTTCAAGATGGCTGGTATCTTTGCGTTCAAGGACGCAATGAAAGATGCTAAGCCCATCCTGCTCGAGCCGATCATGAAGGTCGAAGTCGTCACTCCTGAGGAATATCAGGGTGATATCATGGGAGACTTGAACCGTCGCCGTGGACAAATCCAAGGCATGGAAACCAAGAACGGTCTCTGCAATATCAACTCGTTGGTCCCTCTCGCTGAAATGTTCGGTTACTCCACGGACGTCCGTTCCCTCTCGAAGGGACGTGCTTCTTATTCCATGGAGCCCGGCAATTTCGAGCAAGTACCTGCCTCGATCCTCAAGCAAGTTGTCGAGTCTTCCACTCGCGCTCCTGCCCGCACCTAACCTTTCTTCCTGACCCAACTCCCGATGGCCCGCACCAAAATCCGCATTAAGCTCAAAGGTTTCGACTACCGCATGGTAGACCAATCGGCCAATGAGATCGTTGACACCGCCAAGCGCACCGGCGCTCGCGTTACTGGCCCTATCCCGCTGCCTACGGATATCGCTCGCCTCACGGTGAATCGCTCCCCGCACGTCGACAAAAAGTCGATGGACCAATTCGAAATCCGCACGCACAAGCGTCTAATCGAGATTATGGAGCCTAATTCTCAGACGGTAGACGAATTGAAGAAGCTTAATTTACCTTCTGGGGTTGACATCAACATCGTTGTCTAACTCCTCAACCCTTCCACCTTAACCAATAACCCAACGCAGGCCGCCAGCGCCCCTCTTCAGGACCAAGATTCCGCAAGGATATCCTAAGCCTAATGCAGGTCAGCAATGACCAAACGGTTCTCACGAACCACCTGCCTCTTAGAAAATGAAACACCAGCTACTCGGTAAAAAAATCGGCATGACCCAGGTTTACGACGCGGAGAACAACCTCGTCCCTGTTACGGTCATCCAAGCCGGCCCTTGCCCTATTACCCAGGTCAAGACCATGGCCAACGATGGCTATAATGCCGTTCAGATCGCCTTTGGCACCCAGAAGGAGAGTCGCCTCTCCGGTGGCGAGCTCGGGCACCTGCGCAAGGCAGGCGTCGCCCCTCACCGTCACCTCCACGAGATTCGTCAACCAGCTGCGGTCGACGTCAAAGTGGGCGATGTCATCACGGTCGAGAAATTTACCCCTGGCCAAATGGTCGATGTCATCGGCACCGTCAAGGGCCGCGGATTCCAGGGCGTCATGAAGCGCTACGATATGGCCGGCCAGCCTGACTCTCACGGTCACATGATGCACCGCCGTATCGGCTCGATCGGTATGCGTCAGACTCCTGGTCACGTCTTTAAAGGTAAGCGTATGCCTGGCCACATGGGCTCCGTGCAGCGCACCGTCCAAAACCTCCGCGTCGTCCAAGTCCTCGCCGAGAAAAACCTTCTGCTCATCAAGGGCAGTTTCCCTGGTGCCAACGGCGAGGTTGTCCTCGTTCGTCCAGCCAAGAAGTCCAAGTAACCCATCAAGAACGATCGCGATATGAAGCTCAAAGTTTACAAGCCTGACGGATCTGCCTTCACCGAGAAGGAATTCGATATCCCCTCTTTCGAGGGCAATAAAGGCGTGGCCCTGCTTAAGCAGGTCATCATCTCTTACCAGGCCAACAAGCGCCAAGGCACTTCCAAGACCAAGGATTACGGAGAAGTGTCTGGTTCTGGTAAGAAAATGCTGCCTCAAAAAGGCTCCGGCGGATCCCGTCACGGCGACAAGCGTGCTCCCCAGCTTTACAAGGGTGGTATTGTTTTCGGGCCCCGTCCGCGTGACTGGTCGAAGACCATCACCAATCAGGCGAAGAAAATCGCCCTGCAACGTGCGCTCTTTGAACTCGCCGCCGACGGTGGCCTTCAAGTCATCGAACACTTTGAAGTCAGTAAGCCGAAGACCAAACTCTTCGTCAAGGTGCTCGCCAACGTCAGCCCAGCCGGCAAGCGACTCCTCGTCGTTGACAGCACCTGGGCCGAGCCAGTGCTCCGCGCCAGCCGCAACGTCGAGCGCGCGATTTTCTCCAACTCTTCCAACCTTAACGCACTCGACCTCGTTCGCACGCCCCGCGTGTTGATTTCCGAGGAAGGCCTCAAAAAGGTCCTCGAACGCGCCAAAAACTAAGTAACGAATACCATGAAGCCAGCTTCTGAAATCATCAGCCGTCCGATCCTGACCGAAAAGGCATCCGGCCTTGCTGAAGCCAATAAGTACGTTTTCGAGATCCTTCCCGGAGCCGACCGTCGTCAAGTAAAGGCTGCCATCGAGGCCTCCTTTAAGGTCACCGTGATCAAAATCAATATCCTCATCCGCAAGGGTAAGGTTCGCCGCAGCCGTTTAGGCAGCGGTTCTATTTACGCCGAGTCCATTTCTCGTCGTGCCATCGTCACCCTGAAGAAGGGCGACGTCATCTCCCTCGCCTAATTCTCGGAGTCATCCCGACATGCCACTCGTAACCCATCGCCCCATCACCCCAGGTCAACGCTTCCTCGTACGCGTTAAGACCGAAGGGCTCCACACCGGCCGCCCCGAGCGTGCGTTAACCGAAAGCAATCACCGCGCCCGCGGTCGTAATTGTTACGGACGCATCACTTCTCGTCGTCGTGGCGGAGGTCATAAAAAGCTTTACCGTACGGTCGATTTCCGTCGCGACCGTCTCGACGAAGTCGCCACCGTGCTCCGGATTGAATACGATCCTAATCGCACCTCGCACTTGGCCTTGCTCGAGTACGCCGACAAGACCCTCAGTTATATCTTGGCTCCCGATGGCCTCAAGGTTGGCGATAAAGTCGTCAGCACGAACACCGCCCAAGAGCAATTGGTTCCAGGTCTGTCCTTGCCCCTGCGCTTAATCGCCCCAGCGACCTTTATTCATTGCGTCGAAATCGAACCCGGTCGCGGCGCGCAAATCGCCCGTTCGGCCGGTGGTTTCGCTCAGCTTTTAGGCATCGAAGATGGCCGCGCCATCCTGCGCCTTCCTTCCGGTGAACAGCGTTACATTCACGCTGAATGCCGCGCCACCGTTGGGATCGTCGGTAACGTCGATCACCACAACGCCAGCCTCGGTAAGGCCGGTCGTAACCGCTGGAAGGGTCGTCGCCCTCGGGTCCGCGGTATCGCCATGAACCCTGTCGATCACCCTAACGGGGGTGGCGGTGGTAAATCTAAAGGCGGAGGCGGTCGTCAACACCTCAAGTCTCCTTGGAGCCAGCTCGCTAAGGGTTTCCCTACGCGCACGAAGTCCAAAGCTTCTAACAACCAAATCATCGTCCGCCGCAACGGCCGGAAGGTGAAGCAGGTCTAATCTGAACCGCTTACCCACACCATGGCACGCTCTCGCAAAAAAGGTTATTTCGTCGACCCACAACTAATCGTCAAGATTGCCGCGGCCCAAAAAGCCAGCAGCCGCAAGCCGATTAAGACCTGGTCGCGTCGTTCGACGGTCACCCCTGAATTCGTCGGTCTCAATATCGAAGTCCATAACGGTAAGGCATTCATCCCCGTTTATGTGACGGAAAATATGGTCGGTCACAAGTTAGGCGAATTCTCGCCGACGCGTACCTTCCGTCAACACACCCAGCCTTCTCGTAAGGAAGCTCAATAATCTCTTCGTGCGTTCCGCCCTTTCCATGTTCGCTTTCCTCGCTGCCGCTTCCGCGGTTGCCATGGAGACGCGTGCGCTCGGGTTGGCGGAAGCGGACGGCAAGGCTCCGGTTGTCTCGGTCATTACTGGCCAGACGACGGATTTGGTAGTCTTAGAAGGTGGACACGATCGCGGCTTCCGCCCCGGTTCTGTTTGTACGGTGACTCGCAACGGCCTGCCTCTCGGCTCCGTGGTGATCGCCGAAGCAACCCGCGCGCGCGCCGTTGCTTTGATCCTCTCTCTTGATGCCGGCGCTCGGATTCTTTCCGGCGACCTCGTCTCCCCACGCGCTAACCCTCGTATTTGAACAATCATTTAACCAACGTCATGGAAGTCCACGCCACCACCCGCTTTGCTCGTATGTCGCCCCAGAAGGTGCGAGAAGTTGCGCGCCAAATCCAAGGCCTCCCGGCCGAAGAAGCCGTCCAGCTGCTCCGCTTTATCCCTCGCAAGTCTGCTCGCCTCCTGAGCAAGACGCTCGCGAGCGCCATCGCGAACGCCGAGAATAATCACAATCTTTCAAGCACCGACCTCGTCGTTGTTTCCGCCACCGTAAACCAAGGACCCGTCATCAAACGTTCGATGCCGGCGGCCCGAGGATCGGCTCACCCTATCCACAAGTCCATGAGCCACATTCGCGTGGCTCTCGGCTCCGCCACCAAATAATTTCCGCACCCTATGGGCCAGAAAGTAAATCCAATCGGCTTCCGTTTAGCCGTCCGTCGCAACTGGGAATCTCGCTGGTACGCCACTAAGCGCGACTTCCCGGCTAACATTTTGGAGGACTACCGTATCCGCCAGTATCTGAAGGAAAAACTCCGCCAGGCTGCGGTTCCCCGCATCTTTATCGAACGTGCGGCTAAGAAGGTTCGCGTCCGGATCTGGACCGCCCGCCCTGGAGTCGTCATCGGCCGCAAGGGAGATGAGCTCAAGAAACTTCGCGAAGAAATCCAGAAGGTCGCCGGCAAGGAACGCATCGACGACGTCATTCTTGAAGTCAACGAAGTGAAGCGCCCTGATTTGGTTGCCCAGCTCGTCGCCGAAAACGTCGCCCTGCAGCTCGAGCGCCGCATTTCTTTCCGTCGCGCCATGAAAAAGGCCGTCCAGACAACCATGAGCAACGGTGCCGACGGCATCCGCTTGCGTCTCGGTGGTCGCCTCGGTGGCGCTGAAATCGCCCGCGTCGAATCTGCCCGCGTCGGTCGCGTCCCTCTCCACACTCTCCGCGAAAATATCGATTATGGTTTCGCAGAAGCTCGTACCCTTTACGGCAAGCTCGGCATCAAGTGCTGGATTTGCGCCAAGGACTCAGAGTTTTAAGCCGATCGAACAAACCGAAGAAATCCTAAGACACCATGGCCAATCTCCAACCAGCTCGCACCAAGTGGCGTAAACACCGTAAGGGTAAGATCCGCGGTAACGCGACTACCTGCAATACGCTCTCTTTCGGCGACTTCGGCATCCAGTCTCTGGATCGTGCCCGTTTGCCTGCCAATCAAATCGAAGCCGCTCGTATCGCCATCTCTCGTTCGCTGAAGCGAAAGGGCAAGATGTGGATGCGCATCTTCCCTCACACCCCTGTCACGCGTAAGCCGGCCGAAGTCCGCATGGGCTCCGGTAAGGGCAGCGTCGAATACTATGTTTCTGTCGTAAAGCCAGGCACCATGCTTTTCGAAGTGGGTGGCGTCACCATCACCGTCGCTCGCGAGGCTATGCGCCTTGCCGACACCAAACTCCAAGTCCGTTGTCGCTTCGTCGCTCGTGAAGAGCTCGAAAAGTATTGATGAACCCGGCTTCGACCACCCATAACTGACCCTTTTCACCGATGTCCACCTACCGGAAAGATAAACCCACCGCTGCCACGGCCCTCCGCCCACTGGCCCCTGCCGAACTGCAGAAGCGTATTCGCGAAGCCCGCGAAGAACTCCTGCAGCTGCGTCTTCGTAAGGCTACGGGCGGCGTCGAAAATCCCTCCCGCTTCCGTGCCCTGCGCCGCGATGTGGCCCGTTGCATGACGGTCCTCTCCGGCCTGTCGACGCCTGCGAAGAAGAAGTAATCCTCACAACTAACTCAATTCCCGATGTCCGAGTCTCGCTCCAACCGTAAAACCCTTCTGGGTTTCATCGCCTCCCGATCAGGCGACAAGACCGTCAAGGTCAACTTCCAGTACACTGTTCCTCACCCCGTATACGGGAAAGAAGTCAAGCGCCGCACCGTGTTGCACGCCCATGACGAAAAGAACGAATGTAAAGTCGGCGACAAAGTCGAAATCATGGAAACGCGCCCTCTATCCAAGCTCAAGCGCTGGCGCATTGTCCGCGTCGTTGAAGCCGCGAAGGTCGCCGCCCAATCTGTGGAAGACTGAGTAAGTCACTCACCTAAAACCTAGCTCCTTTATAACATGATTCAGATGCTTTCCCGGCTCGACGTAGCCGACAATACCGGCGCCCGTAAGGTGCGCATGATTCGCCGCCTCGGCCAGTTGACTGATACCGCAGGTATCGGCGACGTCATCATTTGCTCCGTCAAGGACTCGACGCCCGACGCCCAGGTGAAAAAGGGTTCCGTGTGCCGGGCCGTCATCGTCCGTACGGTTGCTCCAATCCGCCGTTCGGATGGCAGCTACCTCCGCTTTGACACCAATGCCGTCGTGATCCTCGACGATAACGGCAATCCTAAGGGCACCCGTATCTTCGGCCCCGTTGCGCGCGAACTTCGCGGCAAGAACTTCATGAAGATCATCTCCCTCGCTCCTGAGGTACTCTGAAAACCATGTCCAAGACTGACATCAAAAAAGGCGACGAAGTCGTCGTCATCGCCGGTGCCGAAAAGGGCAAGCGCGGGAAAGTCGTCAACTACAACCGGGCCGATGAACGCCTGACTGTCGAAGGCCTCAATCTCGTCAAACGCCACTTGAAACGTACGCAAGACGGACAGGGCGGCATCACCGAGCGTGAAGCCCCCATCCATCGTTCCAACGTGATGCTGGCCTCCCTCTGGGACGCCCGTCGCGCCAAGAAGCCAGCCAAAGCCGCTAAATAATTCCAACGAAACCACCCGAGATTTTTACGATAATGTCTACGCCACACCTCAAGAAGGTATACCTCGAGAAGGTCGTTCCGGAGCTCATCAAGAGCCGCGGTTACAAGAACGTCCACCAGGTCCCCAATCTCACCAAGATTGTCCTCAATTCAGCTTTCAAGGCTGATGCCGATAAAGGCCATATGGCTGAAGTCGTCAAAGAAATCACCAAGCTCTCGGGTCAGAAGCCCGTCATCACCAAAGCCAAGAAAAGCGTCGCGAGCTTCAAAGTTCGTCAAGGCATGCCTTTAGGTTGCGTGGTCACTCTCCGGGGTGCGCGCATGTGGGAGTTTTACCTCCGCCTGACGGCCGTGGCGCTTCCGATGATCCGCGACTTCCGCGGTACCTCCAACCGTCTCGACGGTCGCGGGAATTATTCTCTCGGTATCACGGACCACACAATCTTCCCCGAAACCCAGGCTGATGGTTCGCAACGCGCTAACATCGGCATGGATGTGATCATCGTGACCACTGCTAATACCGACGACGAAGGCCGCGAGTTACTCCGTAGCCTCGGGATGCCTTTCCGTCGTTCCACGGCTGCCACCGAGGCCGCTGTCGCTGCCACTGCCGCCGCCAAAGCCTAAACCTTAAACCCTTAAACTTTACCAGCATGGCCAAGAAGTCTGTCATCCAACGCGCTCTCAAACGCGCCCGTCTCGTTAAGAAGTTCTCTGCTAAGCGCACCGAACTCAAAAAAATCCTCTCCGATCCTAAGGTGACCGAAGAAGCTTTCTACGAAGCGCAACGTAAGCTCTCCGAGCTTCCCCGCAACTCATCGCCGGTGCGCCATAAGAATCGCTGTTCTATCTCCGGACGTCCCCGTGCGTTCATTCGCAAGTTCGGCCTCTCGCGTATCACTTTCCGTGAACTCGCCCTCAACGGCCAGATTCCCGGCGTCACCAAGGCCTCTTGGTAATCCTCAACGAACTACTAACATGTCCGCTTCTACTGATACAATTGGGGATTTCCTCACTTCCGTTCGTAACGGTTCACAGGCAAACAAGGCCGTGATTTCCGTCCAATGGTCCCGCCTCCGCGAAGGGGTCGCTCGCATTCTTTCCGAATCTGGCTACATCGCCGGCTACCGTAAGGCCGAGCGCGAAGGTCTTCCCGTTCTCGAAGTTTCGCTCAAATATGTGGCTGGTGTTCCTGCCATCACGAGCATCGAGCGCGTTTCCACTCCTGGTCGTCGTGTTTACGCCGGCTACACCACCGTCCCTAAGGTCATTGGCGGCATGGGTGTTTCCATCCTCACCACTTCACGTGGCGTCATGACCGACGCCGAAGCCCGTCGCCAAAAAGTAGGCGGCGAGCTCCTCGCCAAGGTCTGGTAACCCCGACCCAACAAAACAAAGCCATGAGCCGAATTGGTAAGCAGCCCGTCACAATCCCCGCCGGAGTCAAAGTCACCGTCACTGGTAACGTTGTTTTCGTCGAAGGGCCTAAGGGCAAACTCTCAAAGCCTTTCCCTAAGGAGATCGGTGTCACCGTTGACAGTAATATCGTCACGGTCGCCGACCTCACTGAAAAGAAAGAAGCGGGCGCCCTTCACGGCACCATCCGCGCCATCATCCGTAATATGGTTGAAGGCGTCGCCACGGGTTACTCCAAGACCCTCCTGATTGAAGGCGTTGGGTTCAAGGCCATCCTTAAGGGTAACAAGCTCGACCTCGCGTTAGGCTATTCTCACCCGATCAACTACGAAATTCCTGCGGGAGTTAGCGTGGTGGTGACCGACGGCACCAAATTACTCATCTCCGGTCCTGATCGCCATATGGTTGGTCAAGTGGCCTCGACCATTAAGCTCTACAAGCCTGTCGAGCCTTACAAAGGTAAGGGCGTCCGCGTCGAAGGTGAATACGTACGCCGCAAGGAGGGCAAAAAGACGGCCTAATCCGCTCGCCTCACTTTTCCATGAAACTGCAGAAGAAGAATCTACTCGCGCAAAAGCGTCGCTGGCGCATCCGCAAAACGGTGCGCGGTACCGCTGCCCGCCCCCGCGTGGCTCTCAAGATGACACACATGCATCTTTACGCCCAAGCAATCGACGACGACAAGGGTGTCACCCTCGTTTCGCTCGCGACCACCTCCAAGGATATGCGTGGCCAAAAGCTCCGACCTACCGTGGCTGGAGCTACGGTTTTCGGCGAAGCCTTCGGCGTCAAAGCCAAAGCCGCTGGTCTCAATGTTGTGGTCTTCGACCGTGCCGGTCGTCGTTACCACGGAACCGTCAAGTCCTTTGCCGAAGCCGCACGTAAGTCCGGCCTTAGCTTCTAATTTACATGAGCGAAGTAACCAAGAATGTCGCGGCTCCGGCCGCCCCTGCTGCCGGACCCGGCGATCGTCGTGGTCCTGGCGGTGATCGTCGTGGTCCTGGCGGACCCGGCGGACCTAGCGGTCCAGGCGGCCCAGGGGGTCGTCGTAATGGTCCTGGTGGTGGTCGTCCTCAGCGTCGCGATGGTCGCGGCAGTGATGCGCCTGCATCTGAATACAACGATAAGGTCGTTCACATCAACCGATGCTCTAAGGTCGTGAAGGGTGGACGTCGTTTCAATTTCGCCGCCTTGATCGTCGCGGGTGACGGCAAAGGTCGCGTCGGTGTCGGTTACGGCAAGGCCAAGGAAGTTCCTGATGCGATTCGCAAGGGAACTGATCGCGCTCACCGCGCCCTCGTCCGCGTCAATCTGCGCGGTAACACCATTCCTCACGAAGTAATCGGACACGCCGACGGTGGCGTCGTCATGCTTCGTCCGGCGGCGCCTGGTACTGGCTTGATTGCTGGTGGTGGCGTCCGTGCGGTTCTTGAAGTGGTCGGCCTCAAGGACGTTCTTTCCAAATCCATGGGTTCGAACAACCCTCAGGCCATCGTGAAAGCGACCATGGACGGCCTGTCCAAGCTCCGTACGCTCGAACAAATCAAGAACCTCCGCGCTTAAGCGGAAAAAATAGACATGAAACTCGACTCTCTGCCCAAAATTAAGGGCTCCACTCACCGCCATAAAATCCTCGGCCGCGGCCGCGGTACTGGTCACGGCAAGACTTCCGGTCGTGGTCACAAGGGCATGAAAGCCCGTTCCGGTGGCGGCCATCGTCCCGGATTCGAAGGCGGCCAGATGCCCCTTTACCGTCGCTTGCCTAAGCGCGGATTTAATAACGTAAATCGCATCGACTACGCCGTCGTTAACGTGTGCGACATTCAAGAGCTCGAAGGCAAGGTCTTCGGCCTCGAAGAGTTCAAGGCCGCGGGCGTTTTACGCTCCAACGCTCCAATCCTTAAGGTTCTTGGCACGGGCGATCTTTCACGTGCGGTCACCGTTAAGGCGCATCGTTTCTCTGATTCGGCTAAAGCCAAAATTTTGGCCGCAGGCGGAAAAGTGATTCTAATCGAAGAAAAAAAAGCGACCGGAGTCGCTGAGTGAACCTCGGTTCGCAAAGCTCCACCATGTTTTCGGCCTTCGCCAACTGTTGGAGGATTCCAGAGCTGAGGGCACGGCTGGTTGCCACGGTCGCTCTGATTTTCGTGGCGCGAATCGGCGCAAACATCCCTCTGCCGGGGATCGACCCTAAGGACATCATGGATTACTACCATTCGATGGCCGACAAGTCGTCGGGCGGAGTGGTCGCGATGTATAATATGTTCACCGGTGGTGCGCTCCTTAAGGGTGCGGTATTTTCCTTGGGCATCATGCCCTATATCAGCGCATCGATCATCATGCAGCTGATGTCGGCCGTCGTGCCTTCCATCGCCCGCTTGCAGCAAGAAGGCGAAGTTGGACGCCAGAAGGTAGCCCAATACTCCCGCTACCTTACAATTATCATTGCGGTTGTTCAGTCTGCTTTGTTGTTGGGGGCCTTCTGTAATCCTCAGCAGGTCGGCCAGGCTCTTGGTTTAGGAAATTTCCAAGGCACCATCGTGGTGATGCAGAGCAAGACGCTCTTCGTGTGTCTCGGCATTTGTCTCCTGACCTCCGGCGCCATCGTCATGCTGTGGCTGGGCGAACAAATCACGCAGCGCGGTATCGGTAATGGCACGTCCGTCCTGATCACCATTGGCATCTTGGCCGATATTCCTGGAGCGATTACTTCTTTCGTCGGTTTGACTTTCGGTGGCAAAATCGGAGATGCCGCCGCCAATTCCCATGGCTGGGAAAAGGCCGCCGGGATGGCATTGCTCTTCGTACTCGTGACTGCTGCGATGGTGGCGATCAACCAAGCGGTCCGGAAGATTCCGATCCAGTACGCGCAGCGCATGGTCGGTCGTAAGATGTACGGTGCGCAGACCAACTATTTGCCGCTTAAAGTGAATTACGCGGGCGTGATGCCGGTCATTTTCGCGGGCGCCATCATGAGCTTCCCTCCGATGTTGCTCAATCCTTTGAGCACCTTGTCGCCGCAGCTCGCTTTCCTTCGTTCTTGGGCAGATTTCTTTTCGCGTAATAACGGTTTTTATTACACGGTTTACGCGATTCTAATCTTTGGTTTCAGCTACTTCTGGATCAGCATCATGTTCCGTCCGGTCCAAATTGCGGATGATCTGAAGAAGAATAACGGCTACATCCTCGGCGTTCGTCCCGGAGAGCATACCGCCCAGTTCCTCGACTTCGTGATGACCCGGCTCACGCTGGCCGGCTCCTTGTTCCTGCTCATCATCGCCTTGATGCCCGACCTATTTATCTTGCAGCTTAATTTCCCGATGCGCTTGGCTACTTTCTTGGGTGGTACCGGGGGCTTGATTACCGTTGGCGTCATGTTGGATTCGATGCGCCAAGTGGAGACCTATTTATTGCAACGTAACTACGAAGGCTTCCTGAAGAAGGGTCGGATTGGTGGCGTCGCCGTCCCCGCAGCGGGCCTCCGGGCTGAATCTGAAGCAAGTGCTTTGGGTTCGCTGGAAAAGACCTGCCTCATCCTTTTTGTTCTCGGTACCGTAGCCTGGGCCTTGAATCATTGGGGTCCTCTTGCTCGCTGAGCCTCGTCGGATGATTGATCTGAAGTCGGGCGAAGATGTCAGCCGTATGCGTGCCGCTTGTACGGCTGCCGCCCGCGTCCTGCACGACCTTGCCGATTTGGTTGTCCCAGGTATTTCTACGGCCGGCCTCGATGCTGCGGCCCGCGGTTTGATGCTGCGGCACGGGTGTGAGAGTGCCTGTTTGGGTTATGTGGTGGGGCGGCTGAGTTACCCCGGCCACGTCTGCATTTCTTTAAACGATGAAATCGTGCACGGTATCGGCGCCCCGGATCGGATTATCCGCGAAGGAGATTTGGTCTCTCTCGATGTGGTTGTCCGGCGTGATGGCTTTATCGGAGATAATGCCCGGACTCTCCTCGTGGGCAAAGTAGCCCCAGATGCCCGCCAGCTTTGTCAGGATACCGAAAAAGCGCTGATGGCAGGAATCGCAGCGGTTCGGCCCGGAAGCAGGGTCGGGGACATCTCTGCGGCCATCCAGGCGGCCTTGGCCCCCGGCGGCTATGGCATTGTACGTGACTTCGTTGGGCACGGGGTAGGGCGCAAGATGCACGAAGAACCCCAAATTCCTAATTATGGTAAGGCTGGAACTGGAACTAAGTTATTGCCTGGGATGGCTTTAGCCATTGAACCGATGGTAAATCTCGGCACCCATAAGATTATTATGGCCGCCGATGGTTGGACGGCCCGGACCGCCGACGGTAAGCCTTCGGCTCACTTTGAACACACTGTTTTAGTGACCGAAACAGGGGTTGAAATTTTAACTCTACCTTAACCGCATTTTTTGCTTCCAAATCCACCACGAACCTTCAAGTTCCGACCTCTTTCCCACCTTCCAACCAGCACGGACACCATGCCTCGAATCCTCGGCGTAGACATTCCCAACAACAAGAAAGTAGAGATTTCTCTCCGCTATATCTATGGTATCGGCCCCTGCCGTGCCACAGAGATTTGCGAAGCTTTAGGCTTTGATCCTGCGATGCGGGCCCAAAATCTTTCGGAGGAACAGCTTAATAAGATCGTCGAGTACATCGTGCGCATGGGTTACAAGTGCGAAGGCGACTTGCGCCGCGATATCGCGCAAAATCTGAAGCGTCTCCAGGCCATCAAGTGCTACCGCGGATTGCGCCATTTCCGTGGTCTC
Source organism: Verrucomicrobiota bacterium (assembly GCA_026397965.1). Classification (GTDB taxonomy): domain Bacteria; phylum Verrucomicrobiota; class Verrucomicrobiia; order Opitutales; family UBA953; genus UBA953. The sequence goes on along the minus strand of JAPLTU010000039.1, from coordinate 238,446 downwards.
CCCGTCCGTGGTCAACGTACCCGTACTAACGCTCGTACCCGTAAGGGTAAGCGTAAGACGGTTGGCGTCGCCGCGGCTCCAGCGAAGTAAAATTTATCTCCTAATACTATTTAACGATGAGCGAAGAAGCCCCCAAGACTCCCAAGGTACGTAAGCCAAAAGCCCCGGCGGCTGATGCTGCTGCCCCCGCCGCCGACGCTGCCGCCCCCGTGGTTGCTCCCGTCGAAGCTGCCGCCCCGGAGCGCAAAGAAATCACCGCCAAGGAATTACTCGGCGAAGACATCGGCGAAATTAAGGTCCGCCGTGCCAAAGGATCGAAGAATATCACCGTAGGTATCTGTCATATCCTTGCGACTTTCAATAACACCAAAGTGACGATCACGGATGCCAGCGGCAATGTGATCTCCTGGGGCAGCGCCGGACGACACCAGTTCCGCGGCTCTCGTAAATCGACGGCTTACGCCGCACAGGTCGTCTGTCAGGAAGCTGCGAAGCTCGCCATGGCACACGGACTCAAGGATGTTTCCGTTCGCGTGAAGGGTCCGGGCATGGGTCGCGACAGCGCGATTCGCGCGTTGCAGGTCCTTGGCCTGAACGTGACCTCGATTCTCGATACCACGCCGATTCCCCACAACGGTTGCCGCCCGCCCAAGCGTCGCCGCGTTTAATCCCCCCTTTTCGCATCACCGTCCGGCTATGGCAAACCGGGCGGGTCCTCTCACTCCGCCATCTATACAAAAAATAAAAAAACATGTCCCGCTACACTGGACCTACCACCAAGCTGAACCGTCGTTTCGGTCAGAATATCTTCAACACCTCCAAGGGTGAAGAACGTCGTCCCTATCCTCCGGGCATCCACGGCAAGACCACTCGCCGCAAGGTTTCCGAATACGGCGTCGGCCTCAATGAGAAGCAAAAGCTTCGCATGATGTACGGGCTCACCGAAAAGCAGTTCCGTCTCTCGTTCGCCCGCGCTAAGCGCATGGGTGGCGTCGCCGGCGACAATTTCCTCCGCATCCTCGAGACCCGTCTCGACAATGTGGTCTATCGCCTTGGTTTCGCAAATTCCCGTGCCGCTGCCCGTCAGTTGGTAGCCCACGGCCATATCCGCGTTAACGGCCACAAGGTCGACGTCGCCAGCTTCTCCGCCTCCCCTGGCGATAAGCTCGAAGTCCGCGACCGTACCTCCTCCAAGCAGCTCGCCACCCGCGCCGTCGAAGAAGGCCAAGGGCGTTCGTGCCCTGCATGGCTCGTCGTTCTCCCAGAGCAACTCAACGGACAGGTCGTTCGCGAGCCAGCCAAGGAAGAACTCCCCTCTGACATCAACGTCCAGATCATCGTCGAATTCTACAGCCGCTGATTCAACCCAACCCAACCCAATAGGACTACCTGCCATGCCCAAGCGACTCGGACAATTTCAACGCCCCAAGAGCCTCAAAAAAGAGGAATCTTCGGCCACCCCCACCTACGCCAAGTATTTCGCGGAGCCATTCGAAACCGGCTTCGGACATACCATCGGCAACTCTCTGCGCCGTATCCTGCTCAGCTCCATCGAAGGTGCCGCCGTCTCCGCGGTGACCATCGAAGGCGTCCAGCACGAATTCCAGCCGATCGAAGGCGTCGTTGAAGACGTCACGGAAATTGTCCTTAACCTCAAGAAGGTGCGCATTCGTACCGAGGCCAATAAGCGCGAAGCCTTCAAAGGCACCATCGACGTGAATAAGGCTGGTCCGGTCAAGGCCTCCGACATCAAGTTCGAGACCAAGGGGACTACGGTCACGCTCGTCAATCCAGACCAAGTGATCTGCACGATTGATCGCAAGCGCCGTTTCTACGCTGATCTCGAAATCACCGTCGGACGTAGCTGGGCTTCTGCCGAAGAAAATAAAAAGGTGGAACAGGCTATCGGCTCGATTCCAGTCGATTCGCTTTTCTCGCCTGTGACCTCGGCTAAGTACTCAGTCGAGAGCACCCGTTCGGGTGACAAGACCGACTTCGATAAGCTCGTACTCGAAATTTCCACTGACGGCCGCATTACCCCGGACGAAGCGCTCAAAGAGGCTTCGGCCATTATGCGCCACCACCTGGAAGTGTTTGATACCGTTTCTGCTGACTCGGTTGAATTTGAAACCGGCCATAAAGAAATCAGCGAAGAGACCAACCGTCTCCGCAAGCTGCTCAATATGTCCGTCAACGAAATTGAGCTTTCCGTTCGTGCGGCGAATTGCCTCAACAATGCAAACATTAATACCGTGGGTGAACTCGCGATGAAGACCGAACAAGAGATGCTCAAGTACCGCAACTTCGGTAAGAAGTCGCTGAACGAGATCAAAGCCAAGCTCGAACAGCTCGGCCTTTCCCTCGGGCAGAAAATCAACGAGAGCATGCTCGATAAGGGCGTTAACGCATAATCCGGATTTAACCTATGCGTCACCGCAAACATAAACACGTCCTCGGCGTCAAGACGGCTCACCGCCGTTCGCTCGTGGCCAATCTCGCTGCAGCATTATTTACTAATGCTCGTATCACCACGACGCTTTCTCGTGCCCGGGCTTTGCGTCCCTTCGCTGAACGTCTGATGACCTACGCGAAGAAGGCTGCTGAGTCTTCCGATAAATCCGTCAAATTGCATTATTACCGCTTGGCCTTGGCTAAGCTCCGGAATGAAGCGGCTTGTGCGCTTCTCTTCAAAGAGCGCGTCACCCCATGCCTTTCGCGTAATGGCGGCTATACCCGCATCTATAAGCTCGGCGCTCGTAAGGGTGATGCTTCCGAAACCGCTTTGATCGAACTTGTGGCTAAGGACGATAAGTCCCCGGCAATGACTCCCAAGGCCAAGGTTGCCCGGAAGCCGAAGCAAAAGAAGGAAGCCGTCGAGGCTCCCGCTCAAGCCTAAGCCTCAACTTCAGGCCTGAACTCGAGACGCGTCCGCCCCCAGGCGGCGCGTCTCGTCATTTTAGAACCCACCCCATCTCTCATGCTACAATCCGTTGATCTCGGCGTTTTCCTCGCCTTTTTAGTCGGATTGGCGGCCTTGATTCTTTTCGGGTTGCAAGCGTGGTACCGCCGGGATGCGATCCTTTCTGACCACCGGCGGCTAAGTTCAGCCTTTTCTTGTGCGCGTTGCGGTCTGACTTATGTTCGTCCGCGACGCCGCGAAGAAGGGGTCTGCCCAAGCTGCGGCTGGAACAATGTTCGCCTCAAGTTCTGATTCCCACTAACTTTCCCCCATGGCTCCACAGTCCATCGCAATCCTCGATTTTGGCTCCCAGCTGACCAAGGTCATCGCGCGCCGCATCCGTGAATGTAATGTGCATTCGCGGATCTATCCGTTCGGCGTCACGCCCGAGACCCTGAAGGCTGACGGCGTCGTGGGAGTGATCCTTTCCGGCGGCCCTTCGAGCGTGAAAGCGCCTGGCTCACCTCATCCTCACCCGGGCGTCTTTGAAATGGGCGTACCCGTGCTCGGAATTTGCTATGGTGTACAATTGATGGGCCAGATGCTTGGCGGTAATGTCGCGAGCAGTACCCATCGGGAATATGGGCATGGTATGCTTTCTTTCCGTAAAGGCTCGCAACTCCTCCAAGGACTTAAATCTCCTTTGCGGGTTTGGAATTCTCACGGCGACAAGGTCTCGCGCCTTCCCCGGGGCTTCAAGGCGGTCGCCCACACCGAAAACTCCGAGTGTGCCGTCGTCGAAGATCAGAAGCGTCGTTTTTACGGCATCCAGTTTCACCCCGAAGTCGCGCACTCGGAGCGCGGTATCGATATCTTGCGCAACTTTCTCTTCCGTATCTGCCGCTGCAAGCCGGATTGGAAGATGGATGACTATGTCGAGACCGCCGTCGGCGAGATCCGCGAAAAAGTAGGCAAGTCTCAGGTGATTTTGGGCCTTTCCGGCGGCGTCGATTCCTCAGTCGCAGCGGCCTTGATTCAGCGCGCGATTGGCAAGCAGCTCACCTGCGTTTTTGTCGATAACGGGCTCCTGCGCTTAGGGGAGCGCGCCCAAGTCGAGAAGATGTTCCGCGGTCGATTTAAGGTCGACCTTCGGGTCGTTGACGCCTCGGCGGCTTTTCTCGGGAAACTTAAAGGCGTTACGGATCCGGAAAGGAAACGGAAAATTATCGGACACGAATTCATCAAGGTCTTTGAACGTTCCATCAAGGATGTCTCCAAGGCCAAGAAGGGCAAAGTAGAGTTCCTTGCCCAAGGCACTTTGTATCCCGACGTGATCGAGTCGCTCTCGCCGAACGGGGGGCCGGCCGCCACAATTAAGAGCCACCACAACGTCGGCGGTCTGCCTAAGCACATGAAGCTCAAGCTACTCGAGCCGCTTCGTGAATTATTCAAAGATGAAGTCCGAGCTTTAGGCGAAGCTTTGGGCCTGCCACACGAAATGGTTTGGCGCCACCCCTTCCCGGGCCCTGGACTTGCCGTCCGCGTCTGCGGGGAAATCACTCAGGAGCGTCTGGAGATTCTTCGGAAGGCGGATGATATCTTTATTAACGAACTCCGCACCTCCGGCCAGTACGCCAAAGTCTGGCAAGCCTTCGCGGTCTTCCTACCGGTGCGCAGCGTCGGGGTCATGGGCGATGGGCGAACTTACGATAACGTCTGCGCCCTGCGGGCAGTCACGTCTTCCGATGCCATGACGGCTGATTGGGCGCGCCTGCCTTACGATGTCCTTCAGCGTGCCTCGACCCGCATCATCAATGAAGTCAAAGGCATCAATCGGGTCGTCTACGACGTTTCATCGAAGCCGCCTGCGACGATCGAGTGGGAATAAGCCTGCGAGTGCCCCGTTGACACTTCGCGCGTCCTAAACAAACATCAGGGCAGTGTCCGACCTTGGATTTCAAGTCATTGCCCGCCGCTGGCGTCCTCGTCGTTTCGACGAACTCGTCGGCCAGGAACATATTGTCAAGACGCTGCGAAACGCCCTCGAAACGAAGCGGATGGCGCATGCCTATCTTTTCGTCGGTCCTCGTGGCACGGGAAAGACCACGACCGCGCGGATCTTGGCCAAGGCGTTGAATTGTACGGGCGGACCTAAGCCAGATTACGCCCTCGATGATCCGGTATGCTTGGCCATCGAACAGGGGAGCTGCCTGGATGTGATCGAGATCGACGCTGCGTCCAATCGCTCAATTGAGGACGCCAAGAAAATCCGCGATGAATGCCAATTCGCACCGAGCAGTTGTCTGTTCAAAGTCTTCATCATCGATGAAGTCCACCAGCTTACCAAGGATGCCTTCAATACGCTCCTCAAAACGTTGGAAGAGCCGCCACCTTGGGTGAAGTTTATCTTAGCGACCACGGAGGCCGATAAAGTCCTACCGACAATCACCTCGCGCTGCCAACGTCTCGAGTTTCACCCGATCTCCGAAGAGGTGATCGCTGCTCAGCTCACCCGTATCGTGAAAGCCGACGGCGTGACGGCGGAAAAAGAAGCCCTGACGGCGATTGCCCGCTTGGCGAACGGAGGGATGCGCGATTCGCAGTCGATCCTCGACCAGGTCATTTCTTTTTCAGGTAAGAACGTTACCGAGGCCGATGTGCTTTCGATTTACGGTCTGGCTTCCGCGCAGCAAGTGGGCGATCTCTGCCAGGCGATTGCCGTCAGTGATGGCAAAAAGGTCCTGACAATCTGCGATGTCTTTCATGCCGAAGGTCGCGACCTTCTCCGTATCTTGGCCGATCTGCAGTTGCGGGTCAGATCCGCCACGCTGGATGCCGTCCGGTCGGGCGGGAATAGTTCCCAGTTGGGAGCCCCGATTGCGACCGAACAACTTGTTCGTTTATTAGAATGTCTCCAAGAGGGTGAACAGGGTATTCGTCAGGGGCTTTCGCCGAGAGCGAACTTTGAAGTGACGTTGCTTAAGGCGATAGAACAAAGCAGGGCGAGGTCTATCGATAGTCTTATTAAAGACCTATCTGCGGCCGCTGCCGGACTTCCTCGGGAGTCTGGCGAAAAAAAAATAAAGAGAACTGAGGTGGCACCAGCCGCTCCGGCTGAGCCCGCTGACACCCGCCCGCCGCAGTCGGCCCAGATGATGACTCCAATCAGGGACGTGCCGATTGAAGATTCCGGCCGGTTCGAGGAATCATTGCCGCCGATGGACGCCCCTTCCACGGAGGATGAGGCGATGCAAGTTAGTCAGTCCGCGCACGCTTTTAATTTTCCGGATACATCGGTCGCGACGCAACCAGTGGCCGAGATCGGCCAATCGGCTTTCCCGGGGGAAAAGGAATTCCAAGAGGCTGTGGGAAATCTGCCGCCGGGATTGACGGAAAAGTTGCGCGACACGCTGGGAGCGGAATTCACCTCGCTGCGACCCGTGCCTGCTGGGAAACTGCGCCGACCGCTCTGAAGGTGGCCGCCGCTTTTGAAATAGGCGTTATCTCGGATACGCATGGCCAACTTCGGCCTGAAGCATTGATAGCGCTCGAAGGCAGTGCGGTGATTTTTCATGCCGGCGACATCTGCAGCCAATGGATTATTTCCCAGTTGGCAGAATTAGCCCCGACCTATGCGGTCGCAGGAAATTGCGACGAAGATGCGGCACTGGACTTGATCGTTTGCAAAGAACTGGGGGGTCTAAAAATTCTGATGTATCACGGGCACCTTCTGGTCGAGGAAGCTGCTTACAAGGCAGATATCATCATCACGGGGCATACGCATCGACCGACGATCGAATGGGAAGGAAGGGTGTTGCGACTTAACCCGGGGAGCGCGGGTCCGCGCCGTTTTAACCTTCCCGTCACGGTGATGAGGGTTACCGTCACGGATAGACAGGCCGAAGCCCGTCTCATCCTTCTCAACCCATGAAGTCGCCATTGCCGATTGACGACTTGAAGGACGGATTGACCGCGGCGTGTGGTCGGGTGCGGCGCATCGTACTGCGGGCACCGACCGGGTCCGGCAAGTCGACGCGTATTCCGCAGATGCTTCTCGATTTAGGATTGGTCGAAGGTCAGATCATCGTGCTCCAGCCTCGGCGGATAGCGGCAAGGTTGCTGGCGAGTCGCATCGCGCAAGAACGCGGATGCCGTCTGGGGGGAGAAGTGGGTTATCAAATCCGTTTTGAGCGCATGGAATCAGCGCAGACGCGCATCAAGTTCGTGACGGAGGCTTTGCTACTACGGCAGATGGCATCGGATCCAGAACTAAAGGGGATTGGGGCGGTAGTCTTCGACGAATTTCATGAACGTAATTTACATTCGGACGTCGCCCTCGCGCTGGCTCGCCGTTTGCAAGAAACGCATCGGCCGGATTTATTAATCATCGCCATGTCGGCGACGCTCGACACGGAGGGAGTCGCGCGTTGGTTGGGTGCCGCGGAAACTCTGGCGGCAGATGGCCGGGCTTTTCCAGTGGACATTGAATATACTCATCTGCCTCGCAATTCAGCGCGGCCGATTTGGGATGCGGCAACCGAGCAAGTGAGGCGATTGCTGCAAGAAGAGTCCGAAGGAGACATCCTCGTCTTCATGCCCGGCTCATATGAGATCATGCGGACGATGGGAGCGGTGCGTAATTTACCAGAATCAGGTGGAGTTGAGGTGTTGCCGCTTTACGGTGAATTACCGCCGGAGGAGCAAGATCGCGCCGTTAAGCCTGGACCGAACCGTAAGGTCATTGTCGCCACCAATGTCGCGGAGACTTCATTGACGATTCCAGGCGTCAGAGCGGTCGTCGACGCCGGTCTGGCCCGAATGGCGCGTTTTGATCCGCATCGCGGTATCGATACTTTATTAATTGAACCCATCTCGCAGGCATCGGCGGAGCAGCGGGCTGGCCGGGCGGGGCGAACGGGCCCTGGTCGTTGCATCAGGCTTTGGTCACTCACGGATCATGAGGCCAGGCCTTTACGGGAAATCCCGGAAATCAAGCGCGTCGATCTTTCGGAGACGATTCTGCTGCTACTCTCTTCGGGTTGGGGTGACGCGGCCCAATTCCCATGGTATGAAAAGCCTGACGATAAGGCCCTGCTGCGGGCTTTGGCCGTGCTGACTGATCTCGGTGCAGTTGATGTGCACGGTAAGTTAACGAAGATCGGCCGGCGCATGGCGGCCTTTCCTGCGCACCCGCGTTATGCGCGGATGTTGCTCGCTGCGGGCGAGCAAGATTGCGTGGAAGAAGTCTGCCGGATTGCAGGCTTGGCCCAAGGTCGGGATATCCTCTTCCGGAAGGTAGATGACCGGACGGAGTCAGCCAGGGATGGGGTAGCGCAAGACGAAGGATCGGATTTTTTCCCGCGACTGGCTCTGATGCGTCGGGCGACCGAACTTAAATTTGATGCGGATGCGTGCGACCAATTCGGCGTGCACGGCCAGGCCGCCCGTCAGGCAGATCAGGCCGCCCGTCAATTCATCCGTATCGCCGAGGGGCAAGGTTTACCGGTAAACAAACAAGCTGCCGATCCGGAGGCGATTCGTCGCTGTCTTTTGTTAGGTTTTTCCGACCGCCTGGCTATCAGGCTTGATGGTGGCACGTTGCGTTGCGCTTTGGTTCATGGCCGTCGAGGCGAACTTCGCCGCGAATCATCGATTCGATCCGCCAAGTTGCTCGTCGCCGCCGAAGTCGATGAGATCCAAGCGCGGGGCGAGGTGACCACTTACCTTTCCTTGGCGACCGCCGTCGAAGAACCGTGGTTGAAGGAACTATTCCCCGACGATTTCTCCGAAGTGCAGCAGGTCCGATATGAACCAACCCAACGCCGCGTCGTGACGCGAACGGAACGCCGTTTCCGGGACCTAATCTTAGAATCGACGGAACGGGATGACGCGCCTTCGGATGCCGCCAGCAAGATTTTGACTGAGGAAGTGATGGCTGGTCGCCTGGCATTGGAGCGGTGGGATGCGGCGGTCGACGCTTGGATTTGTCGGGTGAATTTTCTGGCTAAACATTGTCCCGAGTTCGGGATTCCGGTTTTCGATGAAGCGGGCCGGCGGATGGTAATCGAGGAAATCTGTGCCGGGGCCTCGACCTATCGTGATATTAAAGATAAGGCGGTTCTCCCGATCGTCCGGGGTTGGCTCACGCACGAACAGGCCATGGTCCTGGATTCATATTGCCCTGAAAAGATGATTTTGCCGCGAAAAAAGCACCCAGCCAAAATCGAGTATATGGAGGATGGCGAAGCACAGATTGAGGCCACTGTGCAGGAGCTGTATGATTTTCCGGGCGTGAAATTAAGAATCTGCCAAGGCAAGGTGCCGTTGGTAATCTGCATCCAGTCCCCCGCTCGACGGACCCAGCAGCGCACCACGGACTTAGACGCTTTCTGGAAGGGCTCTTATGAGCACGTGAAGAAGGATTTAAGAGGTCGCTATCCGAGACACGAGTGGCGTTAATCTTTTTTCAGACACCCCATGTCCGTCACGCATCCCAGTTGGACTGAAATCCCCATCCATGTGGTGGATTTCGAGGGCAGTGGCCGGACGGGCGTCGTGGAGTCTGGCGTGGCGACCTTGCTGGGCGGTGAAATCATCTCTACCCGTACGTCGCTCCATGCAGCACGTGGCGCCGTGCCATCGATTGATACGCAATGTCATGGCTTGTCCCAGCGCGATCTGGCGGGGGCGACTCCCTTTGAGGCAGAATGGGATCGTTGGGTGACTTTACGCCGAACGGGCGTCCTGGCCGCCCATAATGCGACGGTCGAGGCTGGGCTGCTGCGTGCGACATGGCCCCGTCCTTCAGTGGTCCCGTCTTTCGTAGGAGATCACGCCGCTGTCGCCGAGTGGGGGCCGTGGATTGATACCTGTCGCCTCGCCCGAGCGTGGGTCCCGACCTTGGGTGAGTATGGTCTCTCCTCCCTCGTAGCAGCCCTGCGTCTGGGCCCCCGTCTGGATGCTTTAGCCTCGCAGCATTGCCCGCCGGGCCGCCGTCGCTATCACTGCGCCTTATTCGATGCCCTTGCCGCCGCTTTGATATTAAGGGTTTTGGGGGGCTTGGAGGGCCGTTCACTTGCGCCGACGTCGCATTTGGTTCGCGACAGTATTTCGGCCCAGGCGGCCGACGATTTGATGCAAGGCGAGCTTGGCCTGTAGTTTCCGCTTCACTTAGGCGGTTTTGCCTTACTTGATAGCCCCACTCTATGGCATCTAAGAATCCTATACGCGTGGCAGTTACTGGCGCCGCTGGCAACATTGGTTACGCTGCAATCTTTCGCTTGGCATCTGGTGCGGTTTTTGGACCCGACCAACCGGTGGCGCTTAATCTCATCGAGGTTGGCCCAGGGCTTAATGCCCTCGCCGGTGTGGTGATGGAATTGCAAGACTGTGCGTTTCCCTTGCTGACCGACGTGGTAGCCACCGGCGATCTCGATGAGGGTTTCAAGGATGCCGACTGGTGTCTCTTGATCGGCGCGGTGCCGCGGAAGGAAGGCATGGAGCGTAAGGATCTCCTTGGAATCAATGGAAAGATATTCATTGGCCAAGGCCAAGCCATCGCCCGCAGCGCGAAGAAGAGCGTCAAGGTCTTGGTCGTAGGTAATCCTTGTAATACGAATTGCCTGATTGCTCTGCGGGCCGCCGCGAGCCTCCCGCCCGAAAACTTTTTTGCGATGACACGTCTCGACGAAAATCGCGCAAAGTCACAATTAGCCGCCAAAGCCGGAGTGCATAATTCGGCAGTCAAGAACGTGGCGATCTGGGGAAATCATTCTTCAACTCAGTATCCTGACTTCACCAACGCCACTATCGGCGGTAAAGCGGCGACGGCGGTCATCACGGATCATGCTTGGTTAAAGGAGGTCTTTATTCCTGAAGTACAGAAGCGGGGAGCCGCGGTGATTAAGGCCCGCGGTGCTTCTTCCGCTGCTTCGGCAGCTAACGCGGCCTTAGATACTCTTCGTAATCTGCACGTCCCCACCGCCGCTGGTGAGTGGCACGCCGTCGCCGTGCTCTCAAAGGGTGATTATGGTATTTCTCCTGGGATAATCTTTGGGTATCCTGTCAGGACGAAGGCTGATGGCACGTGGGAAATCGTCCAAGGGCTACCGGTTGATGCCTTTTCACGAGAAAAAATCGGCATCACCGAAAAAGAACTCCTCGAAGAGCGGGCCACCGCTTCGGAGGCTTTGGGCCTAAAGCTCTGAGCGGTTCTTGATGCAAAAAAGGCGCATCTCCGGATGCGCCTTTTTTTGGATGACAATTGCAGGCTTAGGGCGCTGGCAGTCGGATGAGTGTGATGTCAGACGGCCGGCAGGTCCCGAGGCGAATTTCACCAGCGTTCGCCGCGGTGAAGATGGGTGGTTCCGGATGGATGGCGGCCACGTTGCTTGCGGTCCGCCCAGAGTTGATTTTCTGCAGGCCGATGAAGTCGATAATCACGGGGTTGGCGCTCGTCAGGAGTGATTTTTCCGAGCGACACCAGCTGGCGTCAAAGTTGGGCCCTCCTAAGACTTGGAAGCGCTCGAGCGATAATATGGTAAGCAGATTTTTGTTCGCCAATTTAGGAATCGCACAGACTTCAACCGCGACCTTGGAGGCGTTAAAGGGGTTATCAAGAAAGCGTTCGCCGTTGGCGATGTTGCCAATCGATGCCGAGGCCAGCGCGCCGTGTACGCCCAGCGCCTTGCCGTCGCTCAACACGGGGAGGTTGATCCAGAAGTCGACCTCATCGATAAGCGTCTTTGGTAGAATGCTAACGCGAGGGTCTCCCCATGGGACGATCTGCGAACCTTGTCGGGGTAGCACCTGATTCTCGTAGCACAGACTTTTCTCGCTGGCCCAGCCTGGGGCGAGTTGTTCCCAGGCGGCCACCGGGAAGCCCTCAAAGTCTTGTTCGCCAGTTGAAAGGGCGGGGAGAAATCCGGCTTGGCGTAAGCTCTCTTGGCGCGCATCGCATAGTGTGATGGCCTTCTGATTAAAGCCGCGTTTCATCAGAGAGACTGTTAGGGCTCTGACCAGCGGCTTGGGGGTTGCCAGGCCAATGCCTGAATCTGAGGAAATCTTTAGACCGCATTTTTTGAGCAGACCGGGATGAAGGTTTAAACCAGTCCGGATTTCGTATTCCCCAAGGGTGCGCTCAACCGCGGCCGCATACTCGCGATCGCTGAACCCCGATAACGTCTGCTCGATGAGTAACAGTTTGGGATCGGTGGCCGCAATGGACTCCACCAGCCCTAGGCTGAGCAGCAGGAGGGTGGTGAAAGTTCGACGCATCTGACCATTATCTCCGATTTTTCATGCACGGCAAGCCGCTGTTTTGTTTGCGATGGGGCGAAACGGCTCCATCTTCGCCAGCATGTCAGCCCCTGCCATGCAACCCCAGCGTCGAGTCCTTGGGCTAATCTTCCTCACGGTATTCATGGATATCGTCGGCTTCAGTATCATCATCCCGCTGTTCCCCCATTTGCTCGACCACTATATTCGGACTGAAGGCTCCGCTGGCACGCTGATTGGCTCCCTGAATTCCGCTGCCGAATGGATGGGTGGCGACACGGTCTTCAAAAAGACGGTCCTCTTTGGTGGTTTGCTGAGCACCCTGTATTCCTTGCTACAATTTATCTTCTCGCCGATCTGGGGCGCATTGTCCGATCAGCTGGGACGCCGTCGTATCCTGACCATCACTTTGGCCGGCAACGCCCTCTCCTATCTTCTCTGGATCTTCGCCGCCCAATTCTGGGTCGTGGTCGTGACGCGGCTCGTCTCGGGCATGATGGCAGGCAACATCGCCGTCGCCAGCGCTGCTGCTGCGGATATCACTGATGAGAAAGAGCGGACGAAGGGCATGGCCGTGGTCGGCATCGCCATCGGCCTGGGCTTCGTCTTCGGTCCCGTCATCGGCGGCCTGGCGTCGTCCGTCCAGTTCGTCCTCGGGCCGGCCGCCGGTTCCTTCGGGCTCAATCCTTTCTCGGTTCCCGCTATCATCGCCGCGTCGATGGCGCTCCTGAATTTCTTATTAGTCTTAAAATTCTTCCCGGAGACCTTGGCGCCGGAGCGTCGAGCTAGGGCTGACGCCAAGCGGCCCTCGGTCTTCGACCTCGCCACGGTCCGCTCTGCCGCCGTCCGTCGCACTTCATTCGCCAACCTCGTTTACCAAGTCGCCTTCACCGGCATGGAGAACACAATCGTGTTTCTGACCTTCGCGCTGTTCGTCTACAGTCCGCGCGACAATGCGTGGCTCTTCCTTTTCAACGGCGCCTGCATGATCTTCGCCCAAGGCCTCGCCCGTCAGCTCGTCAAGCGACTGGGGCAGCGCAAGGTCATCATGCTGGGGATGCTGATTGCCTCCGTCGCCTTTTTCGTGGTCGCCTGGATTCCGCCGACGCCCGCCGCCGCCGGCGATGGCGCCGAGACGATCTTCTATCTTGGGCTCGGCCTGATCTCCTTTGCGACGGGCCTGATCCTCCCGAGCGTGTCGGCACTCGTCTCGCTCTACTCGGATGCTTCCGAGCAGGGCCGTAATCTCGGTATCCTGCGCTCGGCCGGCTCACTGGCGCGCGTCATCGGCCCCGTCACCGCTGCGCTGCTCTATTTCCACTTCGGCTCCCACTTCTGGGTCTACATCGGCGGTGCGTTGCTGATGGTGCCCGCGATTTGGGTCGTCCGGGGCCTACCTGACCCGGATTCCGAGCGGTTGAAGGCTTAACCTTTAGCCAAGGCTCGACCGAGCTCATCGCCGCTCCGGATGACTTGCATCAAGGCAACGCCGCCGCGGAATGATCCGTGGAAATGGAGTCCCGGGTGGGCGGATTCAGCTTGGGTTAAGGCGGCTTCTCTCCGGGTTTGATCGGCGCCATATTGTGGAATAGCCCGATCCCAGCGCTGAATCCATTCTTTTTCCGGTGCTCCTGTTGCGCCGAGTGTTTCCGCAAGTTCGCCATCCACGATGGCTCGCAACTCCTCGTCGTTCTTGCGGGCCAGAGCAGGATGACGCGCTCCGCCGATGAAGCAGCACAACAAGACTTTCCCTGTTGGTGCGCGTTGCGGCAAGACGGAGGTCGGGAAAAGGCATCCCAAGACATTACGATTTTCGCTGCCCGGAGTTAAATAACCAAACCCATTCAGCGGGTGCCGGATGGCAGCTCGGTCGTAACCACGAACAACCACAGTCACGGGGGGTGCTTCGGTTCGCTCCCACTCTCGGAACGTGGGTCGTAAACTTTCGTCAAAGGGCAGGGAGGGCCATTGCCAGTGCGGAGCGGTGACTACGAGATGGCGGGCGCGGGCGCCGATTTCAACCCCCTCGGCGTTGCGCCATGCGATATTCCATCCTTGGGTATCGCGACGAATCAAGGTCGCCATTGAATTCAGCTCGAGTCCGTCGCTTCTTAGAGGCTCAGCCATCGCATCGGCGAGTTGCTGCATGCCGGCGGGGAAGCCGACGATACGACGATCCGCCCCCTTGTTCTTGATTAAACCGAGAATAATTGAGCGGTGCTTTTCCTCGAGCGTATGGATACCAGGAAAACAATTCTTCATGACCAACCGGTGAGGGTCGCCCGCCTGAACGCCCGAGACCACGGGATCCATGAGCAGTTGGGCGGCTTCCGCGCCGAAGCGACGAGCCGCGAAGGCATAAACCGTTTCACCTTCATGGCCGCCCCGAAAGCGGAATATTTCTGTGAGTAATCTCAGTTTACCGCTCCAGCTCAGTAGGTCGGATTTAAATAAACTTAACGGGTTAGCTTTGAGTCCGTGCAACTGTCCGTGGGCGTAAATGAAGCGTTGGGCTGAATGGGGGTCCGCTTCCTGCAGGCAGTCCTCAAGTCCGTAATTTCGGAGCAAGGACCGGTCGGCTTCCCCTTCGATTTGCAGGGTATTAGGGCCCGTCTCAACCAGCCAGCCGGCCTCCTTTACCGTACGAATCGCCCCGCCGCATCGGTGCGAGGGTTCAATCACCTTAACTTTGGCCCCGGCGCGGACCATCCGATGTGCCACCGCGAGACCCGCTGGGCCGGCGCCAAGGATGACCGCATCGAGCTCCATGGAAATTACCTTAACCTCAAATCTCGGGATTGGCAACCCTCGGTCTTTCGTCATGTCATAGGGGATGTTATGCGGTTAGCGCTTTTACTGCTTCTCCCGTTAGGCCTCTGGGCCGATACCGTCACGCTGACGGATGGCACCTTCTTGCATGGTAAGATTGAACGCATCGCGGGTGGCTTCATGGAAGTCTTCGTCCCTAAGCTGAGCCCGGCGATTCAGCGCATCCCAATTACGTCGGTAGAATCTTTTAATACGGACTCTGCGGTTATCCTGAGCGGCGGGGGGACGGTCCAGCGTGGCATGGCCTCGGCGGCCGCCCAGCGAGCAGCAAGTACAGGCGGTCCGGAGACAATCCCGTTCGATGCCCGCTTGGAACTTTGGCGCGATGCCGATGCCCGCCCCGCTGATATCCTCAACGCCCGCAAATGGACGATGCTGGCCGACCTTGATTTATCCGGCCGGTCAGGAGTGACGGAAGGGTCTGGAATCAGTATCGGCTTTCTCGCCAAGGGCATCACTCCGCAGGATACGATCATCGGTAGCGTCCGGGCCACCGAGGCCAAGTCGGGAAATCAGACGTCCGCCAATGATCTGCATGTTAATTTATCTTATGAGACTAATCCCACGGGGGTCGTCTTCTGGTATGTCCGGACCGACACCGGTTATGACAAGGCGCGGATGGTGGATTTATTATCGGTTAACGCGGGCGGCATCGGCTTGCGGCTATTCACGGATGCCTCCGGCAAATGGGATGCCCGTTTGGGACTCGCCCATCGATACGAGAATTATTCGATCGTCGGGCAGCCGAGCCTCTCGACCCCGTCGGCTGACTTGGGCCTGATTCTTCATCGGGAGCTCGGCTGGGCGGCCTTGGATTCTTCGATTTCCATCGTCCCTTCGTTCAGTGATTCCGCGAATTACTACATCCGCCACGAATCCTCGCTTAACATCATGCGCCGGGAGGGGCCGCTTTCCCTTAAAATAGGGTTATCTAATGATTTCAGAGGGCATCCCTTGCCCGCCCAGGTCTCACTTGATACGGCCTATTTCGCCAGAATTGTGTATGCCTTGAAGTAGACACCCCTAAAATGCTTAAATTTATACTTAATGCCTAAAATTAGGCATACTTAACCTGTTAATTGTTACCTATTGAAGCGTGGCACACAGGGTGCTTTTCAAGAGGTGTTAAAGTTTAATTTTCATCAATCCCCCAATCCAAAATGAGCACAAACCCAGCACGACGCGACGCCATCTCGGCGATCGCCTCCCAGCCTCGCCTGAAGGGCACGTTCGACTTCCGTAACGAGAAGATCGATGTCATCTTCGGTCAGAATGTTTTCTCGTTAGAGAAGATGGAGAAGCGCCTGCCGAAGGATGTCTTCAAGTCCCTTAAGGCCAATATCGAGTCCGGTACCAAGCTCGATGGTGCTTCCGCTGACATCGTCGCGGCCGCAATCAAGGATTGGGCGCTTGAGCGCGGAGCGACACACTACGCCCACGTGTTCTACCCACTCACGGGTTCGACGGCGGAGAAGCACGACACTTTCTTTGAGCCAAACGGCGCGGGTACGCTCGCCCAGTTCTCCGGCAAGGCCCTCGTGCAAGCCGAGCCTGACGCATCCTCCTTCCCGAACGGTGGTCTGCGTTCCACGTTCGAAGCGCGCGGCTACACGGCCTGGGATGTCACCTCGCCCGCTTACATCTTCGACAGCGAAAATGGTTCGACGCTCTGCATCCCTACGGTGTTCGTATCGTGGAAGGGTGAGGCCCTCGACAAGAAGACCCCGCTACTCCGCTCCATGGCTGCCGTCAATAAGGCTGCCACTCGCGTTCTCGCTCTTTTTGGCAAGAAACACGGCTTCATCAGTGCTTCATGCGGCCCGGAGCAGGAGTACTTCCTGATCGATTCCCGTCTCTATCATCTCCGCCCAGATATTTACACGTGCGGACGCGCACTCTTCGGTGCGAAGCCGGCCAAGGGTCAAGAGTTCGAAGATCAATACTTCGGTACGATTCCTGATCGCGTCCTTGCTTGCATGATGGAGACCGAGCGCGAGTGCTTCAAACTAGGTATCCCTATCAAGACGCGACACAACGAAGTAGCTCCCGCGCAATTCGAAGTGGCTCCGATTTACGAATCTGCGAACGTCGCGCACGACCACCAGATGCTCACGATGACGCTCCTGAAGCGGGTCGCTGCGCAGCATGGTTTCGTTTGCCTCATGGCCGAAAAGCCTTTCGCCGGCGTCAATGGTTCCGGCAAGCACGTCAATTGGTCCATCGGTGGTGCTGGCGTGGGCAATTTGCTCGAACCAGGCAACGACCCGCACGACAATGCACAGTTCCTTACTTTCTGTACCGCTGTCGTCCGTGCGGTTGATCTACACCAGGGCTTGCTCCGTGCTTCGGTGGCTTCCGCTGGTAACGACCACCGCTTAGGTGCGAATGAAGCCCCTCCGGCCATTATCTCGATTTACTTGGGCGATATGCTCAATGAAGTCATCGAGCAGGTGAAGAAGAGTGGCTCCGCCTCTTCCTCGCGTAAGGGTGGTCATATGACCTTGGGTGTCGATACGTTGCCCGTCTTGCCGAAAGACGCTGGTGACCGTAATCGGACGAGTCCTTTTGCCTTTACGGGTAATAAGTTCGAATTCCGCGCCGTTGGCTCCTCCTTCTCGGTCGCTGGTCCCTTGACCGTCCTCAACACGATCATGGCTGATTCGCTGGATAAGTTGGCTGACGAATTAGCGGTAGCCATCAAGAAGAACAGTAACTTCAACACCGCCCTTCAGTCGGTCCTCAAAGAAATCCTGACCAAGCATGGTCGCATTATCTTCAACGGGAACGGCTATTCGGAAGAGTGGCATAAAGAAGCTGGTAAGCGTGGCCTCAAGAACCTGCGGACGACCCCGGACGCGCTCCCTGAAATCGTTGCTAAATCAACGGTGGATGTCTTCGAACGCCAAGGTGTTCTCAGTAAGGCTGAGCTCGAATCGCGCGAAGAAATCTACACGCATTCCTATGTGCTCACGGTGAACACCGAATCGAAGCTCGTCTCCGAGATCGGCCGGACGTTGCTCTTGCCAGCTGCACTTAAGTTCGCCGCTGATCTGACCCCGGTTGAAAAGACCAAATCTGGCGGCAAATTGCGCAAAGAAGTGATCGGGCTCGCTGACGACCTGCACGACGCCCTGGGAGCACTTGATGCCGCCCGCGAAGTGTCGAAGTCCGATACGCACGCTCAGGCCAAGCATTCTTGCGATAAGGTTCTCCCTGCCATGTTGAAGGTTCGTGCTGCGGCTGATGCGCTCGAAGAGATTGTGGCCGATGAATATTGGCCGTTACCATCCTACCAGGAACTCTTGTTCATCCGCTAAGCCTGAATTGGCTTAGTCTTACGAAAGGGCCGAGCCTCCGGGTTCGGCCCTTTTTGTTCCTGTAGCACCCGGGGCCCTCCCCAAACAAAAGACCCGTCACGGTGACGGGTCTTTGGGTAGCAGTTGAAGGGGGGTTATACGTTATCCCACTTCTTACGCAGGTAGGCGTTGAAGTTCTTGACCTTCTTCTTGCGACGACGGCGCTCAGCAGGCTTTTCGAAGCCGCGCTTGGCACGGGCATCCTTGATGATCCCCTCGCGGTCGATCTTCTTCTTTAAGCGGCGGAGAGCCTTATCGACAGTCTCACCTTTGCGAATCTTGATTTCTACGGACATGTTGGCGTTAGAGGGTCGAAAGAATAAGGGGGGAGCCGTCTCGTCAACCCCGAATCCTAAGATTCAGCATCGTGAATAACTGCCCCCTTAATAGGGGCACAAGACGCTTGCGGCGGGGGTAGGGGAGGGCAATCGTGCTATTTCACCCCTCGATGTACCTCAAGGAAATCGTCGTCAACGGATTCAAAAGCTTCGCCGACCGGACCCGTATTGAGCTCCGTCCCGGCGTCACGGCTGTCGTTGGACCTAACGGCTGCGGCAAGTCGAACATCGTGGACGCAATCCGCTGGGTGCTCGGCGAGCAAAGCGCCAAGTCGCTCCGAGGAGCCAGCATGCAGGATGTCATCTTCGCCGGCACGGATAAGCGTAAGCCGCTGCCCCAGTGCGAAGTCGAACTGATTTTTGCGGATTGTGAGAAGGAACTCGGAACGCAGTTTGCCGAGGTCTCCGTGATGCGTCGCATCCATCGCGAGGGAACCAGCGACTATTTTATTAATGGCAAGCCGTCCCGGCTGAAGGATATTCACCGGCTCTTCATGGATACGGGGATCGGACGGATGTCCTATTCGTTCATGGTGCAGGGACAAATCGACCAGATTCTCTCGGCTAATCCGGCGGAGCGCCGTTATCTTTTCGAAGAAGCGGCCGGCATCACTCGCTATAAGGTGCAACGGC
Source organism: Verrucomicrobiota bacterium (assembly GCA_026397965.1). Classification (GTDB taxonomy): domain Bacteria; phylum Verrucomicrobiota; class Verrucomicrobiia; order Opitutales; family UBA953; genus UBA953. The sequence continues at coordinate 219,115 of JAPLTU010000039.1, read as the reverse complement.
GGGAAGCGTTGAACAAGTTGTCAGGCGTTGACGCTAACCTGGCGCGGATCACCGACGTCGTTAGCGAAGTCGGCCGTCAGATCGCCAGCCTTCGCCGCCAGGCCGCTAAGGCTTTGCGTTACCGCCGCTTGCGGCATCGTTTTACGCACCTCGACCTCGCTTGGCAGGCCAAGCAGTTTGGTGATCGTCGGACGCAGATCACGACCCTGGAAGCGGACGCCGCACAGTGTGGATCCGAGGTAGAGGCGTTGAGCGATGGCCTGCGTAGCCGCGAAGCCGCCCTGCTTGATACGCGCGTACGGCGAGCCGAATTGGCCGAACAAGTCCAGCAAGCCCAGCAGGCTTTATTTGAAGTACGTACCACCCGCGAAAACGCCGAAGCCGAGGCTCGAACCGCTGATCTTCGGGCAGATGATTTAACGACCCGCTTGGTTGATATTCGCCGCGAGGGTCAGGAGGCCGAACAAGCCATCGCCGAATACGAGATGCGTCTGCGCGGTAGTTCCGATGCTAAATCGACCGCCACGGGCTCGGTGACCGCGACGGATGCCGCCTACCGTGATAAGACTTCGCAAGTCGAAGCAGCGGCTAAGTTCTTGGTCGAATCCGAGAATCGTCTGCGTCGGGCTCGCCAAGATATTTTAATTGCCGAAGGTGAGATGACTCGCGCCCGTGGCGATGTCACTAATCTCGAAATCGATCTTCGGGGCTACCAGGCCCGCCATGTCGATGTGTCAGCTTCCGTCTCGCAAGCGATGGTGGAGCGCGAGGGGCACGATCGCCGCGTCGCCGATTGCGGCCAGGTCGTTACTGGCCGCCACGGTGAACTGCAGGCCGCCCGTGCCGCCGAGCAGGAAGCGGTTGAAAAAGGCAAAGCGTTGCTGACGGATTTTCGCGCACTGCAGCAGACAATTTCCGAACAAGATCGCAGCGTCGCAAAACTTTCCGCTCAGCTTGGCTTGCTCGAACAGATGCAGTCGCGGCTGGAAGGGTTTTCGGAAGCCGCCAAAGCGGTACTTCGCGGAGAACTTTCGGAAGCTATGCCGGCCGGCAAAGCCGCCGCTTTGGCCGACCTTGTCACCGTCACTGATATTTCCGCTGCCGCCGCCTTGGAAAATATCTTAGGCGCCGCCTCGGAAGCGGTCGCCCTGGACAACGCCGATTTCTTGCCAGGCATCGTGGCGAAGATGGCTGAGCGCCAACTCGGCCGGGCGGTCTTTCAGGTCGAAGCTCCTCCCGCTTTCCAGAGCGGCTCGGCCGCTCCCAGTTGGCTCCGGCCCGCCGGTTCGGCGGTCCAGCCCAAGTCGGCCACCCATGCACGTCTGGTCTCCAATCTTTTCGATGGCTGCTACGTTTGTCCCACCTTGGGCGACTTTATCGCGTGGTGGCGAAGCAATCCGTCCTTTGAATTCTTCTTGGTCGCTACGACCGAGGGCGATCTGATCGATCGTCGCGGGCTAGTCTACGCGGGTCGGCCTCGGAAGGTCTCATCCTCCGCCGGCTCGGGAGTTTTCTCCCGCGAGAGCGAAATTCGTTCGGTACGGGCAAAGCTGGAGGCCGAGAACGATCAGCTTACGACACTCAACGAGCGCGCCTTGGGTCTGCAGTCGAACATGGATGCCAATGAGGTGGAAGTGGGTACGCGTCGCGGTGCGACGCAGTTTGCAGCGCAGGAGCTCTCCGTCGCTCAAGCGGACGAGCGTGCCGCAAGGCAGACTTTGGTGGCGGCTGATGAGCGGATTGCCCGCGACCAGCGTCAATTAAACGAATTGGAATCGGCCAAGGCCGAGGCCGTGATGAGGCGCGATCGGGCCCAAGGGACACTGTCGACGAAAGATACTCAGGTCGCTGAATTACGCACGGCTATCGCCACGGGAGAAACCGATGTCGAGTCAGCGCGCACTGAGACTGAAGTGCGCCGTAATGCTTTAGGTGAAGTGCGGCTTTCCTTGGCCGAGCAGCGCCAGCGTCTTGAATTGGTTGGCCGCGAGTTGGCCGATCTCGAGTCCCGTCGCGCGGAGGCTTCGGCCCGCCTGGCTTCCCGCCGGACCGAAGCACAACAAAACGATTGTCAGATCGGCGAACTGCGCACCCAATCAGTTGCGGCCCGCGAGTTGTCCGGCCGTTTAGCCGGAGAAATTGAAACCCGTTCCGTCAGCCTTGCCCAAACGCGCGGAGAGTTGGCCGAAAAAGACGCCTTGCTCGAGACCGATGACCGGGTGCTTTCCGTCGATCGGGAAAAACTTCGCGTGGTAGACATGCGGCTTAAATCCTTGGAGGTCACCCTTGCCGAACAGAATTCCCAATGTGGGTTTATTATCGAAAAAGTTCAATCTGAGCACCAATTAGATGTTTCCTCCGTAGACTGGCGTTTGCAACTCTGGCTCGCTGATGGAGAACCTGATGGCATCGCGAGTTTCGATGATCTTGAGGAGCCGGAAGAAGAGGGGACTCGACCGGTGCGTAAGGCGCCAATTCGTCAAGGAGAACCAACGGAAGATGAGCTGACGGTCTTGGGGGCGACTGACTGGCCGCCGCTCGTCCGGGAAATTGCCGAACTCCGTGAACGCATGTCGGGCATGGGCTCGATCAATCTCGTCGCCGTGGAAGAATATTCTTCGTTGCGCGATCGCCACGACTTCCTGACCAAGCAAAGCGATGACCTTTGGAAGGCGAAGGAAGAACTCTCCAAGGCAATCGAAGAGCTGAATCAGACTTCGCTCAAATTATTCACCGATACTTTTGAACAAGTTCGTAAGAATTTCAAATTCACCTTCGACCGTCTTTTCGTCGGCGGAACCGCCGACTTACAGATGGTGCAGGCCGAAGATCCGCTGGAAAATGGTATTGAAATCATCGCCCAACCTCCGGGGACTAAGTTGCGCGGCATCTTGCTGCTCTCCGGTGGCCAGCGCACCATGACCGCGCTCGCACTGCTGTTTGCAATTTATATGGTCAAGCCTTCGCCCTTGTGCGTCCTCGACGAGCTGGATGCCCCGCTTGACGATACTAATGTGGGCCGCTTCACGGATATCATCCGCGAATTCACGCGTTATTCTCAGTTCCTGATTATTACGCACAATAAACGGACGGTATCCACCGCTGACGCGATCTTTGGCGCGACCATGCAGGAGAAGGGCGTGACCCGGCTCTTCTCGATGCGGTTTAATAAAGATAGGGATGAAGCCGAACCGACCCAACCGGGTGGCGGCTTCACGATGGCCCGCTGACGCTTGCTTGCCTTGGCTCGGCGTAGTTATAGGCTGGCGTGGTCATGCTTCGTTACTTCATCGCGCTCATTTTATTGCCGGCTCTGATGTTCGCCGGAATTTCGTTCGAAACGGATGCCAAACCGATCGATCGGAGCAGGCCGGGGGCGAGCTATGCTGATATGCTTACGCGGATCATGCCTTCGGTGGTCAGCATAAGTACCGCTCAGGTGATCCCGCCGGATGTTCTCCGTCGTTATCGCGGGCGGATCGACCCGGCCGACGTCAAGGTAGACGCCAAAACAGGCGAGGTGACGATCCCGACGGGTCTGGGTTCGGGCACGATCATCAACTCCGATGGTTATGTCGTGACCAATCGTCACGTTGTTACGATGCAGGATGGAAGCACGGCCAAGACGGTTTTTGTAAAGCTCTCGGACCGTCGTGAATTCCGGGCAAAAGTTCTGGGCGTGGATGCGAACACGGATATTGCGGTACTTAAGATCGATGCGCGTGAGCTGCCATTTGCACGTTTCGCCGATAGTGATAAAGCCCGGGTGGGTGATATGGTGTTCGCGATTGGTAATCCCCTCGGTGTCGGGATGACCGTTACTTCAGGCATCGTTTCGGCCCTCGGGCGCTCGGGCATGGGTTTGACCTTCGAAGATTTCATCCAGACCGACGCAGCCATCAACCCCGGCAATAGCGGCGGGCCTTTGATTGACTTCGAAGGCCGTATTTTAGGTATGAACACGGCGATACGTACCTCGGGCGGGGGCGGGAATATCGGCATCGGATTTTCCATCCCTTCTAACCTGATGATTAGCGTGGCTTTCGATTTAGCGAATACCGGTAAGGTTGTCCGCGGGATGATCGGCATTCAAGGGGAGGACCTTTCACCGGAGGAGTCGGCCAAACTTTCAACTGTTGGTCGGGGCGCGGTTCGCGTGACGGAGGTCACGGACCAATCTCCTGCCGCCAAAGGGGGCCTGCGCAAAGGCGACGTCATTATCGCACTGGAAGCAAAAGCGTTTGATAGTTGGAATGACCTCCGACTTGCTATTTCGCGCAAAAAACCCGGCGATGCCGTGGTCATTTCCTATTTGCGTGGCGGTCGCGGTTCCTTGGCGCGCATCACCATCGCTGAACGGCCTGCTGGCAACTAATGCGTTCGCTGACGACCATTCGAGATTTAGCTGGAGGGCGGATTCCTCCTCTCACACGGACGGCATTAATCTGCGGACTTGTTGCCTTTCTGCTCACCATTTTGATTTTCCATCCCACTGCCGGGGGAGAAAATCCGGCCCCAATCCTTTTTACGGGAGCTCATCTGATACCGTCAGGGGACGTTCGGGCGGAAAGCTTAGTGTTGCTGGATCCATCGGCAGCTTACCTTCCCGGGCGATTTACCCTCCGAGGGCAAGAAGCGGGTGCAATAGGGCAGTCGGAGGATACCCCCTTTACTCAATTCCAGCCCCTGCTTCAATTTGACCCGGGTAAGTTCGAGGAATACGACAAAAGAATCCTTCGCGAGACCCCGAAGGCGGTTTCAGTATCCCCACCCGAGGCGCTGCCTCTGGTAGGCTGGGGGCCCTTCGAATCCTTTGGGTCCACGGGATTTAAGCAATCGGGCATCCCCGCCAGGATTGGATATTACGAAGTCTACAGCCTAAATGGGGCTAATAAACCCATTATTAGTGGGAATATAACCCATTTTAACGGCAATTTAACTAAATTTATTGATAAAAATGGAAGAAATAGCAAATTTACGTCATCAGTAGAGCTTTCTTTAGGGGTTGATTCGCTTGGGCTTCAGGCTCCGCCAGCTATTTTACGCTCATCGGGGGATAAGGTTACAGATTTATCGTTTATTCAATGGGTAGCTGACGGCAATTGGGCTCAGCGCTTACCCCCCGGAACCTACCGGCTGATCGTCGGGCCGTAGGGGTTAAGGGGTACCTGTAAAAGCCTTGCAAAAATCCGCTTGACGGTGGCGTTGGCGATGTTCATTCAAACCCTTCCCTTCGCGCCCAAAGCGCTTCGACGGATTGCCCCTGTAGCTCAGTTGGCAGAGCGCGTCCTTGGTAAGGACGAGGTCGACGGTTCAAATCCGTTCGGGGGCTCCACAAATTTCCACACACCAAACCTAAACCACCTCCTCACCACCAAAGCCATGGCCAAAGAGAAGTTCAATCGCACAAAGCCTCACGTCAACGTCGGTACCATCGGTCACATCGACCACGGTAAATCGACCACAACTGCCGCCATCGTGGCAGTGCAGGCCCGTAAGGGTCTGGCCGAGAGCAAGTCCTACGCGGAAATCACCAAAGGTGGTACCGTGCGTGACGCCACCAAGACCGTCACCATCGCTGCCTCGCACGTTGAGTACGAGTCCAACCTCCGTCACTACGCGCACGTTGACTGCCCAGGACACGCTGACTTTGTTAAGAACATGATCACTGGTGCTGCCCAAATGGATGGCGCTATCCTCGTGGTTTCCGCAGCTGACGGCGTCATGCCTCAGACCAAGGAGCACATCCTCCTCGCTCGTCAGGTCGGCGTTCCTAAAATCGTCGTCTGGCTGAATAAGGTAGATCTCTCCGAGCCCGACTTAATCGACCTCGTTGAAATGGAAGTCCGCGACTTGCTTAACAAGTATCAATATGATGGCGACAACGCTAAGATTGTCCGTGGCTCTGCTACGGCCGCTCTCGATGCGACGCCAGAAGGCGAACAGTCGATTCAGAATCTCCTTGATGCTCTCGATGCTGAAATCCCTGAGCCTAAGCGCGAAGTCGACAAGCCTTTCATGATGGCTGTCGAAGACGTCTTCTCCATCACCGGTCGCGGCACTGTTGCCACGGGCCGTATCGAGCGTGGTGTCGTCAAGGTCGGCGAAGAAATTGAAATCGTCGGTCTCCGTGACACTCTCAAGACCACCGTTACCGGTGTTGAAATGTTCCGTAAGGAACTCGATCAAGGCCAGGCTGGCGACAATGTTGGTCTCCTCCTCCGGGGCGTCGAAAAGAGCCAGGTTGAACGCGGTCAAGTTCTCGCAAAGACTGGCAGCATCAAGCCTCACACCATCGCCAAGGCTCAGATTTACGTTCTGAAGGCCGACGAAGGTGGTCGCCATACTTCCTTCACCAACAACTACCGTCCTCAATTCTTCTTCGGAACCTGCGATGTCACTGGCACCGTGATCCTGCCAGAAGGCGTGGAAATGGTAATGCCTGGCGATAACGTCACCATCTCGATCGAGCTCCAAAAGCCTGTCGCCATGGAAAAGGGCCAGCGCTTCGCTCTCCGCGAAGGTGGCAAGACCATCGGCGCCGGCCAGATCCTCGAAATCACCAAGTGATTTAAACGCCGCAAGGCTCGACTACGGTGCCGAGGTTCCCTCAAAAGGAGCCCGGCACTCGTCTCTTTAAACCCAAGAACAGGACGGTAGCTCAACTGGCAGAGAGACGGTCTCCAAAACCGTCGGTTGTAGGTTCGATTCCCTCCCGCCCTGCCAATATCCAAACCAAACACCAGCATATGTTCAGCCTCCTCGGACGCCTTCGCGCTTTCTGGAACGAGACCATCACCGAGGTCTTCGTTAAGGCTTCGTGGCCAAGTGCCAAGGAGTTGGTTGATTCTACTCTGGTCGTCATCACGGCCGTCGCTCTTTTAGGTACCGTTGTTTTTTTCTGCGATTTCTCACTTTCTAACTTCGTTCAGTTCGCCACCAAGCGCGTTCGCTGATTCCCCCCATGTCGAATACTCCTTCAGATTTCCGCTGGTACACTCTCCAGACCCTTTCGAACAACGAGAGCAAGGTTAAGCGTCTCCTCGATAAGGCCATCCAGGATGAGGAGATGGGCGATCACGTGGCTGAAATCCTCATGCCCGTAAAGACCGTTAAGGACTTCCGTAACGGCAAGAAGCGCGAGAGCGAAATGAAGCTCTACCCGTCTTACCTTTTTGTGCGGGCGCGTTTGTTCGATGACGAAGGCCAACTCCTCGAAGCTCCCTGGAGTTTCTTGCGCCGGACGGATGGCGTTATCGGTTTGATTGGCGGCATGAACCCCGTTCCCCTGAAGACCGAAGAGATCAATACCATCCTCCAACAAATGGCGGATGCGGCTGATAAGGTCGTTCCCAAAATCAATTTCCACGTCAGTGAACGCGTCAAGATTACCGATGGTCCGTTTGCCAACTTGGCTGGTAATATCGATAAAATCGATGCCGACCGCGGAAAGCTCGAAGTCTCGGTTGATATCTTCGGGCGCTCCACCCCGGTCGAACTCGAATTCTGGCAAGTCGAACGCGACGATCGCGACTGATTTTTCATAAACCCTTTAACCCAACCATCTAAACCACCATGGCAAAGAAAGTCGTCGGCGAAATCAGGCTCCAGCTCCCCGCAGGTGCCGCTAATCCAGCTCCTCCTGTCGGCCCCGCCTTGGGTGCCAAGGGCGTCAATATCATGGCGTTCTGTAAGGAGTTCAATGCTCGCACCAAGGATCAGGCCGGCTTGATCCTGCCCGTCATCATCTCGGTCTACCAAGACAAGTCCTTCACCTTCATCCTTAAGTCCCCGCCCGCTTCCGTCCTTCTCAAGAAGGCCGCAAAGATCGAAAGCGGTTCCAAGGTGCCTAACCGCGATAAGGTCGGCAAGGTCACCAAGAAGCAGCTCCTCGAAATCGTCGAGCTCAAGAAGAAGGACCTGAACGCCGTCAACCCGGACAACGCCGCCCGCATGATCGCCGGCACCGCTCGCTCCATGGGGATTGAAGTCATCGGTTAATTTTCCACTCAACCCAACCCTCACCCAACCCACTGCACTCCGCAGGAGACGAAAGTCGCTATGAAACACAAAACCAGCAAGCGCTACCGCGCCGCCCTTCAAGTCGCCGACTTGAAGGCAAAATATGACGTCACCCAAGCCGCCGAGATCATCAAAAAGATGCCGAGCGCTAAGTTTGACGAAACCGTGGAGATCTCCGCCTTCTTAGGCGTAGACCCTAAGCAGTCCGACCAGATGGTGCGCGGAACTGTATCCCTGCCCAACGGCTCGGGGAAGAAAATCAAGGTCCTCGCTTTCACGGAAAACCCGGCCGAAGCCCTCGCTGCGGGTGCTGATTTCGCCGGCCTCGCCGACATGATCGCTAAGGTCAACGGTGGCTGGATGGATTTCGACGTAGCTATCTCGACAACCTCCGCGATGAAAGACGTCCGTCAGGTAGCTCGCGTGCTCGGCCCTAAAGGTCTGATGCCTAACCCGAAGTCTGGCACCGTTTCCGACGACCTTCCGAAGACGATCAAAGAAGTCAAAGCCGGTCGCGTTGAGTTCAAAATGGATAAGACGGGCAATATCGTCATTGTGGTAGGTAAGAAATCCTTCTCGGTTAAACAGCTCACGGAAAATGCCCAGGTTGCCTTGGCTGCCTTGGTCAAATCCCAGCCCACCGGTTTTGCCGGTGGTCGCTTTATTAAGTCCATCACCCTGAGCGCCAGCATGAGCCCAGGCGTAGGCGTCGACCTCAAGCCTTACTCCGCCGCCACGGTAACCGCCTAATCACGCAACCCTAGATAAACTACGAACATGCGCGCTGAAAAACAATTCCTCGTCGACGAAGTAGCCGCCCAACTGGCCACTTCCAACTATCTCCTGATTGCTAATTTTACGGGCGTCAGCGTGAAAGATGCTACGTCCGTCCGTGATCAACTCCGCGTCCATGGCGCCGAGTATCACGTCGTCAAAAATAGCATCATGAACATCGCGGTAAAGCAGGCCAATCTCCCTGATTTATCTTCTCATTTAATCGGCCATACGGCTTTGGTTACGGGCGGCAAAAATCCGACCGGCGTCGCCAAGGTCTTGGTTTCCTTTTTCAAGGAGTTCTCCAAGCTCGAAGTGAAAGCTGGCGTGTTGGATGCCAAAGTCCTCACCAAGTCTGACATCGACGCTCTTTCTAAGCTTCCTTCCCTCGAAGCTATCCGGGCTCAACTGCTCTCGCTCTTCAATACGCCTGCCTCTCAGGTCGTCCGCCTCTTGGACGCCAAGCGTCAAAAAGACGAAACGGTCGCCTAACCCCTTTCCCTGCAAAGGCGTGGCCATGTGGTCACGTTCGAGCGGGGGGAAATCCAACCCAATACAACATACCATCCAACGAACTCCGGTTAGGGGCCTAGTGCCCTCAAATGTCCTCAAACGACGCTAACCATTCAAGGAACCCCAAACCCATGAGCAACATCACCAAAGACCAAGTCATCGAATGGCTGAGCGCCCAAAGCGTTCTCGATATCGCCAATCTCGTTAAAGATCTTGAAACCAAGTGGGGCGTTTCTGCCGCCGCTCCTGTCGCCGTCGCCGTCGCCGGCGCCGCTGCCGCCGCCCCGGTGGAAGAGAAGACCACTTTCGATATCATCCTTAAGTCCAAGGGTGCTACGCCAATCAACGTCATTAAGGAAGTCCGTGCCATCACGGGTCTCGGCCTTAAGGAAGCTAAGGACCTGGTTGATACCGCTCCGAAGCCAGTTAAAGAAGGCGTTTCGAAAGACGAAGCTAAGGATATTGAAGCCAAACTTAAGGCCGCAGGTGCCGAAGTTGAGGTTAAATAACCCGCTTTTAGTTTCTTAGAAATTTCAAGTGCGGGGAGGGGAGAAATCCCTCCGGAAATCAAACTCCTCCCCGCTCTTTTTTCCCAACGGCGCCCAGTCCGTCCCCCACTAGGCAAACACAGTAAAACCGAAACAACCAGACACTCCGAGCCCACCTTCACCAGCCATGCCTCAAGAGCGCAAAAACTTCGGTAAACTACGCGAAGTCATCCCCCCCCCGAACTTGATTGAGAATCAAATTTTCTCGTTCAACGACTTCCTCCAGCTCGACGTGACGTCCGCTGGCCGTAAGAACGTCGGCCTCGACGCCGTGTTCCGCGAAGCCTTCCCGGTTGAAAGCAACAACGGCAACTTCCGTCTCGAGTACCTCGAGTACGGCTTGGTCATGCCAAAGACGAATGAGCTCGAATGTATCCGCGAGGGCACGACTTTCGCCATCTCCGTCCTCTTGAAGCTCCGCCTTCGCGAGAAGGGTGCGTTCAAAGACGAAGAAATCTTGATGGGCGAAGTCCCGATGATCACGGATCGCGGTTCCTTCATCGTCAACGGCGCCGAGCGCGTGGTCGTTTCCCAGCTCCACCGCAGTCCCGGCATCTGCTTCGAAGAATCCACGCACACGAGCGGCAAGATCTTGCACGCTTTCCGCATCATTCCGGATCGTGGTACCTGGATCGAAGTCCAATTCGACCAAAACGACCTGCTCTGGGTCTACCTCGATCGTCGCCTTCGTCGTCGTAAGTTCTTGGTAACCACTTTGCTCCGGGCGTTTGGTTACAAGGACGACAAAGATATTCTGGCTCTTTTCTATCAGCACCGCGAATTGACCGCCAAGGCCGCGCTCGACCTCGAGCCCGAAGCTCTTTCCCAGCTCGTCTATGCCGATCCGATCGTCGACGTCGAAACCGGTAAGGTCGTCGCCAAACAGTACGACAAGCTTTCACGCGAAACGCTTAAGGAAATCCATAAACAACTGCCGAAGCAGAAGTTTGGCGTCTTCGACACTCAGTTCGACGACGGTGCGGTCATTCTCTCGCTGCGTAAAGATATCGGTACGGTCCGTAACGAAGAAGAAGCCCTTAAGGAAATCTTCCGTAAGCTTCGCCCCGGCGAGCCCGTGAACGTCAAGGGAGCTCGCGCTCACATGCAGCGCCTCTTCCAAGATCCTCTCCGTTACGACCTCGGCCGCGTCGGTCGTTATAAGCTCAACCAGAAGTTGAGCCTGAACGTTTCCCTCGATACCCGGACAATCACCCCCGAAGATATTGTCGAAGCGACTAAATTGCTTTGTAAGCTTCGTGCCGGCGACGGTGCGATCGACGACATCGACCACTTGGGATCACGTCGCGTTCGTAACGTTGGCGAACTCTTGGCCAATCAGTGCCGTGCCGGACTCAAGAATGTGGTCAAGACCGTTAAGGCTCGCATCAACGAGTATGACCAAAGCGTTGATTCAATCACGCCCCAGAAGCTGGTTAACCCCAAGCCATTCGGCAACGCGATCCGCGAGTTCTTTGCCCGCAGTCAGCTGAGTCAGTTGATGGACCAGATTAACCCGCTTGCTGAACTGACCCACAAGCGCCGCCTCTCCGCCCTCGGGCCCGGAGGTCTGAATCGCGATCGTGCCGGCTTTGAAGTCCGCGACGTCCATCCGTCCCACTACGGCCGTATCTGCCCGATTGAGACTCCAGAAGGTCCGAATATCGGTTTGATCAATTCGCTGTCCACCTACGCCCGCATCAATGAATTCGGTTTCATTGAAGCCCCCTACCGGAAGGTAGTCCGCGGCAAGGTTTCCAACCAAGTTGAATTCATGACGGCCGACCAGGAAGAAAAATTCAAGGTCGCCCAAGCAAACTCGGAACTAGACGAAACCAGCCGATTAAAGGGCAAGGTTACCGTGCGTTTCCGCGACGATATCCTCGAAGTCGAACCCGAAGACGTCGACTACATGGACGTTTCGCCCCAACAAGTGGTGTCAGTCGCCGCTGCTCTTATTCCTTTCCTGGAGCATGACGACGCTAACCGCGCGCTCATGGGTTCCAACATGCAACGCCAAGGCGTACCGCTCGTGATCACCGAAGCCCCGCTCGTGGGCACCGGCCTAGAGCGCCGAGTCGCCATCGACTCGAAGACCGTCATAGTTTCCGAAGGTGCCGGTATTGTCGCCGCTGCTGACTCTCGTCGAATCGTCATCACCAAAGACGGCGAAGTTGTCCATGCGCAGCTCGAGAATAAGAAATTCAAGACCGATGAATCCAAAGGCATTTATGTCTATGACCTTCGTAAATTTTTGAAGACCAATTCGTCCACCTGCTTCAACCAACGCCCGTTGGTGCGTCGTGGCGATAAGGTCAAAGTCGGCGATATCATCGCCGACGGTGCCGCGACTGATAAGGGTGAGCTCGCCTTAGGCCGTAACGTCCTTGTCGGCTTCATGCCCTGGAACGGTTATAACTTCGAAGATGCTATCTTGCTCTCCGAACGTCTGATTAAGGACGACGTCTTCACTTCCGTGCACATCGAAGAATTCGAAGTGACGGCTCGGGACACGAAGCTCGGACCTGAACAGATCACGCGCGACATCCCCAATCTCGGCGAAGAAGCCCTGCGCAACCTCAACCGCGACGGTGTCATCCGTATCGGTGCCGAAGTGAAGCCCGATGATATCCTCGTCGGTAAGATCACGCCGAAGAGCGAAGGCGACCTGGCCCCTGAAGAAAAACTCCTCCGGGCGATCTTCGGTGAGAAGGCTCGCGACGTTAAGGATACTTCCCTGCGCGTGCCCTCGGGTATTTCCGGTATCATCATGGATGTGAAGGTTTCCTCCCGTACCGATAAGGACGATGGACGACTTTCACCCAACGACCAACGCCGCGCGTTGAAGAAGGTCAACGAAGAGTACCGCACCGCCGATTCTCGCCTGCGCGAAGAAATGACGGAATCTCTCTCGAATATCCTCCTCGGAGAAAAAATCCCGCTCGACGTCAAGAATTCCGAAACCGGCGAAGCCATCATCCCTGCTAATCGCAAGATTACCAAGACGCTACTTCGTCGCTTGGCCTCGGTCTCTCGTTCCATCGAGATGAATGATTCGCCGGTGAAGCAGAAAATCCGGCAGATTGTCGATGGCTACCACCGTCGTTTTGATGAACTGGAGCAAGAGCGCGCCCGTAAGGTCGAAGCGATTGAGCAAGGCATCGACGAAGGCGGCGCTATCAAGAACGTAAAAGTTTACATCGCCACCAAGCGCAAAATCCAGGTCGGCGACAAGATGGCGGGTCGACACGGCAATAAGGGCGTTGTCGCCCGTATCGTTCCGATTGAAGATATGCCATACTTGACCGACGGCACCCCGGTAGACATCTGCCTCAATCCTTTAGGCGTTCCTTCTCGTATGAACGTCGGTCAGGTTCTGGAAACCCACCTGGGTTGGGCTTGTTCCAAGCTCGGACTCAAGGTGGCTACCCCGATCTTCGACGGCATCCCCGAGAAGCAGATTCGCGAATACCTGAAACAGGCCAACTTGCCTGAGACCGGGAAGGCGATGCTCATCAATGGACATACCGGCGAAGCGTTCGACCAAGACGTCGTGGTCGGTTACATCTACATGATGAAATTGAATCACCTCGTGGCCGATAAGATCCACGCCCGTGCGACCGGTCCTTACAGCCTCATCACGCAGCAGCCCTTGGGCGGTAAAGCCCAATACGGCGGTCAGCGCTTCGGTGAAATGGAAGTATGGGCCTTGGAAGCATACGGTGCGGCTTACACCTTGCAGGAACTCCTTACCGTGAAATCCGACGACGTCGCCGGACGCACCAAGATTTACGAGCAGCTCGTCAAGGGTGATAACACCCTGGTCAGCGGCACGCCCCAATCTTTCAACGTTCTCATGAAGGAAATGCAGGCCCTTTGCCTAGACGTTCGTCTTGGCACTGGCTCGCCTAATCCCGCCGAGCGCAACTAAGCGACCCACGTCCACCCAACTAAATCTTATACGACATGATTCACCCGGAACACACCCCCGAGTTCACGCCAAACGAAACGAAGGAACAGTCCTTCGACTTCGTCTCCATCTCGATCGCCTCCCCTGAGGAAATCGTGGCATGGACGGGTGAACAATTCCTCGACGAACTCGACGAACACGGCAACCGCAAGGTCAAAGGCCTCAAGGAAGTTAAGAGTCCTGAGACCATCAACTATCGTTCCTTCAAGCCGGAGCCTAACGGGCTCTTCTGTCAGCGCATCTTCGGTCCGGTGCGCGACTACGAGTGCTACTGCGGCAAGTATAAGAAAGTTAAGTATAAGGACGTTGTCTGCGACAAGTGCGGCGTCGAAGTCACCGTTTCCCGCGTGCGCCGCGAGCGGATGGGTTACATCCGCCTGGCCATTCCGGTTTCGCACATCTGGTTCCTGAAGAGCATGCCCAGCCGCTTGTCGCTGATGCTCGATATGACCACGCGTCAGCTCGAACAAGTCATTTATTACCAGAAATACCTCGTCGTCGACCCAGGTCAGACTGGCCTCGAAGAAAAGCAACTGCTTGACGAAGAATCTTATCGCCAAGCGGTCGAGCAACATGGTCCGGACGCATTCAAGGCCCGCATGGGTGCCGAGGCGCTCCAACAGTTGCTCAAGAAGATGGACCTCGCTTCGACGGTTGAAAACCTTCGCGACCAGCTCCGTTCGACGCGCTCCAAGCAAATCAAGAAGAAGATCGCTCGCCGGATGAAGATTATCCAAGGCTTCTTGGCCTCGGGTAAGCGTCCGGAGCACATGATTTTGACGATCCTACCGGTCATTCCGCCGGACCTCCGTCCGCTCGTTCCTCTCGAAGGGGGTCGCTTTGCGACTTCGGACTTAAACGATCTCTATCGTCGCGTCATCAATCGCAATAATCGCCTCAAGCAGCTCATCCAGATGAAGACGCCTGACGTCATCATCCATAATGAAATGCGCATGCTCCAGGAAGCGGTGGACGCGCTCCTCGATAACGGCCGTCACGGCAAGCCGGTGAAGGATCGCGATCGTCAGCTCAAGTCGATCAGCGACATGTTGAAGGGTAAGCATGGTCGTTTCCGTCAAAATCTACTCGGTAAGCGCGTGGATTATTCCGGCCGTTCCGTCATCGTCATCGGGCCCGAGCTCAAGCTCAACCAATGCGGCCTGCCGAAGAAGATGGCTCTCGTGCTCTTTGAGCCATTCATCATCCGTCGTCTGAAAGAATTAGGCTTTGCGCATACCGTCCGCGGTGCGCGTAAGCACATCGAACAGAAGAAACCCGAAGTATGGGATATTCTCGAAGAAGTGACCAAGGGTCACCCTGTCTTCCTCAACCGCGCGCCTACGCTCCACCGTCTTTCCATCCAGGCCTTTGAGCCCATCCTCATCGAGGGTGACGCTATTCGTCTGCACCCCCTCGTTTGTACGGCCTATAATGCCGACTTCGACGGTGACCAAATGGCCGTCCACGTTCCGCTGTCCCTCGAAGCCATCATGGAGTGCAAGCTCCTGATGATGTCGACGAACAACATCTTCTCGCCGTCCAGCGGTAAGCCAATCCTTACGCCGTCGCAAGATATCGTGTTGGGTGCTTATTACCTGACCCTCGAGCCCGCGGACAAGCCTGCGGCTGATACGCACCTGCCGGTCTTGGGTTCCGTTTCGGAAGCCATCTTCGCCGAAGCTGAAGGCTCCTTGCACTTCCATGATTGGGTTCGTTTCGCGAACCCGGACGTTGGCCGTGACACCGTCTATGGCGACAAAGTGACGCGGGCGATTGTCACCACGGTGGGACGAATCATCTTCAATACCATCTGGCCTGCCGAAATCGGTTTCGTCAACTTCACCGTCAAGAAGGGCCAGTTAGGCGACTTGATTTTGAATACCTACAAGCATTGCGGCCGCGAGGCTTCGATCCCCGTCCTGGATGCCTTGAAGGAGACCGGATTCCGCGTCGCCACCAAGGCTGGTATTTCTATCGGCGTGAGCGACATGATCTATCCGAAGGAAAAAGACGGCATCGTGCGTGAAGCCACCCTCAAGGTGCGTGAGTTCCAACGTCAGAACGAAACCGGTACCATCACCAACGACGAACGTCGTAATAAAGTCGTGGATACTTGGTCGAGCGCGACGGACACCATCGCTCAGTCGGTGTATAAGACTCTGTCTGAATCGGCGAAGGTGGCTGGTGTCCGCAAGGGCGACCCGCGCCACCCTCACCGCATGCTGATCAATCCAGTTTACGTCCTGATGGACTCTGGAGCCCGCGGTAACAAGGCCCAGGTTAAGCAGCTTTGCGGCGCCCGCGGTCTGATGGCCAAGCCTTCTGGTGAAATCATCGAACGCCCGATTCTTTCTTCGTTCCGCGAAGGTTTGTCGGTTCTCGAATACTTCATCTCGACCCACGGTGCTCGTAAGGGTCTGTCGGACACGGCGCTTAAGACCGCCGACGCCGGTTACATGACGCGTAAGCTATGCGACGTTGCCATGGATGTGATCGTCACCGACCACCGCGACGTCACCGCAGGTTCTGAAGTCGTGACACTCGGGGATACTTCCTTGGGCCGCCACCTCGCTGCTGATGTCGCTAATCCTTCCGGGGCTGTTAAACCTATCGCGAAGGAAGATGCCGTCCTCACCGAGGAGCTGATTGCCAAATTGCGCGATGCTGGCGTCGACCGCGTGCATGTCCGTCTGCCTAACGGTGTCTGGAAGACGGCGATTTATGATGGTGACGAACTTCTCGTTTCGCTTTCCGAGCGTATCGTGGGCCGTTGTCCTTCCGATGATATCGTCAACCCGCTTAATCCTTCCGAGGTCATCGTGCCTTCGGGCGTGCTCATTGATGAACCCGCCGCTAAGCGTATCGAGACCGTGGGTATCGATCGCGTCAAAGTCCTTTCGCCTCTCACGCACATGAATGTGAATGCGATTCCGCCCACTTCCTACGGCCTCGATCCTTCGACTGGCCGTATGGTCGAGCGCGGTACCGCGGTCGGCATCATCGCTGCCCAGTCGATCGGTGAGCCTGGCACTCAGCTCACCATGCGTACGTTCCACATCGGTGGCGTTGCTCAGCTGAAATCACCAGAAGTTAAGGCGAAGAGCGCCGGACGCATCTCCTTCCTCGACCTCAATTGCGTCGACATCAAGGGCGGCCAGGTCGCCATCAACGGAAACGGTTCCATCCGAGTCCTTAATGACGCCGGTCAACCGATTGAAGAATACCGTATTGTCGCCGGCTCCGTGATCGCGGTGAAGGATGGCAAGAAGGTAGAGAAGGGTGAGCCCATCGCTGCTTGGGATCCTAACTTCACGCCAATCCTCGCAAATAGCGACGGTAAGGTTCGCCTAATCGATATGATTTCAGGAGTGACCTACACCGAAGAGCGCGATCCGTCGAATAACAGCTTCTTCAAGTATGTGATCGAGCACTCGGATGAGCAAAATCCGCAGGTCCAGATCGTCGACTCTTCCGGTCGCGAAATGGGCACGTTCTCTATCCCTGCCGGCGCCCGCGTCGAAGTGGATGAAGGCGACATGGTGCACTCGGGTAGCATCTTGGCTAAGATTCCTCGCCAGGCTGCCAAGACTCAGGACATCACCGCCGGACTGCCGCGGATTTCTGAACTTTTCGAAGCTCGTCCGCCCAAGGACGCGGCTGAAATCGCCAAGATTGACGGTACCGTTCGTTTTGAGCCTTCGGTCCGTGGCAAGAAGCGCTTGGTCATCTCCGACTCCATCGGTCGCGAAGAAGAGCACCTCATTCCTCACGGCAAACACATCATTGTGGCCGCCGGTGAAAAGGTGAAACAGGGCCAAGCCCTGACCGAAGGCGCTGTCGATCCGCACGACATTCTGGACATCCTTGGACAATCCAAGGTGCAAGATTATCTCATCACTGAAATTCAGAAAGTTTACCGAACCCAGGGCGTTGTCATCAATGACAAGCACATCGAAATCATCGTCTAATGAGCGCGGTGGTCAGATCGCCGAGTCCGAGCCGATCCTCCTTGGCATCACCAAGGCTTCCCTTGAAACCGAATCCTTCATCTCGGCCGCCTCTTTCCAAGAGACCACCCGAGTGCTGACTGATGCGGCCACCATGGCAAAGCGCGATAACCTGACCGGTTTTAAGGAAAACGTGATTATGGGCCACTTAGTCCCTGCCGGAACTGGCCTGCCTGCCTACCGTCGAATTCGCGTCTTCCCGACCCCAGTTGTTGCTGAATAAGCGTCAAACAAGTTAAGATTAAGATTTAGAGCCTCCCGCCCTGCTGTAAGCAGGCAGGAGGCTCTTTTTTGGTCTTTTGGGGATTGATACCAATACGTTTATTATCATACCTGAATACTTCCCCTAATCTCTTCCTCATCATGACACGCTTTCTTATCGCGGCTTCTTGTCTCTCAATTCTGCCAGTAGCCCATGCAGCGAATTGGATCCCTTCTTCTCCGCTGGTGCAAATCGGGGATGACACCGATATTTTCTTCGACTCCTCGGTCGCACTTGAAATTACAGACAATCTTTATTCCGCAGCCAGCGCTAAGGCGGCCACGAATTGGACCGTGACCCCAGGGCTCGCCTTGGAGTACGGGAAAGACACCCCAATCTCCTTAAGCCTCACGGCAAAACGCAGCTACGTTTACTTTAATAAGGCCGAGTTCCGTGGCCTAGAAGACTCGCGCGATGCCTTGAGCGGCAATCTTCGTTTCGCTTCGGGTGGTCCTCTGACCGTGACGCTGGATTCTTCCTACCGGGTTTCCGCCCGAAATGACAATCTGGCCTTGAATGGCGTCAATCCTAACGTCTTTTCGGCCACCCTCGTCCGCCAAGCTAATTACTCTCACTCCATCGATATCGACTATAAATTGACAGAAAAGATTAAGCTGAGCACCGGCTTCACGAACAGCTATAACCATTATCTCAATCCTACGATCACCCATGTCCCTGACGATCCCGCGACCCTTCTTGTAGTCGAAACGAATGACATTTACAATACGAACACGCTTTCGGAATTAAACACCAAGGCCATGCCAATCAGCTTTGATTACCAGGCATTCGAAAAATTATCCTTCGGCTTCAATTTCGAACACACGGTCACAGATTATTCGGCTGCGCCTTATTTGAACATAATCACACCTGTTCGCCCCGCCTTGACGTCGAAGCAATTCAAGAAAGATTTTTATGGCCTGACGGCCAAGGGTCAGCCCACCGAATCAGGTAAGATCAATCTTACCGCAAAGATTGGCTACGCTAATTCGCGAACGGATAATGGTGCGTCCACCGGCAATCTGTCTTATTCGATCAATGCCTCGCACGTCCTCACGGAGCGTATCAGCCATAACCTGACGCTTTCTCGGGATACAACACCTTCCGCTACCGGTGGGACGAGCGCTTCCAAGTCGTACACCTATGTGGTGACTTTCGCGGCGCTGTCGGACATGAACCTCAATTTATCGGTGACCAAGAACGATGTCGTTGCCGGTTCAACCGAGGTCGGCACCATGGTCTATACCTTTGGTACGGACTTTAAGTATAATAACCACCTGAGCTTCCAGGCTAGCTACAGTTTTACGGATTCCAAGATCAAGCCCGTGACCTCTGCCAGTTTCCAACAGAATGCCCTGACGGCCTCCGCCTCTTTCCGTTATTAAGAAGCCTTTTGGGGTCGCGGTAACAGAGGGGCGGATTGACCGTCCTTATCATTCGTCATACTTTACTGCCATGTCATATTCCTTAAAGGCCACCTGTGGGGTGCTGATGACCGTGTTTCTGATGGCCTGCACCCGTTCTGCGCCGGTCGCCGAGACGACGCAGGATGTCGACACGGGGACCCCGGTTGTAGCCGAAGTGCCAGTTAATGCTGGGCTGGCTGTCGTCACTAAGCCCGTCGAAAGTCGGAACACTTACCGCTTACGCGCCCGGGATTTCATTCGGGTCGGGGTCATTAACGAAATCGACACCCAGATCGAGCGGCGGATCAATCCCGACGGCACCGTTGATATTCCTTTCGTCAAACAACTAATACCTGTTGCCGGCCTAACCTTGAGCCAGGCGCAAGATGAGATCGCGGTCAGATTTCGTAAATACTTCAAGGAGCCTCAGGTCGTGATCTCGATTGTCAGTTATTCGGAGCGTCGCGTTTACGTCTCAGGTTATGTGGGTAAACCCGGCCCGGTTCCTGTCCCGCCTGAAGAAACGCTGACTTTGGGTCGAGCTCTTTCCATGGCGGGCGGGATCTTGCCGCGCGGTCGTCGCTCTGATGTCGCCGTAAAACGGATGCGCGACGGGGTCATGCAGGTCATCAGTAAGGATATGAGGCGCATCGATTCGGGCGACGATCCTGACTTCGTCCTCGAAGATGAAGACCAGATTTATGTCGATGATAGCCGCATTTAATCACTAATTTTATGGAGCAACCAAATCCTACGCCCGAAAAACCACCAGCCGAAGGCAACTCTCGGGGCGGTCGGGGTTACGGCTCCTATGGTAATCAGGGAAATTACGGCAGAGGCTATGGTTCCTACGGTGCCGGCAATTACGGTGGTGGTAATTCCGGCTACGGGAATCCCCAGTATGGTAATGCCAGTTACGGCTACGGTCGTTACGGGGCGGGCGAAGCTGCCAACCCAGTCATGGCTTACCTCGCCATGTTGCGCGAGCGCTTCTGGTGGATTATCCTCTCAGCGCTAATCTTTGTCACCGTCGGCCTGCTCTTTACCTATAACACGATGCCCGAATATCGAGCCACGGGCCGACTGCGAATCTTTCGCCTAACGCCTAATATCGGGGGCGGTAATTCGGCGGCGGAAGATAATTTCAAGATCGTCGGTAACGACGACTTCTTCACCGCAGTCGAAGCGATGCGGAGCGCCACCATCATCGAAGGCGTTTCAAAGCGCCTCACCACGGCGGAAAAAAAGATGGTGCTCGAGCCCTACCAGATGGGCAATGTCTTCAGTGGTCCATTGACGGAGCAGGAAGTTTTCGCCCGGCAGCGCGGCGTCAACCCACAGCGTCAGACTTTGGTGGTGAGCGTGGAGTTCACGCACCCGAACCGCGACCTGGCCCGCCAGGTGGCGAGGTTGTTTTGCGAAGCGATTCAGAAATACAGCGAAGACGAGCGTCTGACGATCACCAACCCACTCGTCGAAAAAGCCCGCATCGAAATCGAATCATTGGAAGACAAGGTGCGGAAGCTTTATGAGCAGAAGAATGAGATCATCCGTAACCAGAAACTGCTCTCAATCGCTAAAGACACTAACACACTCACGGCCGAACGGGCGGTTCTGGTGAAAGACCGCGAAGAGGCTCGCAAGCAGATTGATGAGCTGGAAATCATCTGCGCCCTTCTTCAGGAATATAAGAAAGCCGGAAAAGATCCGTGTGACCTCGCCCAAGTGCGCACGGATGAGCGAGTGTCAACGCTCGTCTCCAAGGTCACGGATTTGAAGGTGACCTTAAGCACGATGGAAAAGAAATATACGGACCAACATCCTACGTTGATCTTAAACCGCGAGCAACTCGACCAGACGCGCAAGGAACTGGATCAAGCGGTCATCCTCTCAGTGAATCGGATTCAGGCGTCCTTGCAGAATGCCAAATCTCGGTCGGATGCCATTATCCGGAATTTGGGCACGAAAGAAGAAGAGATTTCCAAACTCCAGGCCGCCAATGTGGAATTGGAGCGAGTGGATAAAGACGTGCGTGCCAGCGAAGAATTCCTGAGCCGTTTAAAATTAAGCTACGAGGAGGCCAAACTGCGTTCCTCCACTTCGGGGACGAGCACTTCCATTCGCGTGCTCGATATGCCGTCGGTGGCCGATAAGCCCATCAACAAGAATTACTATTTCAATGCCTTGATGGGCCTAGGCTTGGGCGTTTTCTTCGGGGTCGGCCTCATCGTCCTGATGGGGACTTTCGATGACCGCATCAAATCCGCCCGGGATGTCGAAGGCGGGCTCGGTCTCCCCTTGTTAGGTACGGTGCCCAAGGTGACAGTTACGACGGGTCCGGACCGGGCTTTGCTCGCTCGGCAGGACAAGGACAAAATCGCTGCGGAAGCAATTCGCGCCCTCTACTCGGCGATGAAGGTCAATCAGACAATCACTGCCAGCAAGGTATTCCTGGTCACTTCGACGCGACCCAGTGAAGGTAAGACTTTTATCGCAACGAACTTGGCGCTGGTTTTCGCCCAACATGCCGAACGCGTGCTGGTCATCGATGCCGACCTTCGTTTGCCTAACGTCGGACCTTCCCTTGGTTTCACGGGCGACTCAGGTATCAGCCGATGGTTTAACGGCGAAATGACGTTGGATGAAGCCATCGTGAAGGAAGTGGCCCCAGGGCTTGACGTGCTTCCCGTGGGGATGAGCTGCAAAAACCCGACGCAGGTTATTAATAATCCGAAGTTCACCGCAATGATCGAGGAGCTGCGCGGTCGTTACGACCGCATCTTCATTGACTCTCCGCCGATCGGAGCGGTGTCCGACGCGCTGCACGTGCTTCCCAAGATAGACGGTGTCCTTTATGTCGTGCGCTTCAATGTCGTGAATATGCGCAACGCGCTATCGTGTCTGGCTCGTTTGCGCGAAGCCGGTGCACCGCTGCTCGGCGTAGTGCTCAATCGCATGTCCCTTCGGATGGCATCGACCTACACGGACTCTTACGATTCTTCGTATCGCAAATATTACACCGATGCCGCGGAGGCGCCACCTGCGGAAGAGCCCCCGAAAGCTTGATCACGGCGATGCGCTTCCTTGTCCTATCGCTGGTCGCCCTCGGTTTGGTCGCCTGTCAGAACGCACCGGTTACTGGTCGCTCCCAATTCATCATGGTGAACGAATCAGAAGTGGCTTCGATGTCGTCTGGCGAATTTTCAAAGATGAAGAAATTGCCAAACGACGCGCGCCTGGCAAAAATCAAGGAAATCGGCCTCAAGATCGTCGCTTCCGCCCGTCGCGATGACCGCAGCGGAGTCTTGCCACCGGCTGCGAAGTGGGAATTTGCGATTATTGACGACAAGAGCCCGAATGCCTTCGCGATGCCGGGAGGGAGAATCGGTTTTAATTCCGGTATGTTCCAATATGCTCCGACGGATGATGATGTTGCGGTCATTCTTGGCCACGAAGTCTCGCACGTCATCTGCCGACATGGCGCCGAACGGATTTCTCAAGGCCTCGGCGTCGCGATGGTCGCGGCGATCACCGATGAGGCGACTAAGAATAAGTCCTCCCAGACTCGAGCGACCTGGATGGCTGCCGTTGGGGTGGGCGCCCAAGTCGGGATTCTGCTTCCTTTCAGCCGCAGCCACGAGTCTGAGGCTGACCACCTCGGGTTGATGTTCATGGCCCGAGCGGGCTACAATCCCGAGGCGGCGCCGGCCTTCTGGGCTCGGTTTGCCAAGATAGGCGGGTCACGCCCTCCCGAATTCCTTTCCACGCACCCAGCGGACGCCACGCGCATCAAACAGCTGCAAGCTTGGCTGCCCGAAGCCAAGGCGCAGATGCCAAGTAAGCCCTAAGGGTTATTCTTAGCGGATGGGCTTGGCAGGACAGCTTAAATAAACGCCCTTGGGGTCGTTGAGGGCCCGCAGGGAGCGTAAGGTTTCAAGATGGGAGCGGAGGAAGAGTAGGGCGGGGTCATGACCCGAAGTTTGGGCAAACAAAGGCGACTCATTGTCGTCATTGGAAAGAATTTTCTGAAGGAAGTTTTCCCGGCCGGAATGCAGGCTGGGTACTTGGATGATTTCGACGGAATTTAATTTCGCCATTTGCGCCGCGAGTTTGATCGCATCGCGCAGACCGCCGAAGCGATCGACAAGTTTAATGTCCTTCGCCATGCTGCCGATCCAGACGCGGCCCTGGGCGATTTCATGCACGTCGTCCCGGTTCATCTTGCGTCCTTCAGCTACGATTTTAAGAAAGTCTTCGTACACCCCATCGACCATAATTTGGATGACGGCTAACTCTTCAGGACTGGCGGCGCGGTGCATCTCCAGAAGATCAGCGTAGCGCGCCGTCTTTACGCCATCGGTGCCCAGGCTAATTTTCTTAGCCAGTTCTTCATAATTAAAATGTAAGCCGAAGACCCCGATGGAACCGGTGATAGTGGAAGGGTCCGCCATGATCACGCTCCCTTTGGCGGCGATATAATACCCGCCGCTGGCGGCCACGTCGCCCATCGAGACCACCACCGGAAGGCCTTTAGTGCGAAGGAGGCTAACTTCCCGGGCGACGATATCGCTCGCAAAGGCCGAACCGCCTGGGCTGTTCACCCGCAGGACGATGGCCTTGACGTTGTCGTCGCCGCGAAGAAAGCGGAGATCGCGGGCCAGACGGTCGCCGCCGACGTCTTCAGGCGAACCCCAGCCATCGACAATTTCCCCTTCGGCGTAGACGACGGCAATGCGACCACCCCCTTGAGGAAATTTCACCTTATGAGCATATTTGTTCAGTGAAACCTGGCGAAAGGAGGTATTGCTCTCGTCGGGTCCAGCCCCCGCCTTACGCATACGTTCGATGAGTTCGTCTCGTTGGAGGACCCCGTCGACAAGCTTCAGGCTCAAGGCTTTTTCCGCATTGAAGACTCCGCCGGTATTGGCGGCCCGAATCAGAGCGGCTTGCGAAAGCTTCCGGTCGGAAGCGACATCCGCGATGACGCGCTTCCAGATATTGCCGAGTAGCAGCTCTTCTTGTTCGCGGGCGGGCTCACTCATGCGGTCGCCCAGAAAGGGTTCGACGGCGGATTTATACTTACCGACTTTCGTGACTTGGACGCCGACGCCAAAACGCTTGAAGGTTTCGCCATAATACGTGTTAAAAGAGGCCAGACCCTTGAATTCAACTTCGCCGGCTGGGTGGATATAAATCTTATCAGCAATACTGGCCATGTAGAACTCGCCTTGAGAGCCATTTTCAATCCAAGCGATGACGGGCTTACCCGTTTTTTTGAATTCCACAATGGCTTGGCGTAATTCGGCTTTTTGCACCAACCCAGCTTGGAGATGGCCGGAAAGCAGCAGGCCCACGATATTTTTATCTTTAGCGGCGAGGTCGACGGCTTCTAGGGCACGCAGCAGATCTAGGGTCGGTCCGGCGCCGCCGCCGAAGAGATCACTGAGTCCGGGGGTGCCGAAGGCGGGAGTGTCATTAATGCTGAGGTCGTTGCCGACCACCAAGACGGTCTTGGGTTTGACGACGGCTTGAGCGGCCTCTGGCCGATTACCGGCAGAGCTGACGAGGGCGACAACGGCGATGATGACGAGGGCGCAAGTCGTCATACCGGCGATGAACGTGCCTAGGGCGGAGGCGAGGACTGACTTTAAAAAATCTTTCATGAGCTTATGGAGTGGACGCTTGGGGTAAGGATTTACCTAAACTGTATTAGGGTGGGGTCTTTTCGCCAATCAAAAGAGGCGAGATTGTTTCAGGTTTCCGCTCGTTTCCGTCCTAGACCGAGTTAGCCTTATCCTATGCTCGACTCTTCTCAGGATGTTGGTGCGGCCACTTCCCGTAAGGCCTTGACGATTAACTTGGATCGTTCGGCGTACGGGGCGTTCGCCGAAATTGGCGCGGGGCAGGAAGTCGTTCGCCATTTCTTTAAGGCGGGGGGCGCCTCCGGTACCGTGGCTAAAAGCATGTCGGCTTACGATATGCGCGTAAGTGACGCCATTTACGGGCACCCGCGTCGGTATGTTTCGCGCGAACGGTTGGAGCAGATGCTGAATCACGAATACGGCTTGCTGGTCGACCGATTGGCTCCGGAGCGCGGTCCGCAGACGAGATTTTTCGCCTTCGCGGATACGGTGGCGACGACGCCGCATGACGAAAAAGGGCAGGGACACTCCTGGATCGGGATTCGCTTCCAGTCGGAGCCCCTCTCGCCTCCCAGCGAGGTTCTGATTCACCTCCGACTGTGGGATAAGGATGCGAATCGCCAGCAGGATGCGCTGGGGGTGGTTGGCGTGAATCTTATCCACGCGTCTTTGAATGCACGCGCCAGCGTCGACGAATTTCTCCTGGCTTTGGTGGATGAGGTAGGCGTGAAGCGCGTCGAGGTCGAGTTCGCCCATTTCTCCGGCCCGGCTTTCAATGCTTTTGATAATCGGGCGACGGCGTTGCGGCTGGTCCGGCTGGGCTTGACGGACGCCGTTTTATTCGGCCCGGAGGGGAATCCAGAAGTCCCCAGCGAATACCTTTATAAGAAATCGGTCCTGGTAGCGCGTGGTACGTTCCGTCCCGTATCTTTGGTGAACGAAGACATGTTGGCCTGTGCGATGCGCAGCCTGCCGGACGCTGGCAAGGATGTTCTGCCTCTTTTCGAGATGTGTATCGGAGCTGACTCGCATCCGGAATCTGAATTGATTGACCGCATCCGTTTGGTCGGTGCGATGCAGCATCCGTTATTAGTCACGCGCCACCGCGGGTGGTATCGGATGCCGGCTTATTTCCGCATGCACACCACGGGGAGTATCACTTTGGTCGCGGGCATGAATAACCTCGTCGATTTGTTTAACCCGGAGCACTACGTCCACCTGGAGGGCGGCGTTTTGGAGTCATGCGGGCGCCTCTTTAAGGATGGGGTGAGGGTCATGGTATACCCGATGCGCGGCGATCAGCTCCGCCGGCTGGTCCTTGACCCGGTGGCCTGCAAGGTTTGCTTCCCAGAAAGTTACAACGTGGATGAAAACTCCATCGCCACCGCAAATGATATTCAGATGCGGCCGAGCGTGTCCGGGTTATTCCAACACCTGCTGAATAACGGGTTTCTCGTGCCGATTTCCGGCGCTGACCCGATCGCCATGGCTTGCCAGCCCCGAACCTTAGCTGAGCGAATCCGCGCGGGTACGCCCGGATGGGAGCAAGAAGTGCCTCCCGCGGTTGCCGTGGCAATCAAAAGTCTCAAACTCTGGTCTGTCTAACCGATGTCCGACGCCCTTACTTCGTTACCAGCTGGTCAGGCGACGGAACTTTCGCTTTCGGTGGAAAGAGCGTATCGGGAGGCGCTGGTCATCGATCGCCTCGGCGCTCTCTGGGCTTTGATCTTGGCAAAATGCTTCCTGGCTCAATGGGCGATCGGGCGTTTCGCGATTCCCGTGAACGGGCTGATTTATATTTGGACGCTGACGCTGACGATGGCGCTCGTGGCCACGGCTTATTATCTGCATGCCCACCGTATTGCCATTCGTTTTTTCCCGACGCAGGTGAGGGTGGGCTCGGCCGGTTTGCTGGGACTCGTGGTGGCCTTAGCTTTCGTGGCATACGCCCATCTGGGGCTGAACTTAATCACGCTTGCGGCTACGGCCGGATTATCCGCCGCCTTGCTTGGAAGTTGGTCGATGACCCAGGCGGCCATGCGTCGGGCGTGGGAGCCGTTGCTGGGGGCTTTAGTCTGGTGGAGCGCCGCCCTGATGGCGATGCAGGGCAGGGATGCCGACGCCTTATTAGGGATCGGTGCAGGCTTCCTGTTCGCCCAAGCCCTACCGGGGTTTATTCTTTGTCTCCGGATGGCTCGCGAAAAACGCGTCTAATTAAGCCGCATGTTCTTTGCCGCCGGCGCTATTGAGCAAGTGCGTCATGAAACGTTTCATGGCCGGCGTGAGCACGCGCCCTTTGCGATGTAAGATGGCCAGGGGACGGGCTACGCGCCGATCGCGAAGGCGGAGCATGACGAGGGTGCCTTGTTCGACTTCTTGCCGGATCGTCCCTTCGGGCACCAGCGCGACGCCCGCATCCACTTCGACGGCACGTTTCAGGGTCTCGATATTATCAAATTCCATCGTCGGCTCCAATTCGATCCGTTGTTCGCGGAAGAATTGATCCAGCGCTTTGCGCGTCGGCATGTCTTGGTCGAAGCCGATGAATTTACCGCCCTGTAATTCGATTAGGTCGATTTCTTTCTTACCTGCGAGTTTATGGCGTGGGGAGCAGATGGCGACCAATTGGTCTTCCATGAACGGGGTGATTTCCACTTGGCGGACTTTTTGCGGGAAAGCCACTAAGCCGAAATCTACGGCATTGGAAATCACGTCATCGTAGACGAGGTTAGAGCGACGGTATTCTACCCTTACGTTCACGTGCGGGAATTCCTGCATGAAACTTTTCACATGCGGCGGCAGTTCGTGCAGGCCGATGGAAACAATCGAGGAAATATGCACGGTACCACTGACGACTTTGCGCATCTCCTGCATTTCGCTGACGACCTGTTCGTAGCGGTTAAGGATGTCCTTCGAGGCCTCGTAGAGGCTCCGGCCTTCGCGCGTCAGGCGAAACTGCTTTTGACTGCGGTCGACGATGAGGACGTTGAAATGTTTTTCCATCGAACGAAGCTGCTGGCTCACGGCTGACTGCGTGATGGCGTTTAGTTTGGCGGCCTTGGAGAAGCTCTCGTTATCCACGAGGTCACGGAAGATTTTCAGGTTTTCGATGTGCATGGGGATGCGGTACCATGATTAATAAATCTAATGGGTTAAGGCTTCAAGTGTAGTTTTACTTATCATGGATTTGCCCCCATGGTTTCGTCCAGGGGTTGCCAACGTTGACTCCCGCCCCTTTCTCCTTCCCATTGGTCTAAATGGTCACCTACGACCAGTTTAAGGTCAATTACGAGGGGCTTCAGGCCCGTATCAGGCAAGCCTGTGCCCAGTGTAACCGAAATCCGGCCTCCGTGCGTCTTCTGCCGGTCACCAAAACCAACCCCGTTGAGGCGGCGATTTGGGCCTATCAGTCCGGATTAAGGTCGGTCGCAGAAAACCGCGTGCAGGAGGCGGAAACCAAACGACCTTCGGCCCCCGGGGAGCTCCGCTGGGAGTTGATTGGGCATCTCCAATCTAACAAGGCGAAGCAGGCGCTCCAGGTCTTCGATGTCTTGCAGACGGTGGATTCGGCTGAACTGGTGGCCCGGTTAGGCCGCTTGGCGGCTGAGCTTGGGCTTGTCCGGGAGATCATGCTGCAAGTGAATGCGGGGCATGATCCAGCCAAGTTCGGCTGCGACTTAACGGAGGCGCCCCGGCTGCTTGAGGTGGCAATGGCTCAGCCCGCCTTGCGAGTGACCGGGCTGATGGCAGTCGCGCCGCTTTCCGATGATCCAGCCGTCGCCGAACGAACTTTCATGAATCTTCGGCAGTGTCGCGATAGGCTGGCCGCGAGTTTTGGGGTCGCTCTGCCGGAATTATCGATGGGGATGAGCGGAGACCTTGAATCCGCGGTCGCAGCAGGTTCTACTTGTCTCCGTATTGGCTCCGCGTTGTACGGTAGTCGCACCTCCGCATGATCCGCCGCCTTCTTATTCGTGACCTTGCCTTGATGGACCGGACCGAGCTCGAATTAGGTCCGGGTTTCACCGTAGTGACGGGAGAGACCGGCGCAGGGAAGTCCGTCCTGCTGGGGGCATTGTCACTGCTCGCTGGTAATCGTGCGGTCAAGACCATCGTTCGCAAGGGCGCGGAGGAGTGCGTGGTCGAAGCCGAACTGGAAGTCGGCGATGATCAGCGCTTCGACGAGGTGCTGAAAGGACTCGATTTGCCTAGCTGTGAGGACGACTTGCTCATTATGAAACGCTCTGTGCATGCGACAAAGTCTGGTCGCATCTCAATCAACGGCGGTGCGGCGACTTTATCTCAGCTGCAGCAACTCGGTGAACTATGGATTGATTTTCACGGGCCAGGAGAGCCGCAGAAGCTGATGCGAGTCGAGACGCAGCTTGAAATGCTCGACTTGCATGCTGGGCTGGGGGCTTCGCTGGCGACGTATCGGGCTGGCTGGCGGCAGCGCGGTGAATTATTGCGCGAGGCGGAAGAGGCGGCGACGGCTGAACGTCTGTCCGAAGACGAGGAAGCCTTCCTGCGATCGCAGCTGGGCAAGTTGGATTCGCTCGACCTGACCGATGAAGCCGTGACTAAACTTGAACGTGACCACGCTCGCTCCTCGCGGGCTCAAGAGCTTGCCCTCTTGCTCGGCCAGCTCGAAGCCGGGTTCGGCTCCGAGGGGATAGGAGAGGTTTTACCTAAATTGCTCAAGGCCTCGGATGAAGTGGCCAGAATCGATCAAGACGCCCAAACCTTGCGAGACCGGATTATTTCATTGGCCTCCGAGGCGGAAGATATCCGGGCAGATTTCGCCCGTTTAGGTCGGGGGTTGTCATCGGATGATGAATTAGCCCCCGGTTTGGAGCAGAAAATGAATCTCTGGCTGGAGTTCCGCCGTAAATACGGACCAGATACTTCTTCGGTACGAGAAAAACGCGAAGGACTTCGCCGGCGACTATCCTCGCAGGGCGACGTCGAAGCCAGGGTCGCCCAGTTGAAAGCCGATGCCGCTAAGGTTGAAAAAGAATTACGCAAACAGGCCGATATCCTGCATGCTTCGCGCACGAAGGCCGCGGAAAAACTCGCGACGGCAGCCCGTAAGATGCTGGGTGCGCTGGGCTTTAAGAAGGCCGACTTGCGAATCGAAGTGGCCTCGGCCTCGCTTGGGCCCACGGGAGCGGATGCGGTCAGTTTCTTATTCTGCCCCAATGCTGGCCAAGACTTATTGCCGCTCGATCAAATTGCCTCCAGCGGTGAGGCCGCTCGCGTCATGCTCGCGCTCAAGACCGTTCTGGCAGCGGTTGATCGGACGCCGGTCTTAGTCTTTGATGAGGTCGATGCCAATGTCGGCGGTGAGATTGGTGCGCAAGTCGGACAGGAATTAGCTGCCTTGGGCAAGGGGCACCAGGTCTTTTGTGTGACGCACTTGCCGCAGGTCGCCGCCTTAGGCCATGCCCACCTTGTCGTGACGAAGACCCAGGACGATAAATCGACGATGGTCGAAATCACTCCCGTGCATGGGAAGCGTAAAGAACGTGAATCGGAGCTGGCGCGGATGCTGGGTGACCGCTCCAGTAAAGTGGCGCTCACGCATGCGCGTGAGTTGTTGGACGGCGCTAACTAAGGCTCACTTTTGGACAAAACGATCGAGTCGGAGACGTTTGATCATTTTTAGCCCAATCGCAGCTGCCCAGGGCTTGGGGAGGCGCGCCGAAAAGATGCCAACAAGATTGTTCTTCCAGCCGGTGATGACGTGGGGCTTGTGATGGGCCATCGCGATCAGGGCTTCGTCAACGCATTCGTCCGCCGTTTGTCCGCCGAGGCCGGTGGGTCCAGTGAAGCCGGCGGCTTTCGAGAAATTCGTGGAGACTGGGCCGGGACAAATCGCAACGCAGCGGATGCCATGAGCTTTAGCCTCCGCATTAAGCGCGATGCTCCAGTTAAGCAGGAACGATTTCGTGGCCGCGTAGGTCGTCATCAGCGGAGTAGGCTGATAGCCGGCCAGCGAGGCCACATTTGCTACCATGCCGCCTCGTTGTTTTAATTCCGACCAGAGCAATCCTGTAAGTTCAACGGGTGCGCGGACATTGACGTCAATCATTACGAGCGTGTGAGCTAATCCCGGGGCTGGAAATTCGCCGTAAGCTCCGAACCCGCTATTATTAATCAGTAGTATTCTGCCATCACGTGGCATTAGTTTTCGTAATTCACCGACAACCTTCGTGATGTCAGTCGGTTGTGAGAGGTCGCAGGTAAGGTGAGTGAAGTTAAGGGTATTAGAAACCCCTTGGGGTGCGGTCCGAGAAAGGTTGAACACGGCCGTGGCGACTCCAGCATCATCAATGCGCGAGAGTATTGCGCGTCCAATCCCCGACGAGGCTCCCGAAATGATGATACAGGAAAAACTTCTGAAAAATCTATCGATGGTGTCGTTCTTTGACATGGCCGCAGAATCTCACGTTAACCCCAATAACACAACACACATGACAAGTGCTCCGATCGTCGTGTCAGGAGTCCATATGGACCTCACCGATGCCCTGAAAGAAACCGTGTGCGCTAAAGTCGAAAGACTCTTGCGCCACAACCCGCGGATCGTCCGCGTGCATGTCGAGCTCGTCCATACCCGGTGTAGCGACCATAGTCGCGAGTTTGCGGCCCAAATCCGGCTGGAGTTACCGGGTCCGGATATCGTGGTTCGGGAAGAGTCCGATGATTTATATAAATCAATTGATTTTCTGGTCGATAAGGTCGACCGCCAACTTCGTCGGCGCCATCGTCTAGAAAAAGAAAAAAGGAATCATCCGCATCCGACAGATCTAGGC
Source organism: Verrucomicrobiota bacterium (assembly GCA_026397965.1). Lineage (GTDB taxonomy): Bacteria > Verrucomicrobiota > Verrucomicrobiia > Opitutales > UBA953 > UBA953. The sequence goes on along the minus strand of JAPLTU010000039.1, from coordinate 187,165 downwards.
GAATTAGGGCGGGCGGCGTAAGGACGGTGCGTAGTAAGCCGGTTGCCGGTGAGGGCTCAATAGGTCGGTGAAAACACGAAGTCAGAGCGGGCTGGAAATCAGTGAAAACAGATGGAAAGCCAGTGAGGACGTCGATGAGTAACGGATGGTCAGCCATCAGCAGGCAGCAAAAGCCCAAGTTAGCACCGTCGGAAGAAGCAGGTACAGGCCCTCAGCTGAAGTCAGCTGGGGGCCTTCTTTTTGGGAGTACGCCGGGTCGCCGCCAGGGATTTTTCACCTAACTTTCTCGCCCTTGGTCCCATCTTCTCTTTTATCGCCCCATGCGGATATATTTCATGGGCATCTGCGGGACGGCGATGGGCAATGCGGCTTTGCTGATGCGGGCGCTTGGTCATGAAGTCATGGGCTCAGATACGGGCATCTATCCGCCGATGTCAGACCATCTGAGGAGCGCGGGGATAGATATCTTGGAGGGCTGGTCAGCGGAACGGTTGGCGTCAATCAAGCCCGACCTGGTCGTCGTAGGGAATATCGCTTCACGCGGCCACCCGGAGGTAGAATGGCTTTTGGAAATGCGTACGCAGCGTTACCTATCGCTGCCAGAACTTCTCCGGACGCATCTCCTCAATGAACGTCGAAACATCGTAGTCGCTGGTACACACGGGAAGACGACGACGACTTGTATGGCGGCGGCCTTGCTCAAGGCCAACGGCGCCGAGCCGGGCTGGCTGGTCGGTGGCGTCCCGCGCGATTTGCCCGATTCTTCAGACCCGGGGATCAAGGGTGGGCCCTTTGTCATCGAGGGCGACGAATACGACACGGCCTTTTTCGACAAGCGCAGTAAGTTCATCCAGTATCTACCGCACGTTCTGGCGGTTAATAATTGTGAATTCGACCACGCGGACATCTTCCGCGATCTCGACGACGTGCTCCGGACATTTTCCCATGTGCTCCGAATCGTTCCGCGTAACGGTGCGATTGTCGCCAACGGCGATGACGCTAACGTGCTCGGGCTGGTAAAGAATATCACCTGGGCTCCCGTCGTTCGAGTGGGTGTCGGTGCGACCAATCATGCAACCATCGCCGACTTCAACGAAACCTCGACGGGGTCGGCATTCACCTTGGTCTGGAAGGGTAAGGAGTGGGGTAGGGTGAAGTGGGTCCTGCCGGGCCTCTTCAATGCGCGTAACGCGGCGATGGCGGCGGTCTCGGCCGGCCTGTTGTTAGATGCGAAGGATCCGACGAAGCTGAAGCTCGACGCGCTAGATAAGTTCCAGGGCGTCCAGCGTCGCCAACAGGTGCTCGTCGACCGTCCCGACCTGACGGTGATCGAAGATTTCGGCCATCACCCGACTGCGCTGGATCTAACCTTGGAATCATTGCGTGCACGCTATCCGCATCACCGTCTCGTCGCCTGCTTCGAGCCGCGTAGCAACACCGCTGCCCGCAAGGTGATGCAGGATGCTTTCCGTGAAGCGCTCAAGAAGGCCGATGAGGTCTTCCTGGCTCCGCCTCATCGCGCCGACAAGCTCGGCGAAGAGCGTTTCGATAGTGCGGGTGTGGCCGCCGCGATCACGCAGGCGGGCAAGAAGGGTTTCGCCCCGGTTTCCAGCGACGCCCTGCTCGCCGAACTGACCGCCCTCGTGAAGTCGGACCCGTCTCCGCGTTGCGTCATCTTCTTCTCAAACGGGGCCTTTGGCGGCATCATCAAGAAATTCGCCGAGAGTATCTAACCGTAGAAGCCTTCCTGCTCACGGTGCGGCCTGATGATCTCAGCTGATTACCAAGGTTTAAACTAGCCCAGTAAGCCCAGCACCTGCTTGGCCGCTGCCGAGTCCTTGGCGATCTGCGCTTGGAGTGCCGATAGGTCCGCGAATTTTTGTTCGGTGCGCAGGCGGCGAATAAAGCGGATGCGCACGGTTTCACCGGTGGCCGGTGCCGTACCGCTAAGGATATGCGCCTCAAGGAGCGGTGCGACGGGTCCGCTTTCGACGGTCGGTCGGATACCGTAATTCGCCACGGCGGGCAGGGCCTCGCCCTTGAAGATGACTTCGACGGCATACACGCCGTAGGCGGGCTTGAGTTCGGGCTCCCAAGCGACGTTGACCGTCGGAAAGTCGATGGTTCGGCCGATTTGTCGGCCGCTGATGATCACGCCTTCGGCCTCATAGGGTCGCAGGAGCATGGCATTGGCGAGATCGAGTTCGCCCTCGGCGAGACATTGTCTGATCCGAGAGCTGCTCACGGTTTCGCTGCCCAGCTGGACGGCGGCGATGAGGCACACGTTCAAGCCGGCTTGAGCTCCGTGCGCGATTAGGCTTTCTCCATTTCCAGTTCGTCCGCAGCCATACTGAAAATTTGAACCGACGTGGAGCGATTTGAGGTGAGGGAATGTCTTCTTAAGCCAAGCCGGAAAGTCGGCCGCTTCGATGGCGGCATGATGGCGATCGAACTTCTCATGATGAACCATCTGAGCGCCCGCTTCGGTAAGCCGCTCGTCTTTCTGGCGGCGGTTAAAAATCAACGGGACAGGTGCGTCAGGCCGGAGGATTTTGCTTGGATGTGGGTCGTAGGTGAGCACGCCGACAACTCCACCGTCCTGCCTTGCGGCCGCCCGGGCGGAATGAAGCACCGCGCGATGCCCGAGGTGGACGCCGTCAAACGCGCCGATGGCGAGGTGAAGTGGGCGGCTCTGACTCATCCAAGGGCGATGCTGGGGACGGCGTCCCGCACGGGAATTAGCCGTTCGTGCAATTGTTCGCGGGAACAGGCGCCGAGTTCTTGGAGCGTGGCAGCCTGCGCGATGGTTAAGTTTCCGGAGAGGGTGCGGCGTAAGGCAGAGAGGTGCGCGCCTGGACCTAGTTTTCGCCCAAGGTCATGCGAAATCGTCCGGATATAGGTGCCCTTGGTGCAGTGGACGCGGAAGGTAATCTTAGGACTGACCCACGAGGTTAGCACGAAGGCGTTGATGCGGATAAAGCGAGGTTCGCGCTCGATTTCGATACCTTTGCGGGCGAGCTCATAGAGTTTCTTACCGCCGACTTTCTTGGCCGAATGCATCGGTGGGGTTTGATATTGGTCTCCCAACATCGTATCCATCGCGGCTTGGATTTGTTCGGCGGTCAGTTCGGGTACGGACGTCGTCTCGACGATTACGCCGTCGGCATCTTGTGAATCTGTCACGGCTCCCAACGTAGACTCGCCCAAGTATTCTTTCTCTTGGGACATCAGGTATTGTGAGGCCTTGGTGGCCTTGCCGACCAAGACAATCAGCAGGCCCGTCGCCATCGGATCGAGCGTGCCCGCATGGCCGACGCGGCGGGTTTGATAAAGTCGGCGAACGCTATCGACGACGTCATGCGAGGTGATGCCTTGGGGTTTATCTACCAGCAGTACGCCTTCTGGTTCGGCGACGAGGTCACTCATCGGGCGGAGTATTCACGGTAATGCGCTGCGACGATTGCGACGATTTTTTCCCGGTCGGCTTCAAGTTTATAGCCCAACATATTGAACCCAGCCGCGAGTACGTGACCGCCGCCGTTGAGTTTGCCGGCCAGTAAGTCCAAGCGAAGCTTCGGGTCGCGCCCACGTAAGCTTCCCCGCACGCCGTCTTTGCCTTCTTCCATGAGCACCGCGATTTCCACGCCTTCGACGGAGCGGGGAAATTCAACCAAGCCTTCTTTATCTTCTTTGCTGGTGCCCGTGGCCGCATAATCGGTCGGCGTTAGTTCGCCCGAGCAGATTTTGCCATCTTCATGAAAACGGATGCTGTTCAGAAAGCGTCGCGTGAGTTCAAGCTTGCCCCGGCTCTCTTGTTCGAAGACGCGGAAATTGGCTTCGGCGGGGTTGGCGCCGCGACGGACGAGTTGCGCGATGATTTCAAAGACGCTGGCGGTCGCGCTCGAATAACAAAAGCGTCCGGTGTCGGTCAGGATGCCCAGGTGGAGACATTTCGCCGTGATTACATCGCAGGCGAGGCCTTGGCTTAGGGCGGCATCGGCGAGGATGTGACAAGTCGCCGCCGCTTCCCGGACGACGATATTGATTTGGGCATAATCTGGGTTGGAAGCGTGGTGGTCGATATTAGCCAAGACCCCAGCGGGAAACTTGCCGAGCAGCTCTGTCCCTACCCGTGACGCATCGGCACAGTCGACGGTGATGGCTTCGCGTCCATCAGCAGTATATTCTTCGTTGGTCAGAAAGATTACCCCTTCGACATAGGGGGTGAGATTGGGAGGGACCCGATCCCGGTTGACGCACAGGGCGTCTACCCCCGCAGCGAGTAGCATGCGGCAGAGGGCAACTTGGGAGCCAACGCAGTCTCCATCAGGCCGCATATGGCCCAATACGGCAATTTTATGGCCTTGCAGGCCTTTCACGAGGTCGCGGATAGCCTCTCCGGCCGCTGGCATGCTAATTCCCATAATGATGCTAGATAGAAAGACCCGGTCGCGGTCGCTGGCAAAGTCAAAAGCTGGGGTTATTGCCAATCGTGGGGGAACGCTTGAACCCCAGCAAGCTTCGGGCATAGTCCCTGCTTAATAACCCTTCGGGGTTACCCCACCACTATGGATAAGGACAAAAACAACAACTTTACTCCCCGCGCCCGTAAGGTCGTGGAACTCGCCCGTGCTGAAGCTCGCCGCTTTAATCACGGTTACGTAGGCACCGAGCACATCCTGCTCGGTCTCATTAAGCTTGGCGAAGGCGTCGCCGTAAATGTGCTCGGTCGCATGGGGCTCGACCTCAAGACGGTCCGGGCTGCCGTTGAGAAACAAGTCGGGCCTGGTCCCGAAGAAGCCAAAGCATCGGAAACGATTCCCCTGACACCACGGGTGCAAAAGGTGATGTCACACGCGGTGACCGAGGCTCGTAGTCTGGGTCATGCTTACGTCGGTACAGAGCATATTTTACTGGGTCTCTTGAAAGAAGGCGAGGGCGTGGCGGCTCGCGTATTACAGTCACTCGATGTCGATTTAGAGCGCTGTCGTAAAGAAATCCTCGCCGATATCGATCCGGCGGCTTCCGCCTCGGAAGCTTCGGAAAAAGGCGATGAACCACCGGCCAGCGAAGAGTCGCAAGGCGACGAACCTCCCTCCTCGCGCAAATCTTCGGAAGAAGCCAGTCGTCCCGGTCGTAGTGAACGTCTGTCACTGCTCAAGACTTTCGGTCGCGACCTGACCGAACTTGCCCGGGCCGGAGAGTTGGATCCCGTCATCGGTCGCAAAGAAGAAATCCGTCGCGTCGTCCAGATTCTATGCCGCCGGACGAAGAATAACCCCGTGCTAATTGGTGAAGCCGGCGTCGGCAAGACCGCGATCGTCGAAGGCTTGGCCCAAGAAATCGCCGCCGGTATCGTGCCGGAAATCTTACTCGACCGTAAGGTCATCACCCTCGATCTCGCCTTGATGGTCGCGGGCACGAAGTATCGCGGCCAGTTTGAAGAGCGCATCAAGGGTATCATGGATGAGATCAAGCGCGCCAAGAACATCATCCTCTTCATCGATGAGATGCATACCATCGTCGGAGCCGGCGCCGCCGAAGGGGCCATGGATGCTTCCAATATCCTGAAACCAGCTTTGTCGCGCGGCGAAATCCAGTGCGTGGGCGCCACGACGCTTTCAGAATATCGCAAGCATATCGAAAAGGATGCGGCCCTCGAACGCCGCTTTCAGTCCGTCAAAATCGACGATCCGTCGCCCGAAGATGCGGTACTTATCCTGCGCGGTATCCGTCACAAGTACGAGGAGCACCACAAGTGCGAGTATACGGATGCGTCCATCGAAGCCGCGGTCCGTCTTTCTCATCGCTATATCACCGCGCGGCACCTGCCTGACAAGGCGATTGACGTGATGGATGAGGCCGGAGCTCGCGCGCGTATCCGTTCGCTGAACGTCCCGCCCGACATCGATGCCGTCCAGGTCGAAATCGACCGCGTGGTCAAAGAAAAGGAAGACGCTTCGCGTCACCAGAAATTTGAAGAAGCCGCCAACCTCCGTGATCAAGAGAAGAAGTTCCGCGCGAAGCGCGAGAAGATGCTCGAAGAGTGGCGTAAGAAGCGTGACGAAAAACGCATTACGGTGGGTGAGGATGAGATGATGCACATCGTCGCGGATTGGACCGGCGTCCCGCTGAATCGCCTGGAGAAGAAAGAAACCCAAAAACTGCTCGACCTCGAAAAAGACCTGCAGCTTGCGGTCATCGGACAAGAGCGTGCCTGTGAGGTCGTGTCTCGCGCCCTCCGCCGTTCGCGCGCCGACCTGAAAGACCCTCGCCGTCCCATCGGTTCCTTTCTCTTCCTGGGCCCGACCGGCGTGGGTAAGACACTTTTGGCCCGCTCCCTGGCGGAGCGCATGTTCGGCGAAAGCGAAGCCGTCATCCAGATCGACATGTCCGAGTACATGGAGAAGTTTACCGTCTCGCGTCTCATCGGCTCGCCTCCCGGCTACGTCGGTCACGACGAAGGCGGTCAGCTCACGGAAGCCGTGCGCCGGAAGCCTTATTCCGTGGTGCTTTTCGACGAAATCGAAAAAGCCCACCCCGATGTCATCCAGCTGCTGCTGCAGGCCTTGGAAGACGGTCGTTTGACCGACTCCTTGGGCCGGGTGGTGGATTTCCGGAATACGATCATCATCATGACTTCGAATGTCGGAGCCGATGTCCTCCAGCGCAATAACTCTGTCGGCTTCGATGTCGGCGTGAGTTCGACGCGGGACTACGAGAAGCTCAAGGAGCGCATCATGGAAGAGACCAAGCGAGCCTTTAAGCCGGAGTTCCTTAACCGCCTTACGGACATCGTCATTTTCCAACAGCTCGCAAAGGAGCATATGACCAAGATCGTCGACATCGAAGTCGCCAAGGTGGCCAAGCGTCTGCTCGATCTTGGCATCAAGCTTGTGGTCAACGAAGCTGCGCGCGGCTACTTGGTTGAGAACGGCTGGGACGAAAAATATGGAGCCCGGCCGTTGCGTCGTGCCGTCGAGCGCCTGCTGGAAGATCCGTTGGCCGAATCCATCCTGCGTTCTGAATTCAATAAGGAAGAGCCGGTGATTGTATCGGTGGGCGACAAGGGCCTCGTCTTTACGCAGAAGAAGAGTGGCGCCGACGCCGGCGCGTAAGCGATGAACCGTCACGTCCTTGCAGGGTTCCTTGGCACGATTGCCATCGCGCTTGGGGCCTTCGGCGCCCATGGGTTCAAGGATCGCCTCGCCCTGATCCCGGAGGCCGCTGGCTGGTGGCAGACCGCCACCTACTACCTCCTCGCCCACGCCGTCGCCATTGGCGCGATTGCGGGTCGCTCCGCCTGGCCGCCGCGGCTTTGGGCGGTCGGCGCTGTGATCTTCGCTGGGACGCTGTATGCCATGGCCCTGGGTGCTCCGCGTTGGTTGGGCGCGATTACTCCGGTGGGCGGGCTATTATTGATCACCGGTTGGGTGCTGTTGGCTTGGGCTGGCCGCAAGGAATCCTGACTTGCGGGGAGGCCGTAACCCTTAAACGTTGGGGTATGGTCGAGCCATGCACCTATCACGACGACGGCGGCGATGAGCTGGAGCCGGAGTCCAAGCAATTAGTCTGCCAATATTATTTGGAGGCGGGCATTGAGAATACGGAATTCACTTCGCAGTATATCGGTCCGAGCGTTTGCGGCGGCTTTGATGTGCTCTGGGAGGAGTCTGACCTGACCGAAGAAATTCCCGTAGCGGTCGCTTGGCTGCCCCGCGCGCAGATGGACGGCTTCGAACTCTGGCAGGCGCTCGCGTTGGCTTATTGGAACGTCAAGAAAGTGGGAGAGATGTGGGATAATTATGAATGTATCGAAATCGTCGACAACCCTGCCGCCGTGATCGAGGTCGAAGCGTTTCGGGCCGTGTTGGCCGCTATCTGGCCTGCTGACGAGAGCGATTCAGACGCCGCCGCGTAGCCTCGAGTTTCAGATGATACCGATTGTCGGTAGCACCGATCCGGAATAGGTTCTTAAACTGGCCTCCGCCGTCGACGTGGAGCTGACCCCGCGAGGAATGGTATCACCTCGTCACGGCGGTGCGTGGCGCCGAGATGTTCTGAGCCCGGTCGCTTGACCTCTGGACAGAAAGGACTTCATTTCAAATATGTTTAACCGCCTGCTGATTTCGACTCTACTTATGACATCCCTCCATGCTGCTTCCGCCCCTGGCCTACTCGGCGTCACCGTCCGGGATATCGATGGCCTCGACACGACGCTGGGCGCCGCCAAACCCAAAGCGGTCTTGGTCGTCAATGTCGCCAGCGAATGTGGTTATACCCGCCAATATGCCAGTCTGCAGTCGTTGTATGAAACTTATAAATCCAAGGGACTCATCGTCGCAGGTTTCCCGTCCAACGATTTCGGCGGACAGGAGCCTGGCTCGGAAGCGCAGATTAAGAAGTTTTGTTCAGCCGAGTTCAAGGTGACCTTCCCGATGTACGCCAAGGTCGCAATCAAGGGCGACGCGCACCCACTTTTCGAAAAACTGACGAGCAAAGCGGAAGGGCATCCCGGACCCGTGACCTGGAACTTCAATAAATTCCTCATCGGTGCAGACGGTAAGTTGCTCGCCCGTTTCAGTTCCGACGTCGAGCCGGACTCCGCAGAGCTGGCCAAGGCTATCGAGAAGGCCTTAAAGTAAGCCCGCTTTGACTTTTGGTCGGGACGGCCTAGCAAAGGGTCATCCCTATCATGCGCTTCGCCTCCGCCTTTCTCCTCGGACTATCGGTGCTCCGTGCCGAAAAGCCCGAGCTCTACGACGTCTGCATCTATGGCGGCAACGCTAGCGGCGTGATGGCCGCCTGTGCCGCCGCAAAAGAGGGAGCCAAGGTCATCGTGGTCGAGCCGAGCCGCTGGCTGGGTGGCATGACCGGCGGAGGCTTGATGCATGTCGACTGGGGCCGCGAAGAGGCGGTCAGTGGTTCGACCCGCCCGATTCTGAAGAAGGATTATAACGATGCGCAATATCGCTCGGCGTTTGGCGATCTGCTTAAGGCCGCGGGGGTTCCGGTGTTACGCGAACATCGGGTGAGCTCCGTTGAAAAGACCGACGGAGTCATTCGTTCGATTATTTTGGATCTGGCGCCGTTCGACGAATACGGCTGCCCGCCGGCTTTGCCGACACAGGCAGCCGCCCGTGTCGTGCGTGCGAAGGTCTTCATCGATTGTTCTTATGAGGGCGATCTTATGGCACGTGCCGGCGTTGCCTACGCTTACGGTCGCGAAGCACAGTCAACTTATGGCGAGAGCTTGGCCGGGGCGCAGCCGCCGATGTCGGTCTATGCCATCGACCCCTATGTCAGGGCGGGCGACCCGCAAAGCGGCCTCTTGCCGGGACTACAATCGACCCCGGTCGCTCCGGTCGGGGATGCTGATAAGCTCACGATGGGTTACGGTTTCCGCTGGCGTTTTGTCTTCAAGGGAGAGGGTCTGCCAATCGAGCCGCCGGCCAATTACGACCCAAAGCAATTCGAGCTCTATCGCCGGGCGTTCCAGCAGGGTGTCGATATCTTGTCGGGCCGCGTGATGCGGGGCAAAGTCGATGGTTGGGAAAAGTCTGGGGGGCGGATTTATTCTGGTGGCGCGGGTAATCTCGCCCGGGCGCTTTTTGCTCCGACCAATTACGGCCATAATGCCGACTACGCCGATGGCGATTACCCTACCCGGGCGCGCATTTGGAAAGAACAGCAGGATTTCGTCCGTGGGATGACGCATTTCTTACGCACCGATCCCAGCGTCCCCGCGAAGCAGCAGGAGATCGCCCTCAGCGCCGGCTTGGAGAAGGGCGCGTTTGACGACACCAAGGGCTATCCGCATCAACTTTACGTGCGCGAGGCTCGTCGGATGGTCTCCGACTACGTCGTCACCCAAAAAGACATGGAAGGGAAGTCGGCGCCGGCGGATTCTGTCGGCCTGGCCTCTTATGGTGTCGACGAATGGCCTTATGCCACGGTCGCGTTGGATGGTAAAGTCGCGCTGATGGGTGGTTATTACTCCATGCTCTACCTTGAGGATGAGCATCGCGGTATTTATAAGATTCCGTACCGAGCGATTGTCCCCAAGAAGGCGCAGTGCGCGAATCTTCTCGTTCCGGTCTGCATCTCGGCGAGCCATATCGCCATGACTTCCATCCGGATGGAGCCCGTCTGGATGATCCTTGGTGAATCGGCTGGGGTCGCGGCGGCGATGGCCGTCAAGTCAGGGGGAGCCGTCCAAGATGTGCCTTACGCCGAACTTTATCCGAAACTTCGCGCACTCGCCCAGAAGGTCGATATCCCTAAGAAGAAAGAGACGAAGGCGAAGTAGGGCCGGCGAACCGGAGTTCCTCGACCGTCTTGCCCCCGATGAGGTGCTGGGTGATGATGCGGTCGAGATTTTCCGGAGTGCAATTGCGATACCAAATACCTTCCGGGTAGATGACGGCGATGGGCCCGTCGACACAGATCCGGAGGCAGTCTGCCTTGGTGCGTTGGACGCCGCCTTGCTCGGAAAGCCCAAGTTGCTTCAGCCGTACCTTTAAATGCTCCCAAGATTTCAGCGCGAGTTCTCCGGCGCAGCAGGCCTGCTCGGAGGATTTCACGCATAGGAAGATGTGCCGCTGAGTGGAGTCGAGGCTCAACGCGTTAGCGGCGCGGGAGGCTTCGGCGCTCATTCGAATCTTGGAACCAGACCGTCTTTCTCGAGCTTAATGAAGAGCTCCCGACCAAACCACGCATCATTGGCGGCGTATTGAATCTGACGTTCATCAAGGGGCTTGGCCCAGTTGGAAGTCTGGACTTTCTTGGACTTCTTCATCTGCAATCCCAGGTAATGGGCGGCGAGGGCGCGGAGGCCGGTATTTTCGACTCCGGCTTTCTTGGTGTGATCGGAAATATCGATGAAGCTCCGGTCGTCGAAGGGGGCCCGGGCGCGGAGGTTTTTGACGTCATCGCGGACTGCCACGCCGACTTTCGCTTGGCGGTCGTTGCAGAGGAGCGGAAAGGTCAGCGGAATGCCGCCGCAATGGTCGAGGCGGAAGATGAAAATATGGTGCTCGCCGGCCAGCTGAAGAATGGAAGGCAGGTTATATTCGCCGCGCGTGTGGGAGGGCTTGGTCTCGGTGTCGAAGCCCAGGACGCGGTCGCGGAGGAGTGCGGCGACTGCTCGCTCGGCATCTTTTTCGTTTTCGATGAGGTCGATGGGCCCCGTCCATTCGCCTACCGGCAAGGTCTCGATGAATTCCTTTTCGATGCGGATACCCCAGGAATTGGCCCGGCTGGGCTCAGTTGGCTGTTCTTCAGGTTCTTCCACGCAGAAAGGGCAACCGTACCGCTGTCCTTTGGCAACGCGAGACTTGGTTCATAAGGGAAAAAAGCGTTGACCGTGCCCCTATCGACACCTTTGTTCTACTTTCCCTTTAAGGGGCCTTAGCTCAGCTGGTAGAGCGCTTGCATGGCATGCAAGAGGTCGTCGGTTCAAGCCCGATAGGCTCCACCATTAAAAAACCAGCCGTCTTCCTTCGGGGAGGCGGCTGGACCTGTTGCACTTTTAGGGAAGCCTTACGGCCTACCGACTCATCCGGCTGATGAGGGCCTGGCAGTCGTTCTGAAACTTAACCTCCATCGTGAGGGTTTCGCGGCTGATCTTCTCAATATCCTCGGCGACGTTCGAGATGATCTTCTTTACGACCAAGGCATCGCTCTTGATGAATTTGGATTCAGTTTTATCGGCTAATTCGCTGGCCATCGCTTCATGCTTGCGAAGACAAGCGACGATGATCTTACGGTCATCTGGCGCGCGACGAAGAATCATCCAAGCGATTTTCATCTTAGCATTCCCTTCGGACACATGCTTGAGGTAGCCAAAGCCGGTGAAAGGTTTCAGGTCGTCGGCTAAGTCTTTTTTGGCGTTAGTCTCTTTTTCGATATTAGCCAAGCTCCGGGTCGCAACTGCGACGGCGGCGGAGTTTTTGGTCTTAACGGTAGGTTTGGCTTTCACTTCACGTTCTTTCTCCACCACGGGCGCTTCGACTATCTTGGAAGGGTCGCTGGCGCTGGCCCGTTTCAGTTCTTCATAGCCTTTCCAAAAAAGAGTCTCTTCGAGATCTACTTCTTTGCAGGCGGCGACGATGTTTTTTTCGATCGGCAGACCCTTCAGCCCGTCGTAAAGGGCGGCATTTAGGGTTTTAAGTAAGCTTTTTACGTCAGTGGGAACGATGACCACGGCAAAGGGGTCGAGTTCTTCCTCTTTCTTACCCATTTTCTTGTCACTGACTTCGACGGGCGTCAGGAGCAGTTCCCGTTCGGCCCAGAGCTTGGGGTTATTTTTCTTGATCCAATCTTGGTCAAGGTCTTCCCAGCGGTAAGTGAGCACGTTGTCCTTGTCCGCCAATTTTACCATGACCGTAAGCTCGTCCTGAGTGATATACTCAAAAGTAATCACGGTGGGGTTGCCGGTACGGCGCAATTGGACTGTTTCCGCTTGAGCGATGACAGTGCTCAAGCAGAGCAGGGCGAGGAGGTTTCTCACGGGGGTGGGCAGAGGTTAATCTGAACGGAATGAAGGGGGAGTAAATCCAGAATACGGCTCAATTTCTTAAGGTTTACCGTTAAAACAAAAGACCGCCCAGGTGGGCGGTCTGCGAGAGCCGGTGGTGAGGCTTATTTGCTGGCCTTGGCCAAGAACTTGGGGAGCAAGTAGTCGGCACACGAATCAAGGGAGGCCAATTGCACGTAATCAGCTTCCGGTACTTCAATCCCGTGCTTTTTTCGTAATTCCATTACGATATCGAGGAAATCCATGGAATCCAGGGAAAGCTGGTCGCGGAGGCGAACCTCGGGTTTAACAACGGATAGGTCCTCATCCGGCGCAATGTCGGAGATGATGTCGAGAACGACCTGTTTGATGGTTTCCTTGGTCATATAGTCAGGGGCTTGTTTCAAACAGGCTGGGCCTGTCAGGCAACCCCATATTTCTTAACGATGAGGGCAGAATTGATTCCAAGCATGCCAAAGGAGTTATTCAGGATGGCGTTTACCCTCTCAACTTTGATGGGATGGTTAATAACCAGCCCAGGCATGTCGCATTCGGGGTCTAATTCGTCGATATTGATCGTCGGATGCACCCAATTATCCTCAAAAGAGGGTATATTGCCCGCTAATTCGAGCGCGCCCGCCGCCCCCATGCAATGACCGATAAAGCTCTTGGTATTGTTGACCTTGGTCTCGGGGCAGCCGGCGAAGACCGCTCGCAAGGCGGTACACTCCTGGATGTCGCCTAAGGCGGTCGCCGTGGCGTGGGTGGAGACGATCTGAATGTCCTGCGGCTTCATGCCAGCCCGTTTAAGGGCCATCTGTACGCATTCAGCCTGTCGTTCCGGATTCGGGAGCACGGCGTCAGTGGCGTCGGAGTTGATGCACCAGCCAGCGATTTCAGCGATGATAGGTGCTCCGCGGGCAAGGGCGTCGTCGAGGCGTTCCAAAATGTAAATTGCGCCACCTTCTGAAATGACGATGCCGTTGCGGTTTTTATCAAAAGGCCGGGAGGCCTTGTTGGGGTCTTCGTGCGCGCCGAGGGCGCCTTGATTCTTGAAGCCGGCAAAAATACCGAAGGTGTGAATGGACTCGGAGACGCCACCCGCAAAGGCGAGGTCGACTTCCCCGAGCTGGAGCATTTGTGCGGCCTGGATCAGACCGGCATTACCTGCCGCACAGGCGGCACCGATGGTGTAGTGCGGTCCGGTGATACCCATATTCATCGTTACTTCACCTGCAGGATTATTCGCCACCGTCCGGGGGTTGTGGTGGTGGGTCCAATATTTCGTGTCGTTGCCGAATTGGGAGATATTAAAGATCTCATTCTCGGTCTCGACGTTGCCGTGCTCGGTGATGCCAAGGTAGACACCGACGCGGGATTTATCGACCTTGTCCCAATCAAGTCCGGAACTGCCGAGGGCTTCGCGGGCACAGAAAATTGAAATCGAACCGACGCGGGTGCCATTCCGAATCTCTTTCCGCTTCTGCCATTTGGCCTCATCAAAGTCGCAGACCCCGGCCGGGTGTTTGCCCATGTGGCGGACCTCGATTTCGGCGATTCGCGCCTTTCCGGCCAGCAGGTTGGCCCGAAACTCTGGGAGGGAGTTGCCGTTGGGGGCGGTTAGGCCCAGCCCAGTGATGACAATGCGGGGTTTGGAGGACATCTGACTACCTCCATCAAGTGACCCATGGGCATGAAGTCAAACCCCGCTCCCCGCTTGCCCTTGCCAATCTATCTTGGGGTGTTTTCTGTGTTTAGAGATGTCCCAGCCGCTCAAGTGTTCGCTTTGCGAGGAGGCCGCCACCGTTCACCTTTCCCAGGTCGTTCAGGGGAAGGTCACGAAGGTGCATCTATGCGAGGCTTGTGCGCAAAAGGGCGGCGCCACCGATCCGGCGATATTTCAATTAGCCGATGCCTTAATCGCTCCGGCCGTGGCGCCGTCGCTGATTTGTCCGCATTGCGGGTTTACGGATATCGACTTTCGTAAGCGCGGACGGCTGGGTTGCCCGGATTGTTGGAAGACGTTCGGCGACGCGCTCGGCGGCCTCTTGATCAAGGTGCAGCACGAAGCGACCCACGTCGGGCGGGCACCCGCGGGCGTCGCCCCCGTCGGGCAGATGCGACACCGCCTCGAAGTCGCTCGCACGGAGATGGAGGTCGCCATTGCCGCCGAAGATTTTGAAGGTGCCGCTCGCTTACGGGACGAAATCGCCCAATTAGAACTCCAACTAAGTAATTCTTGATATGTCCGTCCAAGACATCCTTTCCGCTGAAAATGAGCTCACCCATATGTTGGGTGCGCAGCAGGCGGTCGTACTCAGTACGCGCATTCGGCTGGCCCGCAATCTGGACGGGATGCCGTTCCCGGGTTGGGCGAAAGTGCCGCAACGGAAAGAGATCGCCGAACGCTGCGTCGAGGCACTTAACCGCTCGCCGAAGTTTAGGCGCGGGCACGTCTTACGGATGGGGGAGTTAACCGATTTGGACCGGGCGGTATTGGTCGAGCGCCATTTGGTTTCCAAGGAACTTGCTTCCGGTAAATTCGGGGCAGCGGTGATCAGCAAGGACCAGACCTGTTCGGTGATGATTAATGAAGAAGACCACCTACGTATCCAGGTCGTGAAGGCCGGCTGGCATCTGCGCGGAACCTGGAATATCGCCGAGCAATTGGATGATGCCCTTGGGCCCGATCTCAAATTCGCTTTCTCGGAAAAGCTCGGCTACCTGACCGCCTGCCCAACCAATGTCGGCACGGGCTTACGGGCCTCCGCCATGGTGCATCTGCCCGGGCTTTGCCTGGCCGGTCATATGGAGAAAGTTTCGCGTGCCTTGAGTCAGGATGGGCTCGCGGTCCGCGGTTGGCTGGGCGAGGGCACGGAGGCCGCTGGTAATATCTTCCAAATATCTAATCAGCAGACCTTAGGTCTTTCCGAAGATGCCATCCTGCGCCACCTCAGCGGTTGGATTAAGAATGTCGTCGAACAGGAATGGAATGCGCGTCGTAAACTCGCGACGGAAGAGGGCGATAAGTTCGTCGATCGGCTCTCTCGTTCTTTAGGCGTGTTGCGTTATGCTCGTCTGCTCACAAGCGCGGAGTCGATGAACATGTTATCTCACCTTCGCCTGGCCTGCGATATGGGCTGCCTACCCGAAGAGCGTCGTCATATCGTGGACCGTCTGATGATTGAGGGCCAGCCGGCCCACGTGCAGATGCGGCAGGGTGGCGAACTGGACAGCGACGGACGGGATTTGCGGCGGGCTGCCGTCGTTCGCGAGGCGTTACGCGATTTCCCTGAACCCGGACCGCCGACGGCTTAGTCGTATTTCGGGGTCGTCCCATCCTTGCGCGATAAGTCATCGAGCATGGCCTGGACGCGAGCGACTCCGCCCGTCACATCATCTTCAGCGAAACTGAGTTCGGGCGTATTCTTCATCTGCAAGATGCCGCCGACCGTGGCGCGAATCTCGTTGCGGATACGTTTGAGCAAAGTGCGAGCGGCCTTTTTTGCGGCGTCATCGCCGGCGACCGCAAAGCCGACGCGTACCTGACGGAGGTCAGGCGAGACGTTGGCGCGCGTGATGGTGATGAGCGCCGCTTCGTTGCCCCAGCCTTGGCGCAGCGCGGAAGAGACTTCGCGTTGGACCAATTCGGCGACCCGGAGCTGACGTTGCGACATTTCGATTAAAGGCTGGGACGAATCTGGAGCATCTCGACAGCTTCGATGATGTCACCTGGCTGATATTCGTCGTAACCGCCGAGCTTGATGCCGCATTCGAAGCCCGCTTTGACCTCGGAAGCATCGTCCTTGAAGCGACGTAACGTTTCGACCGGTCCGTTGTGGATGATCTTGCCATTGCGCACCACGCGGGCCTTGGCGGCGCGGCGGATAAGCCCTTCGGTGACCATACAACCGGCGACCTTGTGTTCTTTGCCCTGCGGGAAGACGGCGCGCACTTCGGCGGCGCCCAGCTTGCTTTCGCGGACTTCGGGGTCGAGCATCTCAGCCATCGCCTCTTTCACGAGGGTGATGAGTTCGTAAATGATGTCATGCGTAATCAGGCGGACGGCGGTGCGCTTGAGTTGCGCCTGCACGCCGTTGTCCACCTTGGTGTCGAAGGCGACGATGGAGGCCTTAGCGGCGGCAGCCAAATCGGCATCGCTTTGGGTGACCGGTCCGACGGAACCCCCGACAATCTCGAGGCGCACCTTGGTCGACTTGATTTCAATCAGGCAACCTTCGAGAGCTTCGAGGGTACCGTTGACGTCGGCCTTCAGCAGGACGCGGAGAATCTTTTCCTTATCTTTATCGAGGGCAGCCATCAAGCGCTCGAGGTCTGACATGCCAGGGCGGGCACCCGTGTTAGGCGCCAACTGTTGGGATTCGGCGAGCTTGCGACCGGCGAGAGCAGCCTCTTCGGCGATCTCGCGAGCTTCGCGGTCGTTCTTAACGGTCTGGAATTTGGTGCCGGGCGCGGGGACGGCGTCCCAACCTAAGACAAGAGCCGGGCGGCCAGGGCTGACGCTGGGCATCCGGGTGCCATGCTCATCCATCAGGGCGCGGACTTTGCACCAGGTTTCGCCGCAGACGAAAGAATCGCCTGTTTTCAAGGTGCCCTTTTGGACGATGACGGTCGCGGTTGGTCCGCGGCCCGTTTCCATCTGTGATTCGATGACCACGCCTTGGGCGGGACATTTCGGATTAGCTTTCAGGTCGAGGACTTCGGCTTGCAGGAGAATGGATTCGATCAGTTCATTCATGCCCGTTCCTTTAAGTGCGGAGACGGGACTGGTGATGACTTCGCCGCCCCAGTCTTCCGGGGTGATGCCGCGCTGCTGCATCTGCTGCTTGACGCGATCGATGTTGGCACCTTTGGCGTCGACCTTGTTGATGGCCGCCACGATGGAGCCCGCATGCTTCTGGGCGAATTTCAAAGCCTCTTCGGTCTGGGGCATAAAGCCGTCATCGGCGGCGACGACGAGTACGGCGATATCGGTCACGCTGGCACCTCGTTCGCGCATTTTGGCAAAAGCGGCGTGACCCGGGGTGTCGAGGAAAGTGACGGTCCGTCCTTTGTACTCAGGCTTCTCGCCCTGGTAGGCCACGGAGTAGGCGCCGATATGCTGAGTGATGCCGCCAGCTTCGCCGGCGACGACGTTGGTCTTGCGGAAATAGTCGAGCAGAGTCGTCTTACCGTGGTCGACGTGACCCAGTACGCAAACTACCGGGGGACGTACAGTTAGCAGCGCCGGATCGTCTTCGGCGGGCTTCTCGACTTTCTTAACGGCTTGGACGCCTTCGCCGCGGTGGCGAATTTCTAAAGTATAACCATGGCGCTCGGCCACCTTGCGAGCGTCGGCTTCTTCGATGACGGAAGTCACGCTGACAACTTTGTTCAATTCCATCAGATTGCCGATGACCTGGAATGGCTTGAGGTTGAGGGCGATGGCGAAGTCGCGCACGACGATGGGAGGGCGGACCGTGATGGTCCCCTTGCTGCCTGGTGCGACTTGGCTACCGGTGGCGGCAGGACGATTGACCACGGGGGCCGTCATGGGCGGACGAACGGGGGGCATGTTCGGCGGACGAACGGGGGGCGGTGTCGGCGAATTGATGACGACAGGTGGGAAATCTGAGCGGCTCGGCGTCGGCGTAATTGGGCGCGCTGGAATGACCGGAGGGCGGGGCGGCAGGCTGACGGGAGGCGGAGCCATCGTCGGGCGAGGGGGCAAACTGACCGGCGTGGGCGTGTTCGCCTTCGGCGCGACTGGCTTCGGAGCTTCAACTACGACTGGTTTGATCGGCTCGGGAACCACAACGACTTCCGGTTCCGGTGCCTTCTTCGGTAACTTATCTTCCGCGAAGGTCATGAACGCATCGCGATAGGTCTTGCCGAAATTACTCGAAGCGGCGGGCTTTTTTCCTTCGGAGTAAACGTAGTCTCTCCATTCCGGTAGTGCTTCTACGAATTGATCGACCAAGGCGATGAGGGCCTTGACCTCGAGTCCTAGATCTTTGGCGACGTCGCTGTAACGTTGGGGCACAACTACTTTCTTGGCTTCAGGCTTTTTCTTCTTCTCGGTCATGTGCTCGTTCGATAGTTGCGGCGATGGGTCTTTAGAAAATAGGGAAATTAGGCCTTACGCGTCTGGGCGACGGCGGCGAGGACGGCTTCGACCTCTTCGGTCGGGATGCCGCTTTCCTTAAAGTCTTCAACCGTGGTGCCTTCAAAGGCTTCAAGTCCGGAGATGCCCAAGCCGACGAACTTCGCGATCAGCTCCGGGCTGACGCCCAGTTGTTCGGCCAAACGAACGGCGACGTCGCCAGCTTTGGCTTCGAAGCTTTGTTCGCTGTGGGTGGACTTGGAGATGTTGAGGCCCCAGCCCATGAGCTTGGAGGTCAGGCGGGCGTTGCGGCCTTTGCTGCCGATTGCGATGCGCATGTCGTCTTCATCCACTTCGAAGAAAATCGAGCGGGTACGTTCGTCGATGCGGACATTGCGCGGACGGGCCGGACGGATGGCTTCTTCCAAGAGCTTGAGCGGTTCAGGATGGTAGCGGATGATATCGATCTTTTCTCCGCCCAATTCCTTGACGATGTTACGCACTCGAGCACCACGAGCACCGACGCAGGCGCCCACGGGGTCGACCTTAGGATCGCGCGAATCAACGGCGATCTTCGTGCGGTAACCAGGGTCGCGTGCCATGGCGGCGATGGTGACGGTCTTGTCGGCGATTTCCGCGACTTCGAGCTCGAGGAGGCGGCGGACGAATTGCGGGTTGGCGCGGGAGAGGACGAACTCGCGACCACGCTGTGGGTCGTCGCGGATTTCCAGCAGGAGGCAACGGATACGATCACCCGTGCGGAACTCGTCGCCGTGGCAGCGTTCTTTATGGGTGAGTACGGCCTCAGCGGTGCCGAGTTCGATGATGACGTTACCGCGCTCGGTGCGACGCACGATGCCGGTGACGATATCGCCGACCTTATCCTTATACTCTTGGAAGACTTGGTCTTTCTCGATTTTGCGGAAGCGTTGATTGAGAAGCTGCTGCGTGGTCTTGGCCGCGATACGACCGAGGTCAGCGACGTTGATGGGCTTGCGGATCTCTTCGCCGACCTTGGCGTCGGCGCGGAAGGCCACGGCTGAGACCGGGTTCATCTCCTGGAGGGGGTCCGAGACGGCATCGGTCACCTTATAGATGACGTAGGCCTCGAGCTTCCCGGAGGCGGGGTCGGCGGTGATGTCGACGTTTTGTCCCGACATGACCGACTTTTCGACGGAGGATTTGATGGCCTCGACGATGAGAGCGCAGGCTTCATCCTTGGGGATGTGCTTCTCTTTTTCGAGGTATTGGAGGAATTGTTTGATGTCGACGCTCATGGTATATGCGGTGTTGGCGGTGAAATGATTTAGGGACAAAAAAAGCGGGCCCAGACGGGCCCACCTCGGTAAAGGTGAACTGCGTTTGACCTTGGGCACGCCTCCTTTCTTGTCAAGAACGGTAAAGTTTCCAGGCCCGTGGGTTCCGCTTGCGCCCCGCCCCCGAACTCAGAAATCTCTCCCTATGGCTGACGAAAAGGTAATCTTCACGATGACAGGGGTGACCAAGTCTTTTGAAAAGAAGCCGATTTTCCGCGATATTTCACTTTCTTACTTCTTTGGGGCTAAAATCGGTGTTTTGGGCCTAAATGGCTCAGGCAAGTCCACTTTACTTAAAATCATGGCCGGCGAGGATGCGGACTTCGATGGCACCATCAGTCAGGTGCCCGGCTATACTTTGGGCTATCTGGCGCAAGAACCACGGCTCGATGAGCATCTCACCGTCCACGAATGCGTGATGCAGGCGGCGGCCGCCATGAAGGCTTTGTTAGAAGAATATGACGATACGTTCGTTAAGGTGTCCGAGACGGGTGATGCCAAGGAGCAGGAAAAAATTCTCGCGCGCCAAGGCGAGATTCAGGCGATCCTCGACACGCGTGGCGGCTGGGACCTCGACGCCCGTATCGACATGGCAATGGAAGCCCTGCGCTGTCCGCCCGCCGAAGCCATCGTGTCCTCGCTTTCTGGCGGCGAAAAGCGTCGCGTGGCTTTATGTCGATTACTCCTGATGGAGCCCGACATCCTTCTGCTGGATGAGCCGACCAACCACTTGGACGCCGATACGGTCGCCTGGCTCGAACGTCATTTGCAAAGCTATAAGGGCACGGTCATCGCCATTACGCACGACCGCTACTTCCTTGATAACGTGGCGGGCTGGATCTTGGAGCTCGATCGCGGCCGCGGTATTCCCTGGAAGGGTAATTACTCATCGTGGCTCGACCAGAAGCGCGCCCGGGTGGAGATGGAAGAAAAGCAATCGGTGGCCCGTTCGCGTTCCATGGAGCGCGAACGAGAATGGGCTAGCGCCTCGCCGAAGGCGCGTGTCGCGAAGAACAAAGCCCGCATTCGGGCCTACGAGCAGATGCTGACCCAAGATCAGAACCTACAGGAAAAGCTGGCGGAAATTTGGATTCCGCCTGGCCCCCGTCTCGGTGGCGCCGTTATCGAAGCACGCGGTCTCATGAAAGCCTATGGCGACCGGGTGCTGATGGAAGAAGTCAATTTCTCGCTGCCTGCCGGTGGTATTGTCGGCGTGGTCGGCCCTAACGGCGCCGGCAAGACGACGTTGTTCCGCATGATCACGGGGCAGGAAAAGCCTGATCGGGGAACTTTAACGCTAGGCGATACGGTCAAACTCGCCTACGTCGATCAGTCGCGCGATTCCTTGCCAGCCGAAGCCCCTTTATGGTCGGCGATTTCCGACGGCCAAGATATGGTGCACCTCGGTAAGATTATGGTGCCTGCGCGCGCCTATGCGGCTCGCTTTGGTTTCACTGGCGATGTGCAACAGCGCAAGGTGGGCATCATGTCTGGGGGGGAGCGTAATCGCATCCACCTCGCTCGCCTCATCAAGGCCGGCGCCAACGTCTTGCTACTGGACGAACCGACCAATGATTTAGACGTGAATACGATTCGCGCCTTGGAAGACGCCCTTGAGGGTTTCGCCGGTTGCGCGGTGATCGTGACGCACGACCGCTGGTTCCTTGATCGCGTGGCGACCCATATTCTCGCCTTTGAGGGCGACAGCCGGGTGGTCTGGCACGAAGGCAATTACGGCGACTACTTGGAGGACCGGAGGAAACGGCTCGGGCTCGACTCCGATACGCCGCGCCGACCGAAGTATCGTCGGCTTACGCGTTAAGTCGTCCCGCAGCCTTGAGGCGTTTGCGCCAAGCGGGCATTTGAGCGATCAGCTTTTGCATCTGGCTCTCCGTCATCCGCCACGTCCAGTTCCCCTGCGGATTCCCAGGCGTGTTGAAGCGGGCTTCGGTACCAAGGCCGAGCAGGTCTTGGACGGTAATGAAGGCACCCACGGCAGGCGAGGCTAGGGCCGCTTCGGCTAAAGTGACGTGAGGTTCGGCCATCGGTCCGAAAAACTGCTCAAGCCGTTCAAGTTCTTGCGGCTGGGCTTGGGCGAACCATCCCACGACCGTATCATTATCGTGCGTGCCCGTATAGACGATGCGATCCGAAGTGATGTTGGCCGGGAAATGCGGGTTACCATCGGGCGGTCCGCCAAATCCGAATTGGAGGACGGACATGCCTGGC